>DASYIS010000001.1:0-27361 GCA_035997375.1 Chthoniobacteraceae bacterium
CAGCGCCGAGGATGCCGTTGCTGACGCTGTTGAGCTGCACGCTGAAGGTTTCGTTGGCCTCGTGGCGATTGTTGTCGATCAGCGTGATCTTGATGTCGGCGCTCGCCTGGCCGTCCGCGAACTTCACCGTGCCGGGGCCGCCGACGAAATCGGGGAAGGCGCCGGTGGAAACCGCCGTCCCGGCGACCGTGGAGAATGCCACCTCCGCCGCGCCGGTCAGGTCGCCGGTGCGGATGATCGAGATGGTTGCCGTCCCGTCCTGCTCGTGGACGGTCGCGGTCGGCGCGATGGTGAAGGTGGCGTCGTCGTTGAGGATGGTGCCGACGGCATCCACGATCGCCGGCTTCGCATTCACCGGCTCGCTGATGCGGAAGATGAAGCTCTCGTTCCCTTCCCCGGTCGTCGTGTCGCCGTTGATCGTGACCGTCTGCTGCGACGACAGGGTGTGCGCCGCGATGGTCACCAAGTGCTTGTCCACGGCGACGTAATCGACGCCCGGGGTCGCGGTGCCGCCGGCGGCGAGTGTCTCGACCATGAACGAGACATCCTTGTCCGAGTCGGAGCTCAGCTGGATGTTGAAGGTGAGGGTGCTCGTGCCGGATTGCCCTTCCAGGACGGAGACGTTCGCGACCGAGATCGTCGGCTGGTTGCTCGGGGCGATCGTCCCCTGGGCCGTCAACGTGCTCGCGGGGTCGTTGCTCGCGCCGGCGATGTTCGAGACCGTGAAGCCAAAGAACTCCGCGCCTTCGTTATGGGTGTCGGCGACAATCGGCACGGAGAGGGTGGCGGAGGTCTGGCCCGAGGCGATGGTGCCGGTCGCCGGCACGGCCGGGTTGGCGGGAATCTGCGTGAAGTCCTCCTGGGTCGCCTCGTTGCCGTTCGTGGAAGTGAGGACGTTGGTCGCGTACTGGAAGGTGACCGGTTGCTCGGAAGGCGCGGACAGGAGCACCTGGAAGGTCGCGGGCGAACCGGGCACGCCCGTCTCGGCCTCCACGCCGGGCGCGAGCGGCACCAGGGTGACGGTCGGCGCGGTCGCCCCGTCGTCGTTCTGGATGGTGCCGACGGCTTTCGAATGATCGATCGGCGTGGTCAGCAGTTTGCCGCCCGTCGGGGTGCCGAGCTGGACCGTGAACGTCTCGTCGGCGCCCACGTTCACATCCCCGCGGATCGTGACATCGGCGGTCGCTTCTTTCAGGCCGGCCGCGATGGTCACCGTCGCCGTGCGAGCGAGGAAATCCGCGGCGCTCCCCGTCGAGGTCGCGCCGGTCGCGCCCGTGCCGTCGATTGTGCTGAACGACACGGAGACGGCATGATCGAGCGTGTGGTTGATCAGGTTCCCGCTGACATCGACCAACTGGACCGGGAACTTCAGCAGGACGTTCGTCCCGGCGGCGCCCTCGGCGACCGACTTATCGAGAATCTGCACGTAAAAGTCGTCCTCGAGGACGGTCGTCTTCGCGGTCTTCCCGCTGACCAGCGGCACGAGCGTCGCGGTCTTGTCGGTCGAGACGAGCGAGGTCAGCGTGACCGTGACGGTCTGGTCGTGGCCGACGGCATCGTCATTGACATAGTCGATCGGCAGCGCGGCATTCTGCGTGAAGGCCGGAATGTCGAAGGAGGCGGTGGTGTTCGCCACGATGCCGGTCACCGGATCCGTCTTCGCGACCGTGTAATTGACCGTGATCGGCGAGGCATACGCCTGCGAGAGATGCACGGTGAAATTCGCCTTCGTGCCCGCCGCGCCTTCCGCCTGCGTCGCCACGTCCGCCGTGATGGAGGCGCTGATCGCGTGGCCGTCGTCGTTGAGGATCGTCCCGGTGCCGTGAATGTTGCCGTCCACGTCGGCGCCGGCGAAGCCGACGGTGGTGCCCGTGGTGCCGGCGGCGCTGCCGGCGGGGACGAGGTGCGCGTTCGAGAGCTGGAGTTGGAAGGTCTCGTTCCCCTCGATCACGGTGTCCCCGATGATTGGGACGCTCAGGGTCTTGAAAGTCGTGCCCGAGAGAAAGGTGAGCTGCCCGGGGACGAGCGACTGGTAATCCTGGTTCGGGCCGACCACACTGAGGGCCGTGCCGTCCTTGGTCGTGTAATCGACGACCAAATCGTACCCGGCCGGGATCGCCTTCGCGGCGACGATCGTGAAGACCGCGGTGGAGGTCCCCTGGTTCCCCTCCGAGACGCTGATCGGATTGACCGTGAGCGTGATGTTCGAATCGGCAATGGTGCCGACCGCCGTGTCGTCGCCGATCGTGGCGGAGCCGTGGACGTTCGAGAGCTTGAGCGTGAACGTCTCGCTCGACTCGGAGACGTTGTCCGGATTAATCGCCACCGAGACCGTTTGGGGATCGGTGACGTTGGTGGTCGTCTTGTCGAAGGTCAGCGTGCCCGTCTTGGAGATGTAGTCCCCCGAGGTTGCGTCCGCCCCGCCGATCGCCGTCCCGTTGGCGGTCGCGTAGTCGACCGTGATCGCGTCCGCCTCCGTCAGGTCGAAGACGTGGTTGTTGTCGACGTTCCCATTCGCGTCGAGATACGCCAGCTTCACGAGGAAATCCGCCGTGCGCGCGCCGGTCGCCCCAGGCGTGCTCTCGATCACCGAAACGTCGCCATTCTTCGCCGGCAGCGGCAGATGAGTCGTCGAGTCGAGTTGCACGAAGACGAGCTTCGGCAGCGGGTCGGCCGCGATGGTGGCGGTGGCGCTCAGCTTCGCGCCGGGGTCCAGCGCCATGTCGTTGACCTTGGCGCTGTCGAGCGTGAGCATGAACTTCTCGGCATTCTCCACGTGCGTGTCGGTGTTGACCGTCACTTGGATCGCGTCCGAGGAGACCCCGTCGAGGGTCTTGGTGGCATTCGTCGCGCTCACGTAATCCAGCCCCGCGGTCGCCGTGTGATCGGCGCCGTCCGAGGTGTGGTAGGTGATGACCACCGGCGACTCGCTGAGGCGCGACAACTGGATGCCAAAAGAGGCGACGCCCCCCTCCGAAGTGCTGACGGTGTCGGAGACGAGCGAGGCGGTGAGGGCCGGCAGCCCCGCGCCGTCGTCGTCATTCACGATGGTCGAGGTCGTCGTTGCGATGCCGAGCTTCGCGCCAAAGGGCGCGGTCGCCGACTGCTTGCCCAGAGTGGCGGTCAAGACTTCATCCGGCCCCGGCAGGGCGTCGCCCTTGATGAAGACGGTCGCGCCCGTCGTCGTCACCTGGCCCGGCTGAAAGACGAACGTCGTGGTGACCGCGGTGTAATCCGCCGCCGGCCCGAGGGTGGTCGCGTCGTTGTAGCCGCTCCCGTTGGAGGTCTGGAAAGTGACCGTGACCGGGTGGTCCGCGGCCGCCGAGAGGCTCGCCGCGTACTGGAACTGTCCGGGCGTGGTGACGCCGCCCTCGTTCACGTGCTGGCCGAGCGACGCCGCGGTAAAATCGACCGTGCGGTCGTCATCCCAGATCGTCACCAGGCCATCCGCCGCCGGGAGGTTCACCCCGCCGGTCGCGCTGTCGAGCTTGATGGTGAAGTTGCTGTCGTGATCGACCGTCGAGTTGCCGTTGATGACGACGTCGATCTGGGCCGAGGTTGCGCCGGCGGCGAAAGTCAGTGTGCCGTCGGCCGACTGCCCGGCCACGGGGCTGAACTGGGTGCCGAGGTGCGCCGACCCGTCCACGAGGGTGTAGTGGACCGTGAAGTCCTGCGCGACCGCCTGGTCCAGCGTCACGGTGATGTGCTTGACTTTATCTGCATCCGGCGTGCTTTCGTCGCCCTCGTCCACGATGAGCGGAGAGATGGCGAGAGTGGCCGGGGCAATACGGGCTTCGAGGGGCTCGATGAAGGAACGCATGGGAAAAAAATTCGCGCGAGATCAGGCGCGGGGTGGTGTACAATACGGTGGACAAGAGAGGCGTCAATGGACGTAATAAAGAATTTTTCTGAGGCTGGGTCGGAGGGCTGCCTATCGTGCACCGGGGCGGCAGCGGGGACATTCTTCCCATTCATCCCATGCTTCCCATCATTCCTATTCGCGGCGCGTCGCGGCTGCCATGGCAAGTATGGGAAGCATGGGAGTTATGGGCCCCGCCGCCCCACAGCAGCCCTCTCAATCCGACCAAAACATCGCCTGTTCGTGCACCCGTTCCGCGCCCGGCGCCGCCGATGCTTCGGCAAACTCAGGACTGGTCGGTCGTTCGGCGAGCTTGGGACCCACCGGCCCTTCGGCAAGCTCAGGACCTGTCGGCCCGATGCGCATGCGTTCGCCGACCTGTTGGTGCGTGGCGCAGCTCACCTCGATCGCCGCGCCGTCGTCGGTCGCCTGCAAACGCCCCCGCACCGTCGCCAGCGCGAGCTCGGGCGTGTTGCAGTCGCGGCTGAGATGCCCCAAAACGACCCGGCGCAACCGGCTTCCGCCGAGGCCGGCGACCACTTCCGCAGCGGCGGCGTTCGAGAGGTGGCCGTGGCGCGACATGATCCGCTGTTTCACCGGCCACGGGCGCCGGAGATCGTTCTGCAGGAGTTTTTCGTCGTGGTTCGTCTCGATCAACAGGGTGTGGACCTCGCGTACCCGCTCGCAGGCCAGCCGCGTCGCGAAGCCGAGGTCCGTCAAAAATCCGAGCGAAGCATCGCCGCAATGCAAGATGAACCCGCACGGGTCCGCCGCGTCGTGAGGCACCGAGAAGGCGTGAATCGCGATGTCGCCGATGGAAAAATCGCTCCCGGTCAAAAACGTGCGCCAATCCTTCTTCCGCTCCTTTTTGCCAACCTGCGGCGCATTGCGCAGCACCTCCGCCGTCAGCCGATTGCAGTAGATCGGCGTGGAAAACTGGTCGCACCAGACATCGAGCCCCGTCGTGTGATCGCAATGCTCATGCGTGAGCAGAATCGCGTCGATCGACTCCGGCGCCACGCCGCACGCCGCGAGCCGCACCGCCATCTGCCGCGCGCTGAGCCCGCCATCGATCAGCAACCGGCAGCCGTCGGACTCCACGAGCGCGCAGTTCCCCGCGCTCCCGCTGGCGAGGATGGTGAGGTGAAACATGAAGCCCTGCAGCGTAAGCCGCGCCGTGAAAGGAAGTCAACGCGCCGCGCGTGATTAATCTTCCTCTTCCTCTTCCTCTTCCTCTTCCTCTTAATCTTAATCTTAATCTTCCTCTATCCAGGATTCGCCGCGCCGGACAGAGATGGCGGAGCGAACGATAGAGGATGATTAAGAGGAAGAGGAAGAGGAAGACGCCGGCGGCAGCGCCTCGACCTTCTTCCCCGGCATCAGCGCCAGGATGCGCCCCTTCTTCTCGGCATACTCCAGCGCGTGGAAGGTCCGGATCTCCTGCACGCGTCGCATGCCGTTGAGCGTGTCGAGAAACCGCGTGTAATCCGACGCCAGTTCGCACGTTTCCAGGTACCGCCCGCGGAGGTTCGGGTCGCTGTACGCGCCGGCGTTTTGTCGCGAAAACATGTGAAATCGCAACCAGCGGCGATCGGTGCGCGAGACTTTCTGCGTGCGCCGGAAGAAGGCGACGAACAGCAGCAACACGAGATAGGTATCCACCTGCGACTGGAGCTCGAGGTTGCGCGCGAAGTCTTCGCTGTGAATCTCGCGCACCCCGCGCTGGAACTGCAGCGAGGCGTGCAGCGCGTGATTGATCTCCTCCACGAACGCGATGAGCGACTCGATGTTTTCGTCGCTCAACCCGCGCCGCGGATCGTGCTTCTCGAGCTGCTCGATCATCCAGTGCGAGTAGTAGATGCCGATGTAGAGCCGGTCGCCCGCGGCCCGCAGGAACGTGCGTGCGAGCACGCTGAGCTCGCGCGCCGAGGCGCCGGCGAGGCGGCTCAGTTTCCCGCAGCGCTCCGGGCCGATGAGGCAATCCTCCAGGTTGATCCCGACCTGCGCGTAAGTTCGCTCGAAGAGCCGCTGGATTTCGCTGAAGAGGGTCGCGTTCATAGGGGGGCTACGGCGTGAAGATATGGGGCTCGGGGGTGCAATCGAGATGCAGCAGGGAATCGGCCAGGCGATTGAGGGCGAGGCGCACGTGGCGGAACTCGGCGGCGAGCGATTCGAAGACGCCGGTCAGCCCGCCGGCGCGCGCCACGTCGTGCCGCGCCACCGCGGCGAAGCTCGTCCGGCCCACGTCCTCGTAGAAGCCGACATCCGGCGCCCCGCGCTGCGAGCGGCTCTGCACCCGCTCGTGAAAGATGCCGGTGATGAAGAGCGCGTAATTCCCCATGTGCGCCTGGATCAGGAAACTCTGCCGCGGCGAGGCGTTTTGCAGCGCCACCATCATGTCGCCCATGTATTGGACCGGCCCCGTGCGCCCGTCGGCGGGCGAGCGCATTTGCGCCTGGAGAGAAAATTTCTCCAGCAGCGAGGCGACGTAATCGCTCGTCGCGCAATCGGCCAGCCCTGTCTCTTTCAAGACATGTCTGATCAAAACATAGAAGTAGAACTGCGGCGAAATGTGCAGCGGCGCGCCGTGCTCCAGGATGCGCTCGAAGAGGAGCGGGTGATCGAGGATCGCATCGCGCGCCTCGGCATCGGTCAAAAGGTCCACCAGCGTGGTGGAGTCTTGCTCGGAGCGGGAGAGCGACTTCACTACGAAGTCAAAATCCGCCGCGGTGAAACGCTCCCGACAATTGGCTCTTATCATCGGTCCTGTAAGACCAGCAAAGCCCGTGCCGTATTCAAAGCGGGTGAAGAAAACTTCATCGCTCGTCGTGGCAATCTCGCGCTTCGCGCTGGTCGCGCGGGTCCTCCCGCTGGTATTGCTGCCCGCCTCTCATGCCCACCGACACTCTCGCCACGAAGGCCGTCCTCCTCGCCGCCGGCCGCGGCACGCGCATGCGCGGGCTGACGGAGGATTTGCCGAAGCCGATGCTCGCCGTGCGCGGCAAGCCGATCCTCCAACACATTGTCGAGGGGCTGCGCGACGCAGGGGTGGAGCGCATCCTCATCGTCGTCGGCTGGCGCGCGGATGTCGTGCAGGACTTCTTTGGCGACGGGGCGAAGTTCGGGGTGCGGATCGAGTACACGACGCAGATGGTGCAGGACGGCACGGGGCGCGTGGTCGATCTCGCGCGGGAGTTCGCCGGCGAGGACGCGTTTGTGCTTTCGTACGGCGACATTCTCATCGCGCCGGAGAACTACCGCCGCCTCGTCGCGCCCGGCTCGGCGGAGGCGCTCGTCAGCGTGAAGCACAACCCCGGCGAGGTCGCGAAAGGCGGCGCGGTGTTCATCGACGAAAACTTTCGCATGACCGATCTCCGCGAAAAGCCAAAGCCCGGGGAGCCGACGAGCCCGTGGTACAACGCCGGCGTCTATTGCTTCCGGCCGAGCATCTTCGCGCACACCGCGCGGCTCGAGAAATCGCCGCGCGGCGAATACGAGCTCACCGACGCCATCCGCACGCTCGGCCAAAGCGCGCACGTGCAGGTGATCGAGCTTACGGGCGACTGGGCGGACGTGCGCGATCCGGAGGTGCTCGCCGAATTGAACCGGGGAGTTTAGGATGACCGTCCGAACATTGACACCCCGCCCGCGCCCGGCGTAGCTTCTCCATCCAATGATGAATCGACTCCTCCTGGCTTGCTCGCTGCTGGCTCTGACGGCCGCCGGCGACTGCAAGGAACCGGCCCGGCTGCTGCCGAAGACCAACGTGATGCCGCTGGCGTTGGATGACGCATTTTCTTTCCGCAAGACCACCAATTTCGTCAACGACCCGAAGACGTGGAAGGCGACGGCCGAGGAGATGATCAGCTTCGAGCGGCTCCGGGTGAACTACGGGGCGGTGACCGGGTTCGACCGCCAGCAGCGGCTGGGCGACTATTACACGTTCATGTGGAGGTCCCAGCGGCCCGCCGACCTGACGCTCCGTTTCGAGTACTTCCAGGAAAAGCTCGGCGCCTACGTGCAGGCGCAGGAACGCACGTACAAAGGGGCCAAGGGAAACTTCAAGAGCGAATTTTCTGTCATTGGCGATCCCTATCTTCAGGATGGACGTGTCACCGCCTGGCGCGCAATTTTGATCGAAAACGGGAAAATCGTTGCCTTGAATCAATCCTACCTCTGGCGCTAGTTACCTTTACCCGCGCGGCCTGAGCCGTTGTCCCTTCGGGGGCGAATAACCCAGGCCGGTCTGGCGTCTTACGACTCCAGCCAAAACGCGGCAAGGCTGTCCCATCGTGAATACGCAACCTCCATCCATCCTCGTCGGCACCAGGAACCGGACGGTCTGCGTGCGCGTGGAGGGGAGGGGGTCGTTTCTCAACAGCACGGGCCTCAAGGAGTTCGCCCGCGAGATGACCAACCGCGGGTTCCGGGAATTCGTGCTCGACCTGAAGGAGTGTCCCGTCATGGATTCGACCTTCATGGGGACGATGGCGGGCATCGCGCTGCGGCTGCGCGAGATCGGGCAGGGTGAATTGCGCGTGACGAATCTCAACGAGCGCAACCGCGATCTGCTGGCGAACCTTGGGCTGGATCAGCTTTTCACCATGGAAGGCGGCGAGGGCGAGGGGCCGGCGGGTGCTCCCGCGACGCCGGTGACGCCGCTGGTCCCGCAGACGCCGCTCGAGGCGCAGGCCGTGGACAAGGCCGAGCAGGCCCAGACGATGATCGAGGCGCACGAGGCCTGCATCGAGGCGAACCCCGCCAACGCCGAGAAGTTCAAGGACGTCCTGGAGTATCTCAAGCAGGACCTGCATCTGGTGCGGTAAGCCGGCATGGCAGTCGCCATTCTCTCTGTGCTGCTCGTCGCGAGCAGTGTGACTTTTTTCATCGTTTATCGGCGGCTGCAGCGGCGGATCGAGGAACTCGACGAGGCGCGGGTGCGGATCGAGCAGGAGGAGACGCGCGTGTTCGATTTTCTGCACGGCATGGGGATCACACTCTCCGAGACGACGCGCCCGGCGGATCTGCACGCCCGCATCGTGAACGGCGCGCTCGAGGTGTTGCGCGGCCCGGCCGGCGCGCTCTATCTCTCGCCCGAGGCAAGCGGCACGCTGCGGCCCGCCTTCATTTCCAAGGAATGCCCGCCCTTTTTCGAGATCCCCGACAAGACGCGCGCCGAGGGTGGCAAGAGCTTCCAACTCCACAGCTACCTGCGCCTCCGGTCGCTCAAGCCCGGCGAGGGGGTCATCGGCGCGGTCTGGCGCGAACGCGAGCCGATCCTGCTCTCGGGCAACGACTCGCGCCTCGAGTGGGCGCGGCGGGAGAACCCCGGGTTGACCTCCGCCATGCTCGCGCCGCTGCTCCACGGCGACGGCGTCCTCGGCGTGCTGCTGGTCTGCCGCCTCGGGCCGGGCGAGCCGTTCACGCTCGCCGATTTCGCCACCTTCAAGGCGATCGCCGAGCAGTCCGCCTTTGCCCTGAGCACGGCCGTGCTGTTCTCCGATGCCGCGGAAAAGCGCCGGATGGACGAGGATCTCCAGGTCGCGTACGAGATCCAGCGCATCCTGTTGCCGACCAATGCGCCGGACGTCGCCGGCTTCCAACTCGCGGGCATCAACATTCCCGCCCGCCAGGTGAGCGGCGACTACTACGACTACGTCCCGGTGGACGAGGCCCACTGCGGGGTCGCGATCGCCGATGTCTCCGGCAAAGGCATTCCCGCCTCGCTCATCATGGCCATGTGCCGGAGCGTGCTGCGCAGCCATGCCTTGAACCAGACCTCGCCGGCGGTCGTGCTGCGCCGGGTCAATGAGCAGATCTATCCCGACATCAAGGAGGACATGTTCATTTCCATGGCCTACGCCATCCTCGAGAAGGATTCGTCGACCGTGACCCTGAGCCGGGCCGGGCACGACGCGCCGCTGCACTATTCCAAGCGCCGCCACACCATCACCAAGGTGAATCCGCCGGGCATGGCCATCGGGATTGACAGCGGCGGCGTGTTCAATAGAGTCACCGGCGACTTTAGCCTGACGCTGGAGCCCGACGATTGCCTCATCCTTTATACGGACGGCGTCACCGAGGCGCTCAACAGCGAAGGCGACGAGTTCGGGATGGAGAGGCTGATGCAATCGATCCTCACCAATGCCGCCGATGGCGCGGCCGGGATCATTTCCCGGCTGACCGACGACTGGCGGCATTTCATCGGCGCCTACCCGCAGAATGATGATGTAACCTTGATCGTGATCCGGAAAAAATGAGCAACGAGACCAGCCAGGAAAATACGCAAACCGAGCCGTTCATGGACGCGGTCGAACGCGCCGAGCGTGCCGACGCGGCGCCGGCCCCCGATTCCCCGGAGGCGCAACTCGCGCAGGCGCGCGCCGAGGCCGACCGCTACCGCGACCTCGCGCTGCGCAACCAGGCCGACCACGAGAACTACCGCAAGCGCGTGCTGCGGGAAAAGGAGGAGGCCATCCGCTACGCGAACATGGATCTGCTCGAGCGGCTCATCCAGATCCTGGACAATTTCGAGTACGGCCTCGCGGCGGCCCGCCAGAGTCCGGAGGGCGCCGCCATCCTTTCCGGCATGGAAATGGTCGGCAAGCAATTGCAGGATTTTCTCAAGCAAAACGGCGTCGAGCCGATCGCGGCGGAAGGGCAGAAATTCGATCCGCACGTCCACGAGGCGGTGGCCCAGGAGGCGAGCCGGCAGATCAAGGAAGGGTACGTGATTTCCCAGACGCGCCGCGGCTTCAAAATGAAGGACCGGCTCATCCGGCCCGCGAGCGTCGTCGTTTCCAAGGGCGCGGAGTAAGGGCGCAAAGCCACCCCGCAAGCGCAACCGCACCGTTTCTTCCATGGCGACCAAACGCGACTATTACGAAATCCTCGAGGTGGTGAAAACCGCTTCCGGCGACGAGGTCAAACGCTCGTACCGCAAGCTCGCGGTGAAATATCATCCCGACAAGAACCCGGGCGACCACGCGGCCGAGGAGAAATTCAAGGAGCTCGGCGAGGCCTACGATGTCCTCAGCGATCCCGAGAAGCGCTCCGCCTACGATCGCTTCGGCCATGCGGCGTTCGCGCAGGGTGCCGGCGCGCGCGGCGGCGCGGGCGGATTTCACGATCCGTTCGATATTTTCAAGGAAGTCTTCGGCGCAGCCGGCGGCGGCGGAGCCGGCGGCATCTTCGAGCAATTCTTCGGTGGCGGACAAAAGACGGATCGCGACGGCAAACAGCGCGGCGCGGATCTGCGCTACGACTTGCAGATCAAACTCGAGGAAGCGGCCTTCGGTTGCGAAAAGGAGATCGAGGTCGAGAAGCTCGAGTCGTGCTCGCAATGCAACGGCTCTGGGGCGGAAGCCGGCTCGCGCGCGGTGACGTGCCGCGACTGCGCCGGTCGCGGCCAGGTCATTTCATCGCGCGGATTTTTCCAGGTCTCGCAGACTTGCCCGCGCTGCCGCGGCACCGGCCAGGTCATCGAGCGCCCGTGCCGCAAGTGCGCCGGCGAGGGGCGCGTGGAAGCGCCGTCGCGCATCAAGCTCAAGATCCCGCCGGGGATCGAGGACGGCTCGCGGCTGCGCTCCATGCGCAACGGCGAGGCGGGCATCCGCGGCGGTCCGCACGGCGACCTGTACGTGGTCATTCACGTGAAGGAGCACGAGGTCTTCGAGCGGGAAGGGGAGAACCTGTTCTGCGAAGTCCCCGTCTCCTTCACCACCGCCGCGCTCGGCGGCGAGATCCGCGTGCCGACGCTCGAAGGCCAGGCCGACCTCAAGGTGCCGGCGGGCACGCAAGGCGGCAGCGTGTTCAAGATGCCCAAGCGCGGCATGCCGATCCTCAACTCGACCGCGCGCGGCGACCTCATGGTCCGCCTGCTGGTCGAAGTGCCGACCAAGCTCAACACCGAGCAGAAGCGCAAGCTCGAGGAATTCGCGGCGCTGATGGGCGAAGACAACGCCCCGCTGCACAAGTCGTTCTTTGAGAAGGCGAAGGAGTTTTTCGGGTAGGGCTGATTGCGCGCGCCCTTTCCGGCGCCGCACGAAAGCGCGCCGGGGTCATTGACTTGGCGGCGGCAAGCTTTACCGTCTCCGCCCCACCTTCCATGGCCGGCCTCGTCATCAAACCCCGCTCCCGCCTCTTTCATGGGCACGACTGGGTTTACTCCAGCGACGTGCTGAAGGCGTTCGGCGGGCCGGTAGACGGCGAGACGGTGTCGCTGAAGGACGGCAACGACCGCCTGCTCGGCACGGCGATTTACAACAGCCAATCGCAGATCGTGGCGCGCCGGTTTTCGCGCCAGCGGCAGGAGCTCGATGCGGATTTCTTCGAGCGCCGGCTGCGGCTCGCGATCGACTACCGGAAGCGGCGCGGGATCGACGAGCACCTTTGCCGGCTCGTCTGGAGCGAAAGCGACGGGCTGCCCGGACTCATCGTCGACCGCTATGGCGACCATCTCGTGCTGCAGACGCTGACGCTGGCGATGGACCGGCGCAAGGCGGAGATCGCGCAGGTGCTGGCGTCGATTCTCCAGCCGGCGACGATCCTCGAGCGCAACGATGCGCCGATTCGCAAGGCCGAAGGGATGGAACTCGTGACCGGCGCGCTGCTGGGCGAAGACCCCGGCGCGGTGCCGATCGAGACCGGCGGCTTGTGGTTCCAGGCCGATCTGCTGCGCGGGCAAAAGACGGGCTTCTATCTCGACCAACGCGACAACTACGAAGCCGTCGCCGCGCTCGCGAAAGGGAAGCGGGTGCTTGATTGCTTTTCGAACCAGGGCGCCTTCGCGCTGGCCTGCGCCCGGGCCGGTGCGAAGGAAGTCACCGCCGTGGAAATCAGCGCCGACGCGACCGAATCCATCCGCAAGAACGCCCTGGCCAACGGCCTGACCGTGAACGCGATCGAGGCGAATGTGTTCGACTACCTGGCCGCGCAGGAGCGGGGGACGCAGCGCTGGGACTTGATCATTCTCGATCCGCCGTCGTTTACGAAATCGAAGGAGAAGCTTGGCGACGCCTTGCGCGGGTACAAGGAGATCCATCTCCGCGCGCTCAAGCTGCTGAATCCCGACGGCCTCCTCGCGACCTACTGCTGCTCGCATCACGTCAACCGCGGCGAGTTTCGCGGGATCATCAACGAGGCGACGGTCGATGCAAAACGGACGCTGCGGCAGCTCGCGATCTACTCCCAAGGCGCCGATCACCCGATCATCAGCACCATCCCGGAGACGGAGTATTTGAAGGGGTTTTTGTTCGAGTTGGTGCCGGGGCGGTAGGTCCTGGGAACGCCAATCTCCCGATTGGCGAGAATGCAACGCGGTTCCACCGCGGAGCAGTCGCGCGCACCGAGCAACTTGCCATTCGGAAGCTTGGCGTTCCCTACGGTTGGGCGGCCGCGTGGGTCGCCGGCGTAGCGGTGGCCGCCGAAGTTCAGCGCGCTCTCGATCGTTTCTGGCTGGCTCGACTGCTCCTCGGTTACACCGAGTTGCATTCTCGCCAATCGGGAGATTGGCGTTCCCAGGGCTACTCGAACGCCCGGATCGCCAGCGTGGCGTTGTGGCCGCCGAAGCCGAACGAGTTGTTGAGCGCGATCTTGATCTTTTTCTCCCGCGCCGTGTGCGGGACGAGGTCGACGTCGAGGCCCTCGTCCGGATGGTCGAGGTTGATCGTCGGCGGGACGAGCCCGTGCTTGATCGCGAGCGTGCAGATGATCGACTCGACGGCGCCGGCGGCGCCGAGCAGGTGGCCCATCATCGATTTGGTGGAGGAAACGAGCAGCCCGTTTTTCGCGTGCTCGCCGAAGACGGCTTTCACCGCGCGGATTTCCGCCTCGTCACCGACCGGCGTGCTCGTGCCGTGCGCGTTGACGTAATCGACGTCCTCGGGGTTGATGCCGGCGCGGTTCATCGCCATCCGCATGCTGCGTTGCGCCTGCTCGTGATTGGGCAGCGGCGAGGTCATGTGATGCGCGTCCGCCGTCAGCCCGTAGCCGACGATCTCCGCATGAATATTGGCGCCGCGGCGCTTCGCGTGTTCCAACTCCTCCAGGACGAGGACGCCGGCGCCTTCGCCCATGACGAAGCCGTCGCGGTCGCGATCCCACGGGCGCGAGGCGCGCTGCGGCTCGTCATTGCGGGTGGAGAGTGCCTTCATGGCCGCAAACCCGCCGATGCCGAGGGTCGTGATGGTTGCCTCGGAGCCACCGGCGATGAAGCCGTCCGCGTCGCCGATCTGGATCATCCGCCACGCTTCACCCACCGAGTGGGCCGAGGTCGCGCAGGCGGAGACGGTGGCAAAGTTCGGCCCCTGAAGCCCGAGCTCCATGGAGACGATGCCGCTCGCCATGTTCGAGATCATCATCGGGATCATGAAGGGCGAGACGCGGCTCGGACCCTTGGTCATCAGGATGGTATGCTGATCTTCGAGGGTGCGCAGCCCGCCGATGCCGCTGCCGAGCATGACCCCGAAACGCTCGGGATCCTCGACGGAACCCGCCAGCCCGGCGTCCTGCATCGCCTTCTTGGAGGCAGCGACGGCGAACTGGGTGAAGCGATCGCATTTCCGGCTCTCCTTGGTGCTCCGGAACCATTTCAGCGGGTCGAAGCCCTGGATCTCCCCGGCAAAACGGCAGTCGTACTGCGCCGCGTCGAAGAGGGTGATCGGGACGATGCCGCTGCGGCCGTGGGTGATGTTGTCCCAGAGCGTGCTGGTGGTATCTCCCACAGGGGTCTCCACACCCATTCCAGTGATGACGACGCGGCGAAGTTGGATCATTGAAGAAAACCGCCAACGAAACCGCAGAGAAGGTCCGGTTGCAAATGCATTTTACGGAGGTGACACACGCGGCGGGTCACTCCCTGGGAACGCCAATCTCCCGATTGGCGAGTCGCGCGCTGCCCCAGGCCCAAGCTTCGGCACAGTCAACCAAGCCCGCCGTCACCGGGTTGTAGTGGATGTACTTGATCGAGTTTTGGAGGTGTCGTTCATCCCGCATGAAGCGGTCCCAATATTCGCGATGCCACACGCGGTCGGGATTGCCACCCCTGGGAACGCCAATCTCCCGATTGGCGAGAATGCAACGCGGCTCCGCCGCGGAGCAGTCGCCCGAACCGTGAGAATCGCCAATCTCGACGTTCCCAGAGTTTGGCGTTCGGACCTGCCGTTGAAATTCGATGATCTTCCGAGCCGTGAACTTCTTCCATGACCCTACCGCCTTCGCCATCGTCCAGCCGTTGATCGGTTCGAAGAGCACATGGACGTGGTTCGGCATCACCACCCACGCGAGCAGGTGATAGCGCTGTCCGTCGAAGTGCAACAGCGTCGCCTGGACCATGGCGGCGACCTGGGGATCGCGCAAAATGCAGCTTCCGTGACCGGCATCGGCCCATGCTTCGACCTTCTTTCGGAGCTCGACCTTTCGCTTGCTCGACGGAAGTCCCTCTACCTCCATCTGCATACGGTCCAGCGCTTCCTTGGCCAGACTGTCGGCGAGGTGAAGCGTGATGTGCTGGATTCGGCCTGGGCTCTCGAAGTGCGGAATGTACCAGCGGCTGTGCCAGCGCTCCCCGGGGGCGCCAAGCTCCTGCTTGGCGAAGTTCTCAGACGATTCGTCTGCTCCGCGGTGGAACCGCGTTGCATCCTCGCCAATCGGGAGATTGGCGTTCCCAGGGTTGGCGTCTCGCGGGCTCATCGCGCCTTGCTCAAGCAGCTCCCTCCTCACTTCGTCATCAACCACCCCAGCAAATCATAGAACCCGTCCTCCGGCAGCGCGTCGGCCAGGCCGGCGGGCATGAGGCTGAGGGCGCTTTCTTCGCGTTTGACGATGTCGCTCTTCGGGATGCTGCGCTCCTGGCCGCTCGGGTCGGCGATGACGAGCGCGGCGCCTTCCTCCCGCCGGAACATGCCGGAGACGCTGCTCTGGTCCTTGAGCGTGATGACGTGGAGGCGGAAGGCGGGGTCGACGGCGCGGTTGGGGTCGAGGATGTCTTCGCACAGCCGCTCGGCGCCGCGGTTTTTCACGCCGTCGAGCGACGGGCCGATGTTCGCCCCTTTGCCGCCGAGCTGGTGGCAGGCGATGCAGATGGTGTTGAAGAGCTGCTCGCCGGCCGCGAGGTTGAGCTTGCCGTTGGTTTTCGCGGCGGTGTAGCCGGCGAGGCGCTTCTCAATGATGGCGTCAAGCGCGGCGGCGGTGGTGCCGTTTTGCGCGCGCCGCTTGAATTCCGCGACGAGATCGGGCGCCCGCAGCGCGGTCGCTTTTTGCTGCACGCCGGGGAGCGTGGTCAGCTTGTAGGGCGCAGTGGCGAGGAGCTCGCGCGCGCCGGCCTCGGTCGAGGCGAGGATCTCGGCGAGGCGCTGTTGCGGCAGGCCGGAGAGCTGACCAAGCGCGGTGGCAATCGCCTTTTCCTGGCCGGGAAAACGCGAGATCGCGGTGGCCAGGGCGAGCACCGTTTCATCGCGCACGCCGGGGCGCGCGAGCTGCGTACCGACGCGGCCCGCGAGATCGCTGAGCTGGTAGGAAGAGACGAGGTCGGCCAGGGCGCCGAGCTGCTGGTCAATGGGGCGGTAATCGAGCGGCACGACCGCCGGTTGCACGCCGCCGAAGGCGAGCCACGCGAAGCCGTCGCCGCTCGCACCGTCCACCAGTTCCAGCCGCACGGGCGTGGAGGCACTGGCGGCGAGGTCCCAATGCACCTTCTGCGCGATGTCGTTACGCGGCGGGAAGGCGCGCATGAGCTCCTCGCCGCCCGGGACTTTCACGAGGCGGACGTAGTTGAGCTCGTGCGGCGGATTTCCCGGTGTGCCGCGGTGGCCGGCGATCCAGAAATCGAGCGCCGGCGGGCAGGCAAATTCGCGCGAGCCGAGCAGGCCGACGAGCTTCTCGATCGCCACGCCGCGCGGCGGAGGCAGGCTGCTCAGCATCGGGATCGTCGAGCCGTCGGCGGTTTTGCGCTCGTCCATGCCCCACGGGCTCGCGCTCTTCTTGCCGCCGGGGTCGGCGCCCGGCCGCCACGAGGACTCGGCGGTCTGCTCCACTTGCGCGAGCAGCCCGGCGGCGATCTCGCTCGCCCACGCGGTGAGATGCGGATCGCGCGCGCCACCCTTCACCGCCGTCCCTTCGCTGAAAGCCTTCAGCAGGTCGAGCGACGAGGCGCCTTCCTTCACGAAACGCTCGCGCAGCAGCGTGACGAATTTGCCTTGCTCGGTCGACGGCACCTGTCGCGCGATCGCCGTGAGCAGCTCGGGCAAATCCGACGGCAGTTGCTTCTGCTCCTGCAGCCAGCGGAGCAGCCACGCGGCGGAGTCGGGCGTGTCGACGGCACGGATGATGAGCAGCAACTCCGGCGTCGGCGCGGGGTGCACGCGGTCGAGTTCCGCCAAGGCGCCGGGCACCTGGAGATGGTTGCGCAACGCGACGCGCAGCGATTGCAGCATCGCGGGATCGTCCTTCGGTACCTGCTCGAGGAGCGGCAGCAGGAGCGCGACGTTCTCCAGCAGCGGGTGATACGCGACCTGCTCGAGCACGGCGCGGCGCACGCGCGGATGGGCTTGCGCGTCGTTCAACGTGCCGAACGCAGACTGGTAATTGGCCGGCTGCCATTGCGGTTCATAGTTCCGGAACAACCGCCTTAAGGTCTCCGCGCTTACGGAAGTCTTGGATTGCGGTAGATTGTTGAACCAACGCCACCCCTGCGCCAACTGCTCGTCCTTCGTTAGCTCACGCGGCGCAGCCACCGTCGGCGGGATGATGCGCCAGATGCGGCCGCGCGTGCGGTCGCGGCCGGGGTGCTTCCGGTCGACCTCGTAGTGGCCGATGATCTTGTTGTAAAAGTCCGCGACGTACAGGACATGGTCGGGGCCGAACTGGAGGTCGACCGGGCGAAACCACGGGTCCTCCGGCACGAGGAAATCCGGCTGTTCGGTTGCGTGCGCCGTCGAGCCGGTGAAGCTGATCTTGTCGTGATTGATGCGCGAGGTGACGCAGTTGCCGATGATCATGTGGTCGTCCCACTCCGGCCCCCAGACGCCGCGATCGATATAGACCACACCGCAGAGCCCGGTCGAGCCGTGCCGATGCGGGCACATCGTCGGCGCGAACCCGAGAGGCCCCGGCGCCAGGCTGAAGCTGTGATACGTGCAGCCGCGCAGCAATTGCGTGACGGGATCGGAGTGGCAATCGGCGCTGTATTCCTGGCCCCACGCATCGAAGCAGAGACCGAAGGGATTGACCTGGCCGCGCGTCCATTGCTCGATCGCGCTGCCATCCGGGCGGAAGCGAAACGTGTTGCCGGATTTGAGGTCCATGACGGTGCCGGGGTCGCCGAGCTTGCGGCCGGCGAGCCGCTCGGCCGCGACCTCAAAGTGGCTCTGGTTGTTGAACCCGTGCGTCGCGTAGACCCAGCCGTCCGGCCCCATCCGCAGGCTCGCGATGTTGCCATGCGTATCGGCCTCGTAGCCGAGCGGGCCGAAGAGCACCGTCCGCTTGTCGCACTTTCCGTCGCCGTCCGTGTCCTCAAAGTACCAGATGTTCGGGATGCTCCAGGCGATGCAGCCGCGCCCGTACGGCAGCACGCCGATGGGGACATTCAGCCCATCGACGAAGTCGGTCACCTTGTCCGCGACGCCGTCGCCATCGGTGTCCTCGAGGATCTTGATCGCGTCCTTGCTGTCGCGCACGCGCGAGCCTTGCGCGTCTTCCCAGCGATCCTTCGTGGCGGGGAAAGGGTACTCGGTGTTCGAGGTGACCCAGACCCGGCCCTTGGCATCGAACGCGATGTTGATCGGCTTGTTGATCATCGGCTCGCTCGCAAAGAGCTGCACCTTGAAGCCCGGCGGCACCTTGAGCTTCACACGCTCCTCCTCCGGCGTCAGCGCCTCGGTCGGGCGGACGAGCGCCTCGAACGGGTCGTCCTTTTTCGCCGCCTGCGCGCGGGCGTGCGGAGCGGACGAGAGGAGGGCGGCCGTGACGGTGAGCAGGCAGCCGGCGGCGACGACGCGGGGAGGGGAGAACAGAGAACGCATACGGAGTAAAACGAGGGGAGGCGCAGACCTTAGCGAGTCCGTTCGAAAGGGCGACCGCGAATCGCTTGGAGCGCGCTTCCCACGACGACCGCATGAACTGAAGGCTTTCGCCCCGGCTCAGCGCGGCGTCGGCGGGCTGACGTGCGTCCCGACCACGGGTTGATCCACCGGCTTCAGCGGGTTGCCCGCCGGGTCGATGCGCGTAATACAGGCCGGCAGCAGAGTGACGAGACAGCCGGCGAGCAGAAGGAGACCGACGCGGCGCAGCGAAGCAGGATTTTGCATGGCGGGCATTTCGCGGAAGCCTTTCCCCGCTTGGGGATCACGGCAAGCGGAAACGACGCGGCCCCTGGGAACGCCAATCTCCCGATTGGCGAGGATGCGGAGCATCCCTGCATCGCCTGATCCTTGCGGAGAGCCTCGCCAATCAGGAGATTGGCGTTCCCAGGGGCTCACCGCTCCAGCCGGTAGCTCCCATCCTTCTCCACCTTCATTTTCGGCACTTCACGGTTCTGCTCGAAGGCGTCGTACGCCGTCTTCAGGCTCTTCCAAAAGTTCGCGAGGTCCGGGTTGCTCTCGGCGTATTCCTTGTAAAAGGCGTCCCATTTTTCGCCGGCCGGCCGCGCGGGGAAGAGGTGGACCGGGATCGAGCTCTGCCCGGCGGCGCGGGTGTCGAGACCGAGAATGAAGAGCTCCTCGATCTTCTCGTCGCCCAGCGGCACACAGCCGATGGTCAGGTTCGAGCCGTGGATGTAAATGTCGCCGCCCGGCTTTTCCCGGTCCGAGAGAATGCGGTCGGAGGCGTTGGGATAATCGATGCGCATGGAGAGGTGGAACTCGCTGTCGGGGTTGAAGCGATCGATCGCGTAAAAGCCTTCCGGCACCTGGCGGTCGCCTTCCTTGCGCTTCGGGCCCGGCGCGCCGGAACTCTTCAAGATCGGCACCGTCATGAGCAGGCGGAACGGCTGGTGTTTCATGCGCGCCCAGACCTCGAGCTCCGCCTCCTGTTTGAAGATGCGCAGATAAATCGCGTCCGGTGGATACGAAAGCTCCGCGGCGCGACAGAGCTCGCGCAGCCGCGGCTCGGCTTTTGCACGCGCCGCGGCGACGCGTTCATTTTCCGGGGAGCGGGCCGGCCGCGCGCGGTGCGTGGCGCACCAACTGAGGGCGCCGAGGCCGCAGAGGACGACCGCGGCGAGCGCGATCCGGGAATATTTCGACGGGAAGGAAACCATGGGCGCGCGCCGATTATCGTCGCCATGGCGGGTCGGGAGCGAATCAAATCCGCCGCTCCCCTTCATGGAAACCACTCTCGCTCCCACCCCGGCGCGCTCGTTGACGCACGCGCGGATCGGCTTTTGGGGCGTCTGGCTGCTCGCGCTCTGGCTGAAGCTGCTCGTCGCCACGCTGGAAGGGACGATCGACATCCATCTCTATTCGGAGTTTGGGACCACCCTCGCGAACTCGGATTTTCCGACCGCGTACGCCTCGTCGCCGCTCTTCAATCACACGCCGCTGACCGCCGGCTGGTGCGCGTTCCTGGTGAACCACTGCGGAGCCCGCACGCTGGCTTTCGGATTCTTTCTCCGCCTGCCCGGCATCTTGGCGGAGGCGGTGCTCGCAATCTTTCTCTGGCGGCGCTGCCGGCGCGCGGAAGGGTGGCGGCGCTGGATCGCCGCGCTCTTCGTGCTGAACCCGCTCGCGCTCGGCGTCACCGGATTTCACGGGAACGTCGACGGCCTGCTCGCGGTCTTCCTCGGCGCGGCGCTCCTCTCCGCGGCCGATGAGCGGCCGATCGCGTGCGGCATTTGGTTTGCGTTGGCGGCCAATTGCAAGGTCGCGCCCGTGCTGGTCGCGCCCGTCTTTTTTTTCTGGTGGCTCGCGCGCGGACGCGCGTTGCCGTTCGCCCTGACGGCGGCGCTCGTCACCCTCGCCGGCTGGAGTCCGGGCCTGCTCACCGCGCCCGCGCTCTTTCTCCAGCGCGTATTGAACTACGGCGGCATCTGGGGGACGTGGGGCATCTCGCGGCTGCTCTATCTCACGGGCGCGCCGGCTTTCCACGCCATCCAGTACGGGCCGCCGAGCCCGCTCGCGGCGGTGATCGCCACCGTGCTGAAGGTCGCGGTGCTCGCGGTCGCGTTCGGCCTCGGCTGGCGCCGCCGCAAACTCTCCGCCTCCGGCTTGGTCGGCACGCTCGCGGCGGTCTGGACCGTGTTTCTCACCATCGCCCCGGGCGGGGCAACGCAGTACACCGTCTGGCTCGTCCTGCCGCTGCTGCTCTATCGCGTGCGGCTGGCCTTCGTCTATTTTGTCGCGGTCGTTCCGCTGCTCATCGTCTTCTATCCGCCGGCGGTTGCGCTGCTCTCCTACAACTTCTACCCCGCGATCATCGAGATCTGGCCGGACTATCTCGACCCGCTGACCTGGACCATCCCCGCGCTCTTTTTCTGGGCCGTGCTGGTCGGCATCCTGGTGCGCGAACGGCGGCGCTGGTGGAGCAAGGTCGAGACCCTGCGCGTGCCGAGCGCGGCGCCGGCGCTGCCGTAGGGGGAAGTAATCAGTAATCATTTCGGCAGTAATCAGTCCGGCATCCGTGGACGGAAGCGCCCTCGCTGGAACGAGCACTGATTACTGCCCTACTGATGACTGATTACTTCCCCCTACGGCACGATCTCCGTCCCGATGCCGGCGTTGGTGAACACCTCCATCAGCAGCGCATGCGGGACGCGACCGTCGACGAAATGCACCTTCTTCACTCCTTGCGCGAGCGCGTGGAGGGCGGACTCCACTTTGGGAATCATGCCGCCGGCGATGATCTCCTCCTCGATGAGATGTTCGATCTTCTCGCGATTGACGGAGGGGATGAGCGAATCCTTGTCGTGCGGGTCGCGCATGATGCCGGGGACATCGCTGAGGTAGATCATCTTCGAGGCCTGCAGCGCGCCGGCGATGGTGCCCGCGGCGGTGTCGGCGTTGACGTTGACCGTGGCGCCGCTCGCATCCTGGCCGAGCGGTGAAATGACCGGGAGCGCACCGTCGGCCAGCGCCTGCTCCACCTCGCCGAGGCGCACTTCCTCCACCTCGCCGACGAAGCCGAGATCGATCGCCGTGACCTTCCCCTCCGACTGCGGCGGGAGCCGCTTGGCGAGCAGCACGCGCTTGCCCGGAATGCCGATCGCGCGCCCGCCGAAGTCGTTGAGCTGCTTCACAATCCCGGGGCTGATCAGCGTATCGAGCACCTCCTCCACGATGCGGATGGTCTGCTCGTCGGTGACGCGCAGGCCGTTGACGAAGCGCGGCTTCAAGCCGGCATCGCGCATCCGCTGGGTGATCGCCTTTCCGCCGCCATGGACCAGGACCGGCTGGATGCCGACGGCATGGAGAAAGACAACGTCGCGCAGGAAGCGCTCGACGATCTGGTCGTCTTCCATGGCGCTGCCGCCATACTTGATCACGAAGCGCCGGCCGCGGAATTTCTGGATGTAAGGCAGCGCCTCGATGAGGGCTTCGACGCGATCGGTGGGTGAGTGGGGCATGGTGCGGAAGTAATCAGTAATCAGTTAAGCAGTAATCAGTGGGCGCGAATCTGGAGAGCAGGCTTGTCAGCAGTGCGGAAATCAGTAGGTGGCAGGCATCCAAGCAACAACTGGAGCGTTTCGACGCTTCCGGACTGATTACTGCCCACTGATTACTGATTACTTCCGCTATTCCCCCATATTCAGCTCCACATATCGCGTCGAGAGATCCGTGGTGTAGACCTTGTAATCCGCGCCGCCGAGGTGGAGGTCGACGGTGACGGTGAAGCTTTTCTTGGCGACGATCTCCTGCAGCATGGCGAAGGGCGTGTGGCTCGCGATGCCGCAGCGGACGGCGATCACGCCATCGTAGAAAATGTCGACGGTCTCCTCGCGCATCTTCGCGCCGGAGTAGCCGAGCGCATCCATGATCCGGCCCCAGTTCGGGTCGCCGCCAAACCACGCGCACTTGACGAGGCAGGACTTCGCGATCGCCTCCGCCGCGCGGCGCGCGTCGGAGAGATTAACCGCGCCGTTCACGTGGACCTCGACGAATTTCGTGACGCCCTCGCCGTCCAGCACAATGAGGCGCGCGAGGTTGCGCGTGACGTGGTCGAGCGCCCGCTGGAAGAGCTCCATCTCGGGCGTGCCGCCCTGGAGCGGCGGGTGTTCGGCCAGGCTGTTCGCGAGCAAGAGCACGGTGTCGTTCGTGCTCATGTCGCCGTCGATCGTGATGCGGTTGAACGACTGCTCGACCGAGACGGAAAGCGCCTGCTGGAGTTCGGGTTTCGCGATCACCGCATCGGTCGTCAGGAAGCAGAGCATCGTCGCCATGTTGGGGTCGATCATACCCGCGCCCTTCGCGATGCCGCCGATGCGCACCGTGCGCTCGCCGATCTGGAACTCGACCGCAAGCTCCTTGGCAAACGTGTCGCTGGTCATGATCGCCTCCGCCGCGCGCCGGCTGCCGTCGGGCGTGAGCGCGGCCGGCATCTGCGCAATCGTCGCCTCCATCCGCTCGATCGGCAACGGCACGCCGATGCGGCCGGTCGAGCAGACCATCACCTGGCGCTCGCGCAATCCGAGCGCGATCGAGGCGGCCTTCGTCATGCGCTTGGCGTTCTCGATCCCGTTCGCGCCGGTGCAGGCATTCGCGTTGCCGGCATTCGCCAAAATGGCGCGCACATCCGGCGAGCGGAGATGCGCCGCCGAGACACGCACCGGCGCGGCTTTCACGCGATTGGTCGTGAAGGTGCCGGCCACCACCGTCGGCTGCGGCGAGTAGACGAGCGCCATGTCGGGCCGGTCGGGGTTCGAGGCCTTGATGCCGCAGTAGCTGCTCCCCGCGAGGAAGCCATGGGGAGCGGTGATGCCGCCGGGAATTTCAATGTAACTGGACATGGAAAGAGAAAGAGCCGGCCAGACGCCGGGCCGGCAAGCAGAGCGAATTTCGCGCGGGTTGGGAATGAGGAAAAGAGGAGAGGCGAAGTTCGTCCCGCTCCGCGGTTCCGCGCCGGGTGAGCGGTCGATCGAGACGCACCCTTCCGCGCTTTACCGTGGCCTTCAGCAGGGTATCCGCCCGATCGGGCCGATCGGGGCGTGTCATTGGATCAATTCGCCACCGGCAAAGCGAGGCCCTATGCTTCGCTTTCCCTCCTCCCATGAAACTGCTTTGTTCCCTCTCCTTGCTCGTTCGGTTGGTCCTCGCCGGAGTGCTGGCGGGGCCGGCGCTCCTGGGTGCTCCAGCGTACGGCCAGGACGCGCCGCGGCCTCGCGATGTGCAGGATTTCGACAAGGCCCAGCAGGCCCTGGCTGCGGGGAAACTCGAGGAAGCGGCCGGCTTGCTTGAAAGGATTCCGGTGTATTACCCGACCTCCTCGCTCATTCCCGCGGCGATGGTGCAACTCGGGGAACTTTATATCCGCATGTCGCAGTATGACAAGGCGGTGAAGACGCTCGAGTCTGCGACGAAGCTGCGAAACAACCCGCCTGAAATGAAGGAGCGGGCACTGAGTCTCCTAGCTCAAGCGCAGTCGGCCAAGGCGGCGGCGGCGGACCCGAAGAATCCGCAGCAGAAGCCGGGAGCAACCCCGGCAACGCCCCGGCCGCCATCGACCAAGCCGTGACGACTGACCCGGCGGACCCGATTTCCTAGGATCATCCCTCCACGCCCTCTGCACACCTCGAAGCCGCCCTGCACCTCACCGATCTGGAGCGCGCGCCTCGCCCTGGCCGGCATGGTCCTCATCTGGGGAGGCATGGCCTGGGCGGCCGTTTGCTTTCAGAACATCGATGGCTCCGCCTTCAACCCGCTGCGCAATTTCGTCTCTGAGCTCGGCTCGGAGAAACTGTCGCGCGCGGCCTTCGTGATCAACGGCTGTTACATCCTTGGGAATCCGCTCTTCTTCCCATTGGTGATCGCCCTGGGGCGTCGCCTTGGCAATCGGCTGGGCCGCCTCGCCATCGCGACCGGGTTCTGCGCCTTGCTCGGCGCGGTCGGCGTCGCCTTCGCCTCGATGGATCATCTCAAACCGCATCTCGTTGCCGCGCTGCTCTTCTTCTGGAGCTGGCTGGCCACTGCGCTCCTGTTCACGATCGGGTTCTGGCGCAAGTATCCCTTCCGGGCCCACGCGACCTTCCTCCTCGCCGGCGTGGCCGCGCTCCTCGCCTCCACAGCCTTTCTCACCGTGCTCACCCACGCGCTGATGGGTTCCCTCGGCGCTTCCTTTCAGAATCCGAACGCCTTCGCCCGCCCCGCCGTCTGGGCCATCGCCATTCTCGAATGGTGCGTGGTCGCGTCCTTCTTCCTCTGGACCATCGCGGCCATCTTCGTGGTCCGCCGCCCATATTGGCGCCTCGGGTGGCCCGGGTTCAATCCCCGCGCCGCCCACGTCGCGCCTGCACGGCCTTGCGGATCGAGTGCTCCACCTCCTGCCAGCCATCGGCTTGCGGGGTAAACTTCAGCACCGGCTGCGCGTTCCAGGTCGCCGTCATCCGTTTGCTCAATTGCTGCTCCAGCGCGAAATCCTCGTCCCAATCCTTCCGGTCCAGCGGCACCACGAGCAGGGCGCACTGGTCCTCGTTCGCCCGCGCGAGCGCCTTGGGGATTTCCTTCTGCTGCACGAACTCGGAGGCGCGGGAGTGCGTCGAGTAGATAAGCAGGACGATGTCCGCCTCCTCCAGCTCCTTCATGATCCGTTCCTCCCAGTCCTCGCCGGCGATCAGTTGCTTGTCCTCCCAGGGTTGAATGTAGCCGCGCCGGCTCAGGATCGTGAGGTGCGGTGAGAGCTTCCCCTTCAGCTTCTTCTCATCCGCGTGCGCGTAGCTCACGAAGAGCCGCAAAGGCCGCGGCGCCCCCGGGCTCCCCGCGTCGCGCGCCTCCTTGCTCTCCGTCGTATCGAGCGTCGGCGACACCTCGACCTTCACCAGGGCCCGCTCCTTCGTTTCCTCACGGGTGTCCTGGAGCCCCTCGCGCTCGAGCAGCCGCAGCTTTTCCATGCTCACCCACGAATCCGGATGGCCGGCCAGCTCCAACTCCTCGACCGCCCGCACCTTGCCGTGCAGGATGATCAGGTGGGCGCGGATGATATCGAAAAGCCCCTGCGCCTCTTCCAGCGAAGCCCCGCGCACCTCCACCGTCGCCTGCCGCTGCGAGCGATCCAGCCGCACCAGCGCCCGCGCCTCGCCCCACGCCAGCACCACCCCCGAGCGCCAGCGCGCCTGCCCCGTGCTCATCTCATGCGTCCGCACGATGAACCGCGGCAGCAGCCCCGGCGGCAGCGCCTCCGGGTAGGAAAACCGCAGCCGCTTCACCCCCGCGGCGCGGAATTCCGTGAACGCCGCGGGCTGGACTTCGGGCAGGAGCTCGGGGATCAGCCAGCGCTCGGTTTGCTTCCCCGCCTCCTTGTGTTCCAAGGGAAAGGCTACCTCGAACTTTTCCATCAGCTCCATCACGAAGTCGTGCTTCTCCGGCGGGTACTCCCGCGCCGGCAGCGCCTGCGTCAACCGCGCCCGCTCCAGCACGCCGTGGCAATCCTGCTTCTGCAAAAACCGCAGCACCCCGTAGATCCCCTCCGTCACCCATTGCGGCTTCAGCACGCTCGTCTCCTTCAGCCGCTGATGATCGCGGAAATTCAGCGCGATCCCGAGCCGGTGCAGCGTTTCTGCGAGGCTCGCCTGCTGGCCCTCGTCGGTTACCTGCATCTCCACGCACAGCGCCTGGTAGTCTTTGTATTCGAGGAAACTCTGCGGCATCCCGGCCAGCTTCTCCTTCACCCGGTGCCAACGCCGCGGCACGCCGAGCCAGACATCCGGCATCCCGTTTACTGTCGTCTCCAGCAGCGTCCGCAACTCCGCGATCCCGCGGCCCGTTAAGGCGTCCGTCTGCACAAAGCCGGCGATCTGCGGGCACTTCTCCTGCAACCGAAAGCGGTCCACCGTAAATGAGTGCGCATCGTACTTGTTCAGCGCCACCACCACCGGGCTTTCGCCGCCGAAGCTCTGGATGAAACGCAACCAGTAATCCGTCTCCGACTCCCAGTTGCTTTCCCGCCCCTCCAGCACCAGGAGGTAGACGCAGCGCTCGCTGAGGAAGATCTGGTGCGTCCCGTGGAGGAACTCCTGCCCGCCGAAATCCCACGCATGCGCCGTCGCCGACCCTCGCGCGCATTGCAAGTCCAGCGGCAACACCGTGATCCCCGGCGTCTCCTCCTCTCCCGGGTCCAGCTTCTCGCCCCGCAGCACGTTCAGCAGCGAAGTCTTCCCCACCCGGCCCCTTCCGACCAGCAGCACCCGCACCTCTCGCATCGGCTCGGCCCCTTCCACCTGCAACTCGAAATAATAGTCGAGAATTGATTTGGGATTGGCTGGTGGAAGATCCGGACCCGATAAGGCGTGGATAGGCCCAAGCAACTCCCTGGGCAATCCGAGCGCGTGGTTCCCATGCAGCGTTAACTGCGTCAGTCGTC
>DASYIS010000002.1:0-16221 GCA_035997375.1 Chthoniobacteraceae bacterium
TAGATGCCGGCGCCGATCTTCGCCAGCCAAAGGTGACGCTCGTCCCCGCTCAACAAGGCGGAGATTCCTTTCTTAAAGTCGAGCTCAGGCACGTCGCGCATTTTCACCTGGCCGTCTTCGTAGCTCACCAGGAGCCTGAGCACCCTCGCGTTATAGGCCGGCGTGAGCGCGGACGCCCAGAGCCAGACGTGGTGTTGCGCATCCTCCGTCGCGCGGACCGAAGCATACTCCCGCTGCCCGTTGGAATCTTTTCCCGCCCCGGGCTTGAAGAAGTCCTCGGGGATCGCCGCCACCCGCGGGTCGCCTTTGAGGGGAATCTCGACGACGGCCGGCCCTTGTTCGGTGACCAAGAGCGAGCCGTCCGCCCGCTCGAGGACGCGGCCCATTTTGAGCGCCACGGGGAGATTCGTGAGCCGCGCCGGCGCATCGCCTTTCTGCCGCGTGAGCACGCTCTTCGGGACGTCGCGCCCGCCATAGCTCCAAAGGCAGACCAGCGTCCCGTCGCGCAACACGGTTAGACTGGAGGGAGACGCCCCATCGAGCGCCTGGTCGGTGGCACTCGGCCAGGCGTCGCCTTCGAGCCACGCGAGCTCGCGGCCATGGATGGCCCAGATTCGACCTGTGCCATCCCGCACCATGTCTCCCAGTTGATCGGCCTGGACCGGAGTGGCGAGTCCGAGGACCGAGGCGAGCAGAAGAGTTGGCCAATAGCGCATTGTCTTATTTGGTTGATGTGGATTGGCTGGCCAACCCTTCTCGGCACACCATCTATTTTGGGCTGCCGGGCAAGATATCCAATATATCTCTCGCGGGCTTCGGTGGCGGCACAGGTAGCTTCGGCACCGCAATTACGTTCGCCTCGTGCGTCTTCTCGATCACGTGGTAAAACACGCCCTGCGGCGGCACGCTTATCGTGATTTCCTGATAACCGGGGATGGTCACTTTGACCCCGTCCCTCGTCGCGAGCGGCGAGTGCGCGTAGACCAACCATTCGCGCTCGGCTCCCTGCCCCAGAGTCAGGGCGAGCGCGAAGACGGGCAGCTCCGCCCCATAGCCCCAGGGCCGCGGCGGGTCGAGGTCCGTGTCGAGGCCGAACCAGCGCGGCCTCTCCTTGTACTCCTCGGGGACTTTGGCCTGGTAGGGATGATCGTGCGCCGTGTTGGCGACGAGTTGGCCTTTGCGCCAGAACCGGGTGAGCACGTCGTCGGCATAAACGCGATCCACGGCCGCGACGACCGCGAGGAAGTACTGCCCCTGCACACTGCGGCGCTCGGTCCAGCCGCGGAATTCCCGCACGGAGCGCGGGCGGTTCAGCCACATGCCGTACTGGACCATGCCGCCGTAGCGGTCGGCGTCGTAAGTCTGGCCCTTGCCGAGGTAGAAGCGGCGCTTGTCGTTGCGCTGGTCCACGCTCCCGTCCCAAGTGCCGAGCTCAAACCAGAACTTCGGGTTTAGCTTCAGCGCTTCCTCCTGCATGAAGACCCAATTCATTGCCTCAACCTGCGGACTCCAGACCGTGTAGTCGGTGCTGGCGTTCCAGTTGTGCGTGTAAAAAGAGGGCGAGCCGCCATCCCAGACGAGCGGGTTGAAATCGATCCGCCCCGGCACATAGAGCGAGTACTCGCGCCAGCCGCCCATGCGCGCAAAGTGCGGCGGCCCGAACGCGTCGTAGCCGATGAAGATGGCGTTCTGTTTCCACTGCGGAGCGGCGATTCCGTCGCGGAAGGAACCGATCAGCGCGCGATAGCGCTCGATCCATCCGTCGGCCACCACCTTGCGCTTGAAGTCGTCGTCCTTGCCCGTCCCGTACTGGTCGACATAGCGCTTCGCCTTTTCCACGTCGGACCAGGCGAGCTTGGCGTGTTCATTGTTGGAAATGAGCAGCACCTTCGGCGGATCGGGATACCACTCGGCCAGCTTGCTCATCCCTTCGCTCGCGCCCCAGAGCCGCCCGACTTCCTGCCACGGCTGGACGGGGCCGAACGGATCGACCTGTTTCAAAATCTTGCCGTCCACCGCGACGACGTTCGGATTCTGCTCCGCCGGCAGCTCCAGGTAAGCCTTGTCGTAAGTCAGCGTGCTTTCCCACTGCGACGCGATGAGCGCAAAGGGTAAATGCAACGTCGCCATCCGCCGGAAGGCGCGTTCCCAGTAATCCATCTTCTTGGGCAACGGCCCCGGCGACGGCATGTTCAGGAAGGGCATGACGTGGTGCCCCTGCTCGACCAACTGGAGCTGGTACTGCGGGTCGAACGTATCCTCCGGCGGATGCGACCCCGTGTTCCAATGGCCGGCGAGCGGCAAGGCATGGCCGATCGGATCGTCATTCGGCCGGGTGGCTTCAACGCGAACCTGATCGGCGGTGGCCTGAGCGAGGTCGGCGGCGGGGAGCGGCGCGACCCACCAGGCGAGAAGGGCAGCGGCCAAAGACGCGCGAGCCGATCTCGCGATCGCGCGCCGGCCCAGGGGGAATGGGGGAACTGCCATAACGGGGAGGAGAATTACGAGGAAACGGCAGACAAAGGGAAGACTGGGCGGCGTTGCATTTCGAAACGATGACGGAAAGTCCGCCGCCATCGTCCCCCTTCACCTTGTCACCTTGTCCCAAGATGTATACCCTCGACCCCATGAACTCCACCCCAGAGCAAATTCCACAAGGCCCCGTCGCGGCAGAAAGCGACGCTCGCAAATCGGCCGGCCGCGCGGCGCTGTACGGTTGGACCGCGGCGCTTTCGCTGCTCCTCGCGAGTTCGCTGACCGCCCAGGAACGCAAGCCGGTGGACGCGCCGCGCGGTGACGGCGCGCCCCGCACCGAGCGCCCGGCGAATCCCGACGGCGCCCCGCGTGAGCGCGCAGCCAATCCTGATGCCGCCCCGCGTGAACGTGTGGCGAATCCCGACGGCGCGCCGCGCGGGGAGCGCGCGGCGAACCCCGGCGCGCCGCGCGGGGAGCGGCCCGTCAACCCGGACGGCACACCGCTCGGCGAGCGGCCGGTGAACCCAGACGGCACGCCGCGCATTGACCGCCCGGCGAACCCCGGCGCGCCTCGCGGCGAGCGGCCCGCGGGCGAGCGCGGCGCCGGAGATCGCAACGCCGGCGGCGGACGGCGCGCGGAGTTTCCCGAGGAGCTCAAGCTGACCGAGGAACAGCAGGCGAAGATCCGGGAGATCAGCACGGAGATCGGGGCGAGCGATGCGGAGATGGCGAAGAAGCGGGAGGCCCTCCTGACCGACGAGCAGAGAACGGCGCAGGCCGACGTGGTGCAGAAAATTCGCGAGGGCGGACTCTCGCGCCAGGAGGCCGGCGAGCAATTGGCCGCCGCGCTAAAGCTGACTCCCGACCAGCAGAAACAAATGGACGAGCTGGACGCGGCGCGGCGCGCCCTCGGCCAGGAGGCGAACACGCGGAAAGCCGCCGTGTTGACCGACGAGCAGCGCGGCACCATGCGCAAGCTCACCATCGCGGCCGGCGTGACGCGCATGTTCAGCATTCCGGGCCCGATCGAGGCCAGCGACGCGCAGAAGACGAGCCTCAAGGCGCTGCAGGACGAGCTTGGTCCGAAACTCATCGAGCTCACCGAAAAGCAGGCGTCGATCTTGACCGACGAACGCCGCGCCGCCCGGGAGGCCGCGTTCAAGGAAGCCCGCGAGAGCGGCAAGGACCGGGAGGCAATGGCGCAAGCCGTCGAAGCCGCCCTGCACCTGACGGATGCCGAAAAGACGCAGTTGGCGGAGACCGAGCAGAGCCTGCGGGAGTTGAACGAGCAAATCCGGGACAAAATTGTCGGCCTGCTGACGCCGGAACAGAAGGCGGAGTTTGAGAAGCGCGGCGCGAGGCGCTAGCGCGCAGACCATGAGACAATGAGACGCGGGAAACCGCGCGCTGCTGCTCTCATTGTCTCATTGTCTCATTGTCTCATTGTCTCATTGTCTCATTGTCTCATTGTCCTCCCCCACCCACCCCCATGAACATCCGGCGTCGAGAATTCATCGCCACCACCGCCGCCGGCCTCGCTGCCGGGGGGCTCGCGAGCCGGCTGGCCGCGGGCGCGGAGCCGGCGAAGGCCGCGCTAGTGAAGACGCGGCCTTTCCTGACCGCCGCGCACGACTTCGATGACGTGTCGCGCGGCAACCCGAAGCCGCACACGCTGGTCGGTGACGCGCTCCTGCAGGCACGGCTCACCCCGGAGACCTGGCGTCTGGAGATCGGCACCGATCCCGCACCGAAGGACGACATCAAGGAGCGCGCCGCCATCGCCCAACCCGTCACGCTCGATCTGCCGGCCCTGCGCGAGCTGGGCGCGAAGCACGGGGTGAAGTTCATCAAGGCGATGCAGTGCCTGAACATCCCGACGCCGCTCGGCCAGGGGTTGTGGGAAGGCGTCCCGCTGCGGGAGTTGCTCCGCCTCGTGGGGAAGATGAGCAACGTACGCCGCATCTATTACTACGGTTTTCACAACGACGACCCGAAGCAGCTTTTTCAGTCCTCGCTGAGCTACTCGCAAGTGATGGAGACACCGCCGGGCGAGCTGCCCGTGTTCGTCGCGTATCGGTTGAACGGCGAGCCGCTCCCGCTCGAGCGCGGCGGTCCGGTGCGCATGGTCGTCCCATGGGCGCACGGGTTCAAATCGATCAAGTGGCTCCAGCAGATCGTCCTGACCAACGATCACCGCGCCAACGATACGTACGCCCAGGCCAACAACGACCCCGAGTCCCATCTCAAGACCGCGGCCTACCTCGACAACGTCGTGAAAGACCAGCTCGCCGGCGCACCGATTGCGGTCGGCGGCCTCGCCATCTCCGGCTGGTCGGGACTCCGGCGCGTGGAGTACTGGCTGCGCTCCGTGCCCGCGCCGGCCGGCGATCTCGCCGAGGACGACCCCGCCTGGCAGGAGGCGAAATGGGTCGCGTGCGAGCCGGCCGCCCCGCCCGCCGACTGGAGCAGCGTCCTGCCCGCCGGCGTCGCCTCGCGCGACGTCCTCGGGTTCGATCAAAAAACCGGCGCCCCGCTCTCGTGGCCGCTCCGCTACAGCATGATCTCCTGGTCGGCGACGCTCCCGGCCCTCACGCCCGGGAGTTACGAGTTGCGCGCGCGCGCCGTCGACCTGAACGGCTTCGCCCAACCCGAGCCGCGCCCGATGTTGAAGGCGGGGAAGAACGCGATCCCGGTGCGCCGTTTCACCGTCGCGTGAGCGGCTCCGCATTCAGGCCAACCGACAGCCACCGCATCTGCGATGCTGTAGCATGAAACCGAGTCCCCTGCCCGACCCCGCCATCGAAATCACCCGTGAACGCCTGGTCGAGCTTCTGAACGAAGACCTGGCGCGCGAGTACCAGGCCATCATCGCGTACACCGTCTACAGCCAGACCATGAAGGGTGCGGCCTATACCGACATCTCGCGGGAGCTGGCCGTTCATGCCACCGAGGAGTTGAGTCACGCCCTGCAAATCGCCAAACAGATCGACTACCTGAATGGCCGGCCGGTGACGGTGCCCAAGGAAGTCAAAACCTCCAGGAAGGCCGAGGACATGCTGCGGTTCGACTTGGAGAACGAACGCGTGACGATCCTCAATTATCGGCAACGGATTCGACAGGCCGAGTTTCTCGGCGAGTTCGCATTGAGCGAAGTGCTGCGCAAGATCATCGCGCAGGAGCAGGAGCACCTGACGGATCTGGCCGACGCCTTGGGCATCGACAATCCGACGATCGAGGGCTGACAAACCGCCGCCGAAGCTTCCAATGTTGTCCGATGAGCCTTGCCCACTGTGTCGTCGCGGTGACTTTGTGTGGGCTCGCGGCACTCGCGCAGGCTGAGGATTGGCCGCAATGGCGCGGTCCGAGACGTGATGGCATCTGGCGGGAAACAGGGGTTCTCGAGAAGTTCCCCGCCGATGGATTGAAGGTTCGCTGGCGCGCCCCAGTCGGTCCCGGCTATTCCGGGGTGGTGGTCGCCGACGGGCGGGCTTATGTCAGCGATTGCCTGCTCGAACCGGAGAGCGTGGAACGCGTTCTCTGCTTCGACGCGGCGGACGGGAAGCTTCTCTGGACCTACGTTTATCCGTGCCGCTACGACGACCTGTTTTTTGGCGCCGGCCCGTATGCCACTCCGCTCGTTCACGCCGGCAAGGTTTATGTGAGCAGCCCGCGCGGTCATCTCCATTGTCTCAATGCGGCGACCGGCAAAGTCGTGTGGGCCAGGGACCGTTCGCGGGACAACCACGCCATCCTCCCCCAATCCGGCTGCAATTCGTCCCCCATCATCGAGGGAAATCTGCTCCTCGTCATGGGCGGTGGACGGGAGAGCGGCTGCGTGACCGCTTACGACAAGGAGACCGGCGACGAGGTCTGGGCGGCGCTCAAGGAACGGCCCGGTGGCAGTTCGCCGATCGCGATCGATGCGGGCGGCCAACGCCAGGTGATCTTCTGGACGCTCGACTCCGTGGCCTCTCTCGATCCACGCACCGGGCAGGTCTTCTGGCAGGTGCCGACAAAATCTTTGAATGATGGTGGGGCGTTGACCACACCGGCCGCCTACAAGGACTACCTTCTGCTCGTCTGCGAAAAGGCGATGCTATTTAGACTGGCCGCGGACAAACCGGAAGCCACGCTTGCTTCGCAAACCTGGCCGCGGAAGACCGTCAACACCTTCGTCTCTCCCGTCTTCCAGGATGAGCACTTCTATTACTCCGCTTATCGCGACGACCTGTGTTGTTTCGAGGTAGCCTCGGGCAAGCAAGTGTGGAAGACGCCGGCGGTGACCGCGGGACACAGCAACGCGCTGTTCCAAATGACGCCGCACGGCGAGTCGGTCTTCATCCTCAGTGAAGACGGCATCCTGATTCTGGCCCGGCTCGCCCCGGAGGGCTACACGGAGCTCGGCCGTACTTTCCTGCTGGCGCCGACGATGGGCACCTGGACCCCGGCGAGCGGCCGCCCGAAAATCTGGGCGCAGCCGGCCTATGCCAATCGCCACATCTTCGCCCGCAGCGACCAGGAATTGGTCTGCGCCTCCCTGGAGGCGACGCCGTAAATTGCGGGAATTGATCGCCGCACGTTTCAAGGCGGACCACACCTGCCATCTCATCAATGAGGAGGACAAGGAGACCTCCCGATGGCGTGGTGGAACGGCCCGGTGCTCGTCGCCATTTCGATTGGCACGAGAAAGCTTCCGGAGGCGCTTCTGGAGCGCAGACGGCCCAAAGTCTCAACCATCCACCCGCCCCAGCACGAGACACGAGTTGATCCCGCCAAAGCCGAACGCGTTGTTCAGCACATACCGCAGCGGCTGCTCGCGGCCGACGTTGGGCACCACGTCCAGCGCGACTTCGGGATCGGGCGTGCCGTGGTGCAAGGTTGGCGGAATGTAACCGCGCTCGATCGCGAGCGCGCAGATCGCGGACTCGATGGCGCCGGTCGCGCCGAGCGGGTGGGCGGTGAAGGCCTTGGTTCCGCTGACCGGGAGCCGAGCGGCATGGGCGCCGAAGACCGTGCGGAGGCAGCGCGCTTCGTTCGAGTCGTTGACCGTCGTCGAGCTGGCGTGCGCGTTCACGTAGTCGATCTGCTCCGGCGCCAGGCGCGCATCGGCCAGCGTGTCACGGATGCACCGGATGACCGCCTCGCCACTCGGCAACGGGGAGGTCATGTGGAAGGCCTCGTTGTTCAGGCTGTAGCCGAGCACCTCGCAGTAGATATGCGCGCCGCGCCGGCGGGCGTGTTCGTACTCCTCGACGATGAGGCTCGCCGCGCCTTCGCCCATCACGAAGCCCTGCCGCTCCAGGTCGAAGGGCCGGCACGCCAACTCCGGCGGCTCGCCGGTCCAGCGGCTCATGGTGCGGATGTAGTCGAAGGCCGAGAAAGTCAGCGGCGAGAGCGGTGCTTCGGCCCCGCCGGCGACGATCACATCCGCCATGTCGTCGCGGATGTAGCGCAACGCTTCGCCGACTGCAATCACGCCGCTCGCGCAGGAATTCGAGTTCGTCGTCCCCACGCCGCGGAAGCCGCACTCGATCGCGATATTGGAATGCGCGGAGCCGCCGAAGACTTGCAGCGCCAGCGTCTGGTTCACCCCGCGCTGGCCTTTTTTCAGAAACCGCTGGTGCTCGAGCTCGGCATTCGCGATCCCGCCAAGCGCGGTCCCGAAGCTCACGCCGACCCGATGCTGCGGCTCCTCCGGCGACCATGGCAGGCCGGCGTCCTGCAACGCCAGCAGCGCCGAGGCGACGGCGAATTGCGCGTAGCGGTCGAGGCGCTTCAGCCGGTGCGGCGGAAAGTAAACCGTCGGATCCCAGTCGCGCACCTCGCCGCCGCAGTGCGCCTTCAGTTCGATGGTGTCGAAGCTCGTAATGCGCCCGATGCCGCTCCGCCCCGCGCGCAGGCTTTCCCAAAACGGCTCCTTACCCACACCGATGCAAGTGATCGGCCCCAGCCCCGTAATGACTGCGCGGCGCGTCTTCGAGGGCATCACGCGGGGGAAGATTCGATGTGCGCCTTGAAAACGCTGAGCGTCTTGCGGGCGACGTGATCAATGAAGAAGCCGCCGATGATCGGCTCCGCGAGCCAGGCCAGCGCCGGCACGCGGAAATGGAGATCGTGCACGATTTCCACCAACGTCCCCTCGCCCGTCGCGGTCAGCTTCCAGACGACCTTCATCCCTTTCGTCCACCCCCGCAGATGCTCGAAGTGCAGCTCGAGCGTCGCGGGATCTGCGTCGTAGGCCGACGTCCACGCGACGGGAATGCCGGTGCGAAAGCAGGCCATCTTCACGATCGCCCGCGCGCCTTCCTGCCGGAGCGTCCGGACGTAGCGGTAATGCGGCAGCACCTCCGGCCAGCGCGAAAGCCGGTGCACTGCCTCGAAGATTTTCTCGCGCGCCGCGTGGATGACAATGGAAGTGGCGGTATGCACAGGCGCAGAACAGTAGGCGGGAAGACGAAGCCGTCCACGGCGGAATGCATGGGGATTTTCTCCTCCCAGCCACGATTGTGTGTCTTACTGAGGCATGCGCAACGCATCCCGGTCCGGTGCAATTCCCGCCGCCATCCTCCTTCTGGTTTGCGCCGTCGCCTCCAGCCAGGCCGCGGATTCCATCACGTCGGAGTACACGAAAACCATCAAGGGAACGGTCCTGGCGCAATCGGGACCGAAGGACGAAATGGCCTGGTCGAGCATCCGCTACAAGGGGCTCGGCGGCTACGATTTGATCGTCCACGACGATGACGACCGGAGTTGGATCGACCTGGAGTATGGCGGCAAAACCGTTGATTTGAGACGGCAGACGTTCGAGCGGGCGCCGGGGTCCTTCCCAAACAAAGCGAATAACGTCGTCGAATGGAGAGGCCTCGCGCGGAAGGGTGAGTTCGTGCCGTTCGCCATGATCTACCGCGTCGAAGTCACGGACGAGGAGACCCGCAGATCCAAGTCCTATCTGGTGGTCATCCACCTGGACAAACTCCGCTCGCGCGTCGTCGGCCTCGCGCAGGGCAAGGAAGAGGACGCGGACGCAAAGAAGATCGCAGACCGCTACAAGCCTTGAGCCAAGCCTTCCGGAGGAACCTCACGCGACCGAATTCATGAAAAAGCTCCTCTGTCTGAGTCTCCTCTGCGCTTCTCTCGCCCTCTCCGCGGCGCCTCCCTCCGTGGCGCGTGGCCCCTTGTTCCCGGAGATCCCACCTCGGACTGACGTGGACCCGGCCGACCGGCACGCCGTCATTTATCGAGTGCCGGACAAGCTGAAAGTCGCGTGGGATGGCGCCTCGCTGGATGTCGCGCTCGCCGATTTCAAAGATCTCCAACTCACGGTCGGCCGCAACATGATCACCGGCATTCGTTGCGAAGGGTGGAAGCTCGGTGGCGGGAAACCTGTGAACACCAGGATGGCGAGCGAGATCAAGGCCGTTGAGCCGTTCGAGGATCTCATCCCGCGTGGGAAAGTACCCACGGGCGAGAATGCCTTCGTGGAGTACACCGTCACGATTTTTGAAACCGACGTGCCGGCCCAGCACATGTGGATGCCCGGCAGCGGCAAGCTCTACAAGGTCCTCTGGACCCACACCTTCAAAGAGGCGATCCCCGCGAAATAACCGTCAGTCGCGAATCTTGCGATAGCGCAGCGGCTGGAAGCCCTCGGGGACGAGCAGGTTGATCGGGATGCTGTTCAGGAGCACTTTCCACGTCGGCGGCGAGCCGGCTTCATAGGCGAGCATCCGCTGTTTCTCCTTATCGACGAAGCCGCGGAAAATCAGCACGTGCTTATCGGGCGCGTTGAGGATGTCACCGGGCTTCAGCTCGCTGTACGAGCGGAGCGGGACGCACAGCGATGGCAGCTCCTTCGTGGAGTACGGCCGGTCGAGCTTCCAGCAGCGCGAGACGAGCCCGGAGCAATCGATCCCGACCGCGTGTTTGCTCACCGCGGCATCGCCCAGCCGGCGCTTTTCGTCCGTGTAGACATCGCCCGCGTACAACCCGCGCTTCAGGCCCTTCTTGAAGTCGGAGGGCGTCGAAAACCCGCCCCACATATACGGCACGCCTTCGTTCGTCTGGCCCGCCACCCACCAGCCCGAACGAATCCCCGGCCGCGAGAACGAGCGGTCCGGCGTCTCCACGAAGATGCCGTCCGCATCCTTGCCGTGGAAGACATTCGCGGCGCCCGGCTTCCATTTGTAATGGACGTACTGATCGGCCATCGCGATCACCTCCGAGCGGCGCACCTGGGCCTGCGTGGAAGCGACGGCGAGGAGTACGAGCAGGAGCGTGAGAACGAGGCGGGAGGGGCGGGGCATGTGGGTTTGTCTTGGAAAAGCGGGGCGCCTGCAAGGACGTGCGCGGCTCCGGGGTTCGTAGTTCCGCCTTCAGGCGGCCTGGCGCGACCGTCGCCCGGCGCGTCGAGTTAGAGCGATACTCGTCCCGCGGACACCGCCTCGCCGCCTGAAGGCGGAACTACGAACTTCGGAAATGCTCGCCTCGCGCGGCGATCGCGACGACCGTCTCTCTTGCATGCGCCTCGGTCTCTTTCTCGTCTCGTTCATGCTGGCGACGGCCGGCCGGGCGGCGGAAACCGCGTCGTTTCCCCGGCCCCTCGATGCCTACGGCGACGCGGACCACGCCGGCCTGATTCAGACGCTCGCGCACCGCATCGCGGCGGAGCCGTTCAATCTCGTTGCGACCATGATTTTCCTGCTCGCGATCGCGCACACTTTCCTCGCGGCGAAGTTCACGAAGCTCTCGCATCGATGGGCACTCGAGCATCGCGCGGAGCTCGAAGCGCGCGGCCTCACGGCGCAGGCGGACGCGGTTCCCCGTGTCAGCTTCAAGGCGGAGCTGATGCATTTTCTCGGCGAGGTCGAGGCGATCTTCGGCATCTGGGCCGTGCCGCTGCTCGCCGCGTTGGCGCTCGCGAAAGGGTGGCCGGCGGTGGAGGGATATATCGGCCACCGCGTCACGTTCACCGAGCCGATGTTCGTCGTGATCATCATGTGCATCGCGGCCACGCGGCCGGTGCTGCGGATCGCGGAAAGCGCGCTGCGCGTGGTCGCGCAGCTCGGGCGCGGCAGCCCCGCGGCCTGGTGGCTGGCCACGCTGACGCTCGGGCCGCTGCTCGGCTCGTTCATCACCGAGCCGGCGGCGATGACGATCTGCGCGCTGCTCCTCGCGCGCCGCTTCTACGATTTGCAGCCGAGCCTGCGCTTTTGCTACGCCACGCTCGGGCTGCTCTTTGTGAACATTTCGGTGGGCGGTACACTGACCCATTTCGCCGCGCCGCCAGTGCTCATGGTCGCCGCGCCGTGGCAGTGGGACACCGGCTTCATGCTCACGCATTTCGCCTGGAAAGCCGTCGCCGGCATCGTGGTGGCGAACCTCGTCTATTTCGCCGTCTTCCGGCGTGAGTTCGCCACCCTGCACGCGCCCGTCTCGCCCGATGAAGAGCCCGAGGATTGGCAGGAGCGCGCCGATCCGATCCCCGTCTGGATCACGCTCGTGCATCTCGGCTTTCTCGCCTGGACGGTCTTCACCGCGCACTATCCGGCGCTCTTCGTCGGCGGCTTTCTCTTCTTCCTCGCCTTCACCGCTGCGACCGAGCACCACCAGAATCCGCTCAACCTGAAACCGGCGTTGCTCGTCGGCTTCTTCCTGGCCGGCCTCGTGGTCCATGGCGGCCTGCAAGGCTGGTGGATCGAGCCCGTCCTCGCGCGCCTCGGCGAGCGAGCGCTGCTCCTTGGTGCGATGGTGCTCACTGCCTTCAACGACAACGCCGCGATCACCTATCTCGCCACGCTCGTGCCGAATTTCTCCGAGGCGTCGCGCTACGCCATCGTCGCCGGCGCGGTCGCCGGGGGCGGGCTCACGGTGATCGCGAATGCGCCGAATCCGGCGGGGCAATCGATTCTCGGAAAGTACTTTCCCGACGGCATCTCGCCGCTGCGCCTCCTCGCCGGCGCGCTGGTCCCGACGATCGTCATGACCGCATTTTTCCTGTTGTTTCGCTAAGCCCCGCGACGGCTACACTCCTTTATGCAAATCTGGATCGGCACCTCGGGCTTTCAATACAAGGAGTGGAAGGGAAAGTTTTACCCCGAAACGCTCTCGGAGGCGAAGATGCTCGGCTATTACGCGGAGCGCTTTTCGACCACCGAAATCAACTATACCTTTCGCAGCACGCCGAGCCTGAAGAGCATCGAGAACTGGAGCGCCAGGACGCCCGAGCAGTTCCGCTTCGCCTTCAAGGCGCCGCAATCGGTCACGCACTTTGCCAAACTGCGCGATTGCGCGGAGAAGGTCGCCTGGTTCGAGCAAGCCATCGCGCCGATGGGCGGCAAACGCGGCCCGGTGCTCTTCCAACTCCCGCCTTCGTTCAAGGCGGACGTCGAGGTGCTCACGCAATTCCTCGCCGTGCTGCCGAAGGGGATGCGCGCGGCGTTCGAGTTTCGGCACCCGTCGTGGTTCGAGGAGCCGGTCTACGCCGCGTTGCGAAAAGCCAACGCCGCCCTCTGCATCGCGGAGGACGAGAAGCTCCTCACCCCAAGCGTCACAACCGCGGACTTCGGGTACTTGCGCTTGCGGCGCGAAGACTACGAGACCGCGGATCTGAAACGCTGGGCGGCGTGGATCGAACAACAAGCCGCGCAGTGGAGCGACGTCTTCATCTACCTCAAGCACGAAGAGCAGGGACTCGGGCCGAAGTTCGGGCAAACCCTCCAAGCCGAGCTGAAGCCGGCCACGGCCTGACTCGGGTCAGGGCACTCGAAATAATTTGCCCCGGCTGTACGGGTCTTGGAGGACGGTGCCGGGCGCGAATCCGCGCACGTCGATGTAACCGGCCTCGGGTAAGTGAGGGCTGCGCACGAAGCCCTTCTTTCCGGGGATCGGCACGGCCACCGGGGCGTCGCCGTTCGGCGAGACCGGCGGCGCGGGCATAGGTGGCGCCGGTGGCGAGGCGAGCCCCTCCACGGGGGCCACGAGGCCAGCGGTGACGATCGCGACGAGCGTCTTGCCGGCGTGGGGTGAGACGAAGGGCTTCGTCTCCTCGGAATCCTCCAGCAGGAGGAGCACGCTCTGCCCGGCGCGCATCGTGAGGCCGCTCCTGGTCTTGCGGGTCGCGAAGATTGGCGTTTTGCGTTCGTTGTCATTGGCGTTTCCCTTCGCGGGCGGTTCCAACAGGCGCTTCCCGAGCGACTCTTTTGCGTCAGGCTTCGCGGCGGCGATCACCTTTTGCGTGCCCGCCTCGACGAAACCCAGGAATTCGACGACCTGCGGGACGAGATCGAGATCGAGCGTGCCGTCATGGTTCACGGTCGCCGTCACCTCCAGCGTCACCCCGACGTTTTGCGTCTCGAACGCCGTGGGGGCCCACTGCTTGCCCTTCTGATCCCGCTCCCAATCGGTGGCATACCGGAATTCCCGAATGATTTCGATCGTGGCGTTCTGGCCCGAGTTCGCGCTGAGGCGCGGCGCGCTGAGCAGGTCGACTCCCTTCTTTTGATTGAGCGAGCGAACGAGTTCCTCCAGATGCGCGTCGAGCAGCATGCCGACCTGCGGCTTGCCGCCGGGAGGCGCCGCCAGTGCCTCCTTCAAACCGGGCAGCATCTCCTTCGCGATGGCGTCCGGCATTTCGATGAATTTCGCCTCGATCTGCACTTGCGAAAGGCGGCGCTCGAGCGCGTCGTCGCGCGAAACGAGGCCCGCGTCGGCGGAGAGCTCGACTTGCTCGTTCTCCTTGCGGAGCAGCACCTTCGCGTGCACCGGCGAGCCGGTCCATTCGACCTTTTCCAGCGCCACGCCCGCCTCCTTGTTGAGCACGCCTTCGCTGAGGGTGAAGGCGCGGCCCGCGGGCGTCAGCAAGTCGACGAACGCGTGCTCGATCTGCCCCGTCTTGGGGATCGCGATCTTCACGACTTTCCAGCCGGCGGCCCAGGCGGGCGCCTCCTTCTTCAGCGGCTCCTCGACGGCGGGGAGGCTGGAGGCGAAAAGGACAACCGCCACGGCACGCACCAGAAAAGGGAGGAGCTTCATTCGAGAGGACACGCGTTGATGGAGCCTCTTCCTCGCCGGAAACGCGAGCCCGCTCGTCTTGAATTTACGCATCCGATCTTCCTGTCTCGGCGAATCCTCTCGCCAAACGCGCCGGCGCGGTGTCTCCTGTGCCGTCTATGGCACACAACAAAGGTCAGGACAACGTCAAGAAACGCGCTTCCCGCCGTCGCAAGACCGAGCGTCTGCAGGCTGAAAAAGCCGCCGCGAAGAAGTAGCAGCCGGACGCGAAGCGGTTGCCAGGTGGCTCACGTTGTCCCCAACGTGATTCGACCCGCTCTCGCGCGGAGCGCGCCAACGGAAGGAAAAGTGGCGCTTCGCGCGGTGGGTCGAATCACGTTGAGGACAACGTGAGCCACTTCGCGTCTACCTGGGAATGGTCGTCCGCAAGACCGTCGCCGTTCCCCCGATCGGCCGCAGGTCGTGATGCGCGAGCGCCGGCGGCGCGAGGAAGAAGCGGCCCGGGCCAAACGCGCGATCGCCGCAATCCACCTCGCCCTCGACCACGGTGAAGATGGCGAAGCGCCCGGCGGTCTCGCATGATCGCGGGGCCTCGAGGTGCCAGCGCTCCACGCGGAAATGCGCGCACTCGACGAGGACGCCCGCCTCGCCATTGGTCGAGATCGCGGGCTCAACGTCGTTGAAATCGATGGACGCGAGCGACTCCTCCACGTGGAGCTCGCGCGGCCGACCGTCGAGCCCGTAGCGGTTCCAATCGAAGACGCGATAGGTCGTGTCGCTGTTCTGCTGCACCTCGACGATGAGGTTCCCGGCGCCGATCGCATGCACCCGGCCGCTCGGGATGTGAATGGCGTCGCCTCTTTTCGCCGCGACGTGGTGGATCTGGTCCGCCACGGTGCAGTCGCGGAGCGCTTGCTCGAAGATCTCCCGCGTCACCCCCGGCTTGAATCCGAGATAGAGGTCGCTGTCGAGCAGCGCGTCCATCACGTACCACATCTCCTCCTTCGGCTCGCCGCCGAGCTTTTCCGCGACGCCGGCCGGCGGGTGCACCTGGATGGAAAGCCGGTCCTGCGCATCGAGGACCTTGCACAGCAGGGGAAAGCGCTTGGAATCCGGCAGCCCCGCGCCGAAGAGCTCCGCGCGATGACAAGTCCAGAGGTCGTTCAAGGTCGCGCCGCGCCACGGACCGTCGTGGACGACGCTTTGCGCCTCCGGCCGATCGACGATCTCCCACGATTCCCCGACGCGCGTGCCAACGGGCAGCCGCCGGCCGAAATTCGTCTCCAGCCGCCGCCCGCCCCAGACGCGCTCCATGTAGAGCGGCTCAAAAACGATGGGCGCGGATAGTTCCATACTGCGGAAGCGAGAAAGTCGTGCGGGCCGGATCGAACATCAACCGCAAAACGGCCTGCTCGGGGAAAATCCGCCAATCACGCGCGTTCAATCGTCCGGGTGCTGGAACATACGCCAGTTCTCGTTCAAATGTGTAGAGCCCTCAACCTGCGCGCGGGGCCAGGCGAGAAGAAACTTGGGTTGGGCGCGCGCCCGGTGCACCGTGGCGGTGCCTGGCCAGCGGAGGCAAGTGAACACCGCCCCGCCATTGGTGTGCCGCCGGCCGCAGTTTCTGCGGGGGGCGAACCCGTTGTCGTGCTTGGTGCGGAGTCCCGTGTGCAAGCCACTGGTGCCACCCGGCCGCGGTTGCCGCGCGGCCGGCTGATCCCGTTGAGGAGTTTGCTC
>DASYIS010000003.1:0-30382 GCA_035997375.1 Chthoniobacteraceae bacterium
CGGAGCTGCGCGCGCAACTCCTCGTTTTCCTCGATGAGCACCGCGATCAACTCGCGATGCGCCTCCGGGACCTCCGGCGGAGCCGGCAACGCCGGCAAACTCGCCGGCGCCCCGCCGCTCCGCGCCTTTCCGTAGTCGGCCGGAAACGCCTTCTCCAAACACCACGCCGCCGCCTTCCAGGCCGGCCGCCCGTCCGCCGTCTTCGCCTCATCCACCACCGCCAGCTTCGACTCGCGAAACTGCTCCCGCGCCATCTCCAGCCAATCCTCCAGTTCCGGATGCTCGCGCTTCCAATCCGACAGCGTCGAGCGCCCGATCCCGAAGCTCAGCGCCGCTGCCGTATCCGACATCCCCCGCCGGCGGATCGCCTCGCAAAGTCGCCCCACCGTCTCCTCCGAGTACCCGGTTGGCCGCCCGGCCGGCCGCGGCGAAACAGGAGTGACGGATTCAGTGATGGAACAAGAGGCGGAAGGAGCAAGAGTGTTCATGCCGAAAATCATAGCATGCCACCTTCCAAATGACCCACCCAGCGCGTAAGATGCTCGTGCTGAGGATCTTGAATATTCGATTTGACGTTGTGGGATTTTGTGCATCAAAAACCCGAATCAGCCGTCCCAACGGACGCGTCAAGGAATCCCTTGCTGACTGACCCCGCCTGCTTTCCGAAACGATTGGCCATCGCAAGGGAAGGTAAAAGAGTGTGAGCTCTTTTCCCGAGTCCTGCTGCGCTTCCGATGAAACAGACGAGCCCAATCACATCCCACCGCGCGGCACGTCGCCTTCCACGATCATGGCGCGCTGAATGTAGAAGGGCACCTCGTTCGGCGGTTTGGCGAAGGAGCGCATGACGCTCACATACGCGAGCGTGGCCTCCGCCGGGACGGGGCAGCCGGCCATGACGATCCACTTCCAGTTCTCGCGCGCGAACTGGATGGAGCCGGTGACCTGGTCGCTGGAGTTGGTCGTGAATTTTACCTGGATGTCCTGCTCCGCTTCGCGCGGGATGGAACAGAGCACGGCAAAGCTCACGGACTTGCCGCGGACGCGGGCGAGGACGGGGCCGGTGATGCTGAGCTGAAGGCCGTCGTTTTGCGTGACGCCGGTGAGGGCGAGCGACCAGGGCGCGCCGCGAAAGGTGTGCTCCACGTCTTTGCGGGCGGCGGCGCCGTGGATCAGCCGCCAGTTGCGCGGCAGATCGCCGGTCCAGTCGGCGAGGTCGCCATTGGCCACCAGCGGCTCGGCGGGCAGATGGGGCCAACTGCGCGGGGGCGCGCTTTCGGCGGGCAGGGCGGCTTCCCACGCGGCGACGAGCTGTTGATAGATGAGCTCGTAACCCTTCGCGCTCGGGTGGACGTTGTCCTGGTAGAGGTCGGCGCTCTTGCCCGCGGCGAGAAAGGGCGCGTGGCCGTCGACGAGCGTCAGGCCGGGCATCGCCTCCGCGGTCGCCGTCCACCAATCGCGCACCCGGTCGTAGCCGTCATTGTCGCGCCACGGATTTTGCACGAGGGCGGCCTGCGGCGTCTTCGGAAACTCCAGCGAGACGCGGCCCAGCGGCGCGAGGAACGTGCCCCGCCCGTAGGGAAACTGCGTCGGCGCAATGTTGGCCTGATGATTGTGGCCGTGATTCCACAGGATGAGATCGGGCGCCTGCCCCTTGAGCGGCGCGAGCATGTTGGCCCAGCGCGAACCGTCGATCATCGCCTGCGCGACCGCGCCCGGCAGCACGGCATTCAGCACGGTGAGCGCGGCCTTTGACGTGCCCTCCGCGATGACGATCAGGTCGCCGTAATTCCGCGGACCGGTCGGCGCATTGACGACCCATTCCGCCCAATACGATTCCGTGACGCGGTGCGCGGGATACTGCGTCGCCAGCCACCGGACGAAGCGCCGCGGGCCGGAGGTGTCCTTGTAGCCGGTGCTGTCGGAGATGATGAGCAGCACGGCCGACTCGCCCGCGGCGAGCTTCTTCTTGAGCCCGGACCACGCGTTCGCCGGCGACGCCTGCGCCCAAGCGGTGGAACTCACCCAGCCGGCGGCCAGGCCGGCGAGAAAGGTGCGGCGCGAGAGCGTGGGAGAGTCGGCGTGCATGCGGTCTGGTATGAGCGACGACCGCGCCGGATTCAACGCCGGAGCCGATGATGGGCGTGACATTGAGGAACCCGCCGCCAACATCACGGGGCAAGACGCTCGGGCGCCCCGCGACCGCGCGTGTTAACCACGAAAGAAGTTAGCTATGGAAATCAAACGCGTCGGCTCACAAGCATCCAACAAAGGACCGGCCGATTGGTTTACCGGCACGGTGCGCATCGATCCCTTGTTTAGCGCGCCCACGCCCGCCCGCGTGGCCGGCGCCAGCGTGACCTTTGAACCCGGCGCCCGCACCGCGTGGCACACGCATCCGCTCGGCCAGACGCTCGTGATCACCAGCGGCTGTGGCCGCGCGCAGCGCGAGGGCGGGCCGATCGAGGAATTGCATCCCGGTGACGTGGTCTGGTTCCCACCGGGCGAAAAGCACTGGCACGGCGCAGCGCCGACCACCGCGATGACGCATCTCTCGATTCAGGAACAGCTCGACGGGAAAGCCGTGGAGTGGCTGGAGAAAGTCTCGGACGAGCAATACGGCGCGCAAAGCTAACCGTTCACCGCCGCCGGACGGCGCGGCAAACGCCGGGAATTACTGGGCAACGCGGGCGCTTCGCGCTATAGCACGCCGTCTCCAGAGCGCCCGCGGGTCTGCGAGCTTGTCCTTTCTCCCCATGAAAGCCATCTGCCTCGCGCTCGCTTGCCTCGCTTTGGTGGTATTAGCCGAGAACTCAGCGCTTCCGGCGCTGCCCGATCCGAAACTGCCTCTGCCGCGCAGCTACACGGTGGAGTGTCACATGGTATTGGTGCCGGGCAAGTCGGTCGCGGCGGTGGTGCCGGAGCTCGACGACGAGACCCGGGTCGTCGCGGGTTGGGCGAAGCTGCAGGCGATGATCGCACGCGGAGAGGTGACGCTGGCGGATTATCTTCTGGGCAAGGGTTTCGAGCGCAGTGACATCTCCGCCGGGTCGCTCGTGGATGCCAAGTACCCTACCGAATACGAGGATGCGAAACTGCCGTGGCCCCTGCCGGTGACCGCACAGTCGTTGGAGCGGCTGAAGTTCTGGCCGCACGTCGGCATTGTCCCGACGGCCTTTGACGCGGTGAATGTCGGGCCGACGCTGTCCACGGAAATCAAGCGTACGACCGATCCCGGTCTCCTCCAGTGCGAGCTCACTTTCCGGCATGTGCATCCTCCGCGCGAACGCCAATTCGACGCGGGCCGGCTGCCGAATGGGGAGCGCCTTGCCTATTGGATGAGCGATTTCACCGAACTCCGCACGCAGACCCAAGTTTTTGTCGAGAGCGGCCGGCCGAAGCTCGTCGGTGTGCATCGCCTTCCCCGTGCGGAGGGCCTTTTTGAGTTAGTGATGCTCACGGTCACGGAGGACCCTTGTCCCGTGCCCGCCAGCCGCGCCGCGAATGCGCCGCGCTGGACGGTGCAGGCCGGGGTCCAGATGGTCGCGGTCCCCATGGCGCAAGCCTGCGCGCTGATGCCGGAGTTGCGCGGCGCGGCAAGCTTTCCTTCCGCCGAAGCCCGCCTCCAGGAGATGCTCGCCGCCGGCGAGGCGGAGTTGCTCGGCTGGCCGGTGGTGGAAGGCTTCTGCCCGCCAGCGCCCAACCCCGATGACCCGCTCCCCGTCATCGCGGTGGCCGAGTCGTTTGATCAGGTGCGCTACCCGTCCGAATTCGAGCCGCCGCGGGTTCCGGGGTGGGGCGACCCCGCAGCACGCGTCGTGTTCTCCGGCGGGTGGTATCTCCAGGCCCTCCACGCGCCGACCGCTTTCGACAGGCGGGCGACCGGGCCGGCGTTGGAGCTTCGCGGGAAGATCGATCCCGGCCACGGCCTCGAGCTGAAAGTGAAAACGCAGCTGGTCTGGCTCGCCGCCATGGAGCCGGCCATCGGCGCCCGCGCAGACCGGCTCGATGCGCCCTCGATCACTCAGCCGCGCTTTCGCGTGCTCGAGGCGCAGGCTCCTCTGCATGTGCGCCGCGAGACGCGCCAACTGCTCGGCGTCTTCCCCGAGAGGCGCGCGCAGCCGCGGATGATCTTCTTTCTCCTGCACGTCCGCGTCCAACCCGCTCCCACACCCCTCTAAACCATGCGCCGCTCATTGCTCCTCTTCACCCTGCTCCTCACCGGCGCCTGCGCGCGCGGCCAGGTTCCCGTCGAGCCGAAGCCGCCGCTCGAGGTCGCGCGGCCCAATGTGGTAATCGAATTGCACTGCCTCAGCCTGCCGCAGGCGCTCGCCGTGCCGCTCGTCCGCCGGCTCCGCTCCGGCGACGTTGCGGAGCAGTCGAAGGTGATGGCCGAACTCGAGCAGATGGTGCTCGCGGGGAAAGTGACGCTGCAAGGCTGGCTGATCGCGACGACGCACGACGGCGAGAAAGCGACTGCGGAAGACAACGAAGAGCTCCGCTTCGCCACGGAATTCACGCCGACCCAGGCGGACGTGTACCTCGCGGACAAGGATGGCGACATCAGTCCGCAACCCGACAAGGTGAAGGTCGACTCCGTCCCCACCGCGACGGCCTTCGATGTCCGGAATACGGGCGTCACCCTCGAGGTCGAGCCGCGGATCGCGGCGGACAAGAAATCGCTGGAGATCAACTTGATCGCGCAGCATTGCCGCCTGAAATCGGTGGACCGCATGATCGTCGAGCGGGAATTCACCACCGAGAAAAAGAGCCAGAAGACGATCGTCGAGCAGCCGCGTTTCACGAACTTCAAGGTGAACAGCTACTTCTCGATGAAGAGCGGCGAGCATCGCCTGGTCGGCATCTTCCGCGGCCCGGAAGGCGAGAAGACGCTGGAGCTCTTCATCCTCGGCGTGGAGTTGCTCGAGGCCAAATAACGCCTCTGATCTCGTGATCAATCCTGTAACGATCTCACTCACCGACCCTCGTGACGAAACTCCTGTTTCGTCACGCACGAGGAGCTGAATATACATTAACATAGCCCCGTCCAAAGCCGGTCCGGCTTCCCATAACCCCAGCGCCTCTCTTCCTTCTCGCGACCCTGGCCGCGGATATTTTCCCCATCGCAACTCGCTCCCATGAAACCCTCACGCCTGCCCGCCCTCGCCGCCCTTCTCCTCGCGCTGCCGCTCTGCGCGCAAGAGCCGAAATCGCCCCTCCCCGAGGCCAAGGCGCAGCCGCCGGGGGCGTTCGCGATCGAGTGCCAGATGGTGACGATCCCCGGCAAGCTCGTGCTCTCGCTCGTGCCGGAGCTGAACGACGAGGCGAAGACGGCGGCGGCGTTCGCGAAGCTGCAAGGCATGATCGCGAGCGGCGAGGCGACGCTGACGGCGCATCTCTCGTCCCAGGGCGCGTGGAATCAGAAGATGACCTCGGAGAGCATCGAGGAGGTCCGCTATGCGACGGAGTACGAGCCGCCGCAGTTGCCCTCGACCACGCCGGTGGAGCCCTCGGTGGAGGTGCTGAAGAACTGGCCGCTCGTGGGGATCGTGCCGACCGCCTTTGAGACGCGCAACGTGGGGCAGACGCTGGAGTTCGAAGCCGGCCGCACCGCGGACCCGAAGGTGGTCGTGTGCAACTACGTGGCGCAGCACGTGCGGCTGGAGAAGTTTGTGAAGATCGACGCCGGCCGCCTGTCGAACGGGGACCGGCTCACGGTCGAGCAGCCGTACTTCACCTCGATGAAAGACCAGTCGCAAGTCACCCTCGAGCACGGCCGGCCGAAGCTGATCGGCGTGCATCGCCTGCCCGGCCAGGAGAGCGTGTTCGAGCTCTTCATTCTCACCGTGCGGGTCAACGCCAAGGCGCCATGATCCGCCGGGCGCTCGCGGGCATCTTCAAGACCGCCGCCGCTGAGCCGCCGATCGAGCTGTTCATCATCGGCGCGGAGATCGTAGGGAAACGGTAGTACGCACCCGGCCACGTTCGCCGGCGCGCGTAGCGCAAATTTCCGCTTGCCTCCCGCGCCCATCCTGATACGTTCCCGTCCCTCCCAAAACGCCGGGCGACCTGCCTGGCCAAGGTTTTTCACGGGGTCTTAGCTCAGTTGGTAGAGCGCCGCAATGGCATTGCGGAGGTCAGGGGTTCGAACCCCCTAGGCTCCACTCCCCTGCGGGGAAGCTCCAAGCCACAGGATTCAAGGGCCAAAGAAGCTCCAAGGCTCAAGGGCTCAAAAAACCAAACGGAAGCGGCGCCGCGCAGCTCAGGTGTTTGGTGCTTGCGCCCTGGTCCTTGTGCTTGTTTGGCCCTTGGCTTTTGGTCCTTGGATTTTCGCGTCCTCGCGTCAGTCATCCGGCAACAGACTCTCCGGCAACGAAAGCAACTCACTCATGCCGCCATCCGGCCGCACGGCCACGCGCCCGTCCTCCAGCACGCGCGTGATCACTCCGCGCAATGAGCCGCGCATGGTCTTGACCCGATCACCGACGGCGAGCGACGCGCTGCGGGAAAGCTCATCAATAATGGCCGCCATCGTTTCCCGGTCGAGCACGCCGGCGACGTAATGCGCGACGGCGGAAGTGAGTTGTTTAAGCCGAACCGACGGCAGTTCCCGGAAAATGAGCGCCGCCAAGCCACGCGCGATATCCGCGAACGTGTTGCCGTTGAAGAACAGGAAGGGCGCGCGGCGATGGTACGCGCGCAGTTCGTCCAGCGCCTCGCCTAGACTGCGCTCGACTCCGCGCCCGGCTTCCCAGCTTGCGCCTGCCGCGCCTCCACTTTCCGAATTAAGTCCGTGTTGAGCTCCGCTTCGCGCGCAGAGTCTTCCGTTGAGGTGGGCGACAGACTCCCAATCCCAGTTTTTGAAAAAAGCGGCTCGGGCTTGTAGCGGGGATTGTTCGCCAGCGCCACCTCCGCGATGTCCTCCATCGTCAGGTGGTCGAGCAGATCGAGGCGCAGTTTCATCGGCCATACGTTACCTCCACCTTCTAGCTTTCGCAATCCCCCGTGTCGCCGGCTCTGCGTTGCGCCGCCGTCTGGTTCCACGCGCGCAGCAGCTTCTGCGCGGCGCGTCGCCAGGTGCGCTCGCGATGGCGCGCGTAGCGCGGGCTGAAATCGATTTCCGCGATCAGTTCCTCCAGCGCGGCTTTCCCCTCCGCCGGCTCGCCCATGTCGACGAGCATCTGCGCGTACTCGATGCGCGCCTCGCTGTAGCCGTGCTTCTGCAAAAAGAACTCATAGAGCCCGCGCGCCTCCGCGTAATTTCCGCGCTGCGCCTGGCAGCGCGCGACCCTCCAGAGGAGCTGGTAATGATCGTAATCCGGCTGCTGCCGGTACGCCTTCGCGAGGAAGGGCCACGCCTCCTCCGCGCGCTTCAGCTTCATCAGCGTGTAGCCGAGCCCGGCCTGTGCGGGGCCGCTTTCCGGCTCGCGCGCCAGCGCCTCGCGAAAGGCCGCCTCCGCCTTTTCATAGCGGCCGAAATCGTACTGCTCGTGCCCCAGCGTCTCGTAGCACGCCGCCGTGTTCAGTTGCTTCGCCCGCCCCTCGAGCTCGCGCAGGCGCCCCCCGCCGGTGAGCCGGTTCCAGAGTCCGTACTCCATCCGCGAGCTGGGCCAGTACTGGGTGAAGAAATAGATGATCGCAAACATCCCGCCGGAGAACAGGATCAGGTAGATCCAAAACGGCTCCCCGTTGCGCTTCCAGCAGTCGTACGCCATCCAGAGCGAAAACGCGATGCCGGCCAGCGCCACCGCGCCGCCCGCGACCCCGCCGAACCCGTTCAGAAGAGAGAATAAGCCGTACATGAAAAAATCGTCTGGGGCCGCCGGGCAAAGCAAAAGCCGGACCATCGCGGCGGCTGGGCGGAGCCTAAGCCCGGCGCGCGGACGGGTTCAATTCCAATGTCGTGGAGCGACTCCGCCGCCGGCCGCGAACGTTCTTCGGAGCGGAGGTTCAAGGTCGCCCGCGCATTTTTCCCGCCGATCCACGCATCTTTCGCTTCACTTTTGGCGAGGATCGCACCAAAGTAGCAATCCCGAACGAGTCCCGCGCACCCTTGGGTGGGCCGGCGATTCATCGGAGGTCATGCCAGTGTAGCTCAGTTGGTAGAGCAGCTGATTCGTAATCAGCAGGTCACGGGTTCGAGTCCCGTCGCTGGCTCCCTCTCCCCGAGGGACTTACGCAGATTTTGCGGCACGCGACGTGGAAGGCTTTCCCGCATTTTCGGTCCAAAACGGTGAAGGCGGGACGCGGCCGCCGGCCCGGATCAGGTGGTTTTAACCCGCACGATCTGCACGAGCCGCCGCAGGGCCGAGTCCACCGATTCGATGGAGATGTCGACCGTCGCCTCGGGGAAGATCGGCGGTTCGTATGGATCGGAAATGCCGGTGAAGTTCTTGATCTCCCCCGCCAGGGCTTTCTTGTACAGCCCCTTGGGGTCGCGCCGGATCAGCACCGGCAGCGGGCATTGCATGGCGACCTCGATGAAGCCGGCGCCGCGGCTTTCGACCAGGGCCCGGCACTCGTCGCGCGTGGCGCGGTAAGGTGAAATCGCGGCGACGATGGCGATGCCTTGCCCGGCCATCAGGTCCGCGCAGCGGGCTCCGATGCGCCGGACATGCGTGTCGCGATCCGCCCGGCCGAAGCCGAGCCCAGCGCCGGCGGCGGCGCGGATTTGGTCGCCGTCGAGGAGTTCGGTCGCGCAGCCCAGCCCGCGCAAGGCGCGCGCGAGATGCGCCGCGAGGGTGCTCTTGCCGGAACCCGAGAGGCCGGTGAGCCAAACGGTGGCCCCGCGGACCGGCCGATGGGCGGTTTCGGGATCACGACTCGGAATATTTCCCTTCACCCGAGCGGGATCAATCCCTGCTGGATGGCAAAGCGGGTCAGGGAGGCGATGTCTCGAATTTTCAGCTTTTGCATGAGCGTGCCGCGGTAATGCTCGACCGTCTTGGGGGACACGCTGAGGATTTCCGCGATGCCGCGGCTCGTTCGGCCTTCGGCGATCATTTGCAGCACGGCCCGTTCGCGCTCGCAAAGGAGCTCGAGTCCCCCGGCCTCGAACGGAGGCAACTCCGCGATCCGCATGGCGAAGGCAGTAAAGTAGGAGTTGCCTGCGCAAATTTCGCGTAAGGCGGTCAGCAGGTTGTTAAACAAGTCCGACTTGTGGACAAAACCGTGCGGACGCGCCTTCAGGACGGCCTGGACCAGAGCCGGATTCTCGGTGCCGGCATAGATGAGCACGCGGAGTTGCGGTTGTTCGGCTCGGAGCGAACGGACCAACTCGAGCCCACTCACGTGCGGCAGCGTCAGGTCGGTGATCAGCACACATGGCCGGCACTGGCGGCAGAGCCGGATGGCTTCCGTGCCGGAGTCCGCCTCGCCGACCACTTCGTAGTCTTCCTTGCTGGTCAGGATCAATCCCAGCATCTGGCGGACCGAATTTTGTCCGTCCGCCAGCAACAGCCGCGGCTTCCCTGGATTATTCATTCTCTTGGTTGAAAATTGGAACGCTTCGGCCCCGCGCGGGTCGAATAGGCGACGGGGGTGACCTCTGGCTATCGTCTTTGGGTGGGCGAAGGAAGCTTTTTCGTACGTTTCCCAAGAACTTATGGGGTGATCCACTGGAAATTGGGAGGCTTATGCGCTGCAGGTCGCGGAGAACTCCCAATTCACAGGGTGGGCACGGAGTAACAATATCCGTGAAGCGTTCCGGCAGTTTCTCGAGCGAGTTGGCGAGCCTTCAGTCGGCGCGCTCGCTGGGAGGCTGAACCTGACTTCCTTCGGAAAAACGAGTCTGCGAATCGGCCAACCCTCAGTCACTTGCGTATGTCAGAAAGTACAATATTTTCGTCTCTGAATTTTCGCAGCGGTCTCGAAGTCGAAAACCGCGTTTTCCGTTCCAGTATTTCCGGTAAATGGGATCATTATGATGGAACCGGTCCCACGGAGATTCGGCAGCGCTGGGAGGAGAAGTTCGCCTTGGGCGGCGTCGGCGCGATCATCACCTCGTACACGCCGGTCCACCGCAACGGCCGGATCCTCACGCATTACGCGATGATCGATCACGATGATCGGATCGCCGACTGGAAAAAGGTGATCGACCGCGTGCACGCGGTGGGTGAGGAGGTGGATAAGGCCACGGGCCAAAAGAGGTCGGAATTGACCGGCGTCAAGCGGACGAAGTTCATCATCCAGTTGAGCCACTCGGGCCGCCAGCGCGACGAGGAGGGGTTTGATAACTATCGAGAGCGCATTGATACCTCGACGAGGGAGGAGGGAATTCTCAGCCGCAGCTCCACGAGCAGGAAGGATCCTGTCTTCGGGTTTCGCTGCAAGGCGATGACCATCCCGGAGATCGAGGAGATGATCGGGTGGTTTGCCGACGGCGCCCTCAGGGCCAAGAAGGCCGGCGCGGATGGCATCGAGACGCATAGCGCCAACGGCTATCTGTTCACGCAGTTCCTGAGTTCCGCCATCAACGATCGCAAGGACAAGTACGGAGGTGAACTCCCGGGGCGCGCGCGCTTTTTGATGGAAGTCATTCGCGCCATTCGCCAGAAGCGGGAGACGCCGGACGGGGAACGGGTGTTGGCAAATTTCCATTTCCAAGCGAAAATCAGCGCCGAGGAATATGACAATGCGGTGATCGGCTTCATCGACCCTTTCGAGTGGTTCTTCAAACGCGGGAACACGATCAAGGACTCGACGCAAGTTGCGCAGTGGGCCGTGGATCCGAAGCTGTGGGTCAAAGCTTGGAACGAGTATGCCGGCCGCAGCAATGGATGCCTGGCTCCGGAAAAGCTGGAGGACTGGGACGGATTTCGCGGCGTCGATGCCCTGCATGTTTCCAGCGGCAGCACCTTCCCTCATAAGTCCAATCCGCCAGGGGAGTTGCCCGTCAACTACTTCGCCCGGACCTCTGAGATTGTCATCTCCACGGGCGCCTATACGTTCCGGAATTTCGTGGCGCTTCGCTATGTCCCCTCGCTCTTTCGCATGCTGTGGGACCGCACCGGCAAGAATTATCGCAGCGTCCAAGTCAAGAACGCGCTGCCGGTGCCTGGGGATGCGGAACTGGTGGAGCGGTTCAAGGCCTACCAAGGGGTGAGCCTAAATGAAGCCAAAGCCATCCGGGAGGCGGTGCACAAGGTCGATCCGGCGGTTCATGTCATTGTCACCGGTGGATTCCAGCAGCGCAGCTATGTGGAGTCGGCCATCGACGAGGGGTTCTGCGACGGCGTGGCCATCGCCCGCCCCTTGGTGGCGAATAACAATCTCGTCCAACAGTGGAGAGAAGGCCGCGACCTCCCGGAGAAGCCCTGCACTTACTGCAACAAATGCCTCATCAGCGATATCCGCGATCCGCTCGGATGCTATGAAGAGTCACGCTACGACGGTGATTACCATCGCATGTGGGAGACGATCACGCAGATCTTCCGGAAGAGCGGGACGACCAATTAGACGTGGCCTGAGCTCGCAACCTCCCACCCCGCCATGAAGAAACGCACTGTCATCGTCGTTCTGGCCGTCCTCGTCATCGTCGTCGCCGTGTTCGTTCGCCGCGGGCTCGTTGGGACGCCGGTCGACTATTCATCGGACATTCAGTCGAAGGACTTCGACCTGGAGTTTCGCTACGGTTCGATCGGCAGCGACAACGGTGGATTGCCCTACAAAATATGGCACGTGCTGCCGGTCCTTTTCCCTGAATATCTCCCGGACAAAGGCGCCGGCGGCAAGAACTATGCGTCGCTCGGCCTCATCTACGAGAAGGGACACACGCAGCCGATCGGCATGTCGCTGCGCAAGGGCTTTGTCGATTCGGTGGGTCTGAATTGCGCCGTCTGTCACACCGGCACCTGGCGGGAGAGCGAGAGCGGCGAAGTGCATGCGGTCTCCGGCATGCCGGCCCATCAGTTCGATCTCGGCGGCTATTTCGGCTATCTGTTTGCCTGCAACAATGACCCGCGCTTCACCGAGGAGAACGTGACGCAGGCGATCAAGAACCTGGACGGACTCACCGTCATCGAGAAGTTGATCATGCCGCTGGCCTTCAAATAAACGCAGGCGGCTTTGAAGGACCAGGAAGCAAAGCTCGCCTTCCTCAACGAAAACGGCCGCCCTCCCCTGGGCCACGGCCGGGTGGATACCTTCGATCCGTACAAGACGCTCTACTTCGGCGCGGACATGAAGGAGGATGACTCCATCGGCGCCGTCGATTTTCCCGCAATCTGGGAGCAGGAGATCAAGAAGACTCTCTTCATGCACTGGGACGGCAACAACAACTCGATCGACGAGCGGAACATCAGCGCCTCGCTCGGAGCCGGCGCCAAACCGGAGACGGTCGATCTCAAGCGCGTGAACCGCATCCGGGAGTGGCTCATGAAACTGCGGCATCCCGACTACCCATTCAAGCGCGACGACGCGCTCGCCCAGCAAGGCAAGGCCGTCTACCGTGCGTACTGTGCCGGCTGCCACGAACCCAGCTACGGGCCGCCGTTCGGCGAAGTCGAAAAGCTGCTCACCGATCTCAAGACGGATCCACGCCGCATCGAGTCTTTCGGCGGCACTTTCAAGCCCGGCAAAGACTGGAGCGAGGATCATCCGGAGCTGCTCGACCAAGATGGGAAAGCAAAAATGGTCGACGCCATGAATACGCTGGGCGAGGCGTATGCCTGGAAATTCAGTCATTTCCGCGTCACCGACGGGTATGCAAATCGGCCGCTCGAAGGAATTTGGGCGCGCGCTCCCTACCTGCACAATGGCTCCGTACCCAATCTGCGCGCCTTGCTCGACTCCAACCGTCCGGCCAGCTTTTTCCGCGGTTACGATGTCTATGACCCGGAAAAGGTCGGCTTCGTCGTGACGGTCGAGAAATCCGCGGGCCGGGTCATGAGCAAATACGACACCGCGCTGCCGGGGAACTCGAATGCAGGGCATTCCGGCAAGATCTACGGCACCGAGCTTTCCGAACAAGATAAGCACGCCCTGATCGAGTACCTCAAAACCAAGTAAGCATTGCCGCAAACTCCGGCCATGGAAGGCCCACCACGCCAAATAATCTTTACCTCCAATGTCCAACTCCGCCGCCTCTAACTCCTTCTGGCTCCGTTATCATGGCCACGTCGTCCTGGTGGGCGCCCTGATCAATATTTTTGGAATGGGCCTGCCCTTCATTTTCGCTCCGCAATGGTTTCTCGATACCTTCCACTTACCCGGGCGGGGCGGATCGATTGTTTGGATGCGGCAGGCCGGTCTCCTGCTCAGCTTCATTTCCACGCTTTACATCTTCGGGGGTTATCACCTGAAAGAATATTTCTGGAACGCCGTGTTCGCCGTCGGGGTGAGAATGACGATCGGACTTTATTGGTTCTGGTTGGTCTTCTTCGACAACCGGGTGCACAGTTTCTTGATCTTCGGAACGTTGGATGTCGTCTACGGCATCTTGAACGCCGTGTTTCTGGTGAAGGCAATCAAAGCGCTCGAGGCGGGCCAAGCCTGAGCATCTCGACCAAGTTTGGTTCTGCCCCGCCACACCGACTCCAGCCGACTCTCACTTTTTCCGAGCCATGAAACGTTTTCTTCCTTTGATCCTAGTGTTGTTCGCGAGCATCGCGTTCATCGCGGCGCAAGACACCCCGGCCCCCAAACCAGCAGAGGGGAAACCGCCGGAGAGCGCCACGCCCGCGCCGCCGGCTGCGGCACCGAGCGCTCCTGCGCCAGCTGCGCCCGCACCGCCCGCACCAGCCGTGCCGGAACCGGCGGTCACGCCGACAACGCCTCCGCCGGCTGCACCTGCACCTGCGCCCGCACCAGCCACGCCGGCTCCCGTCGTCCGTCCCCCGGCCACGCCCGCACCCGCCACGCCGGCCCCCGCTGCCCGCCCGCCGGCCACGCCCGCTCCTGCCACGCCTCCTCCGGCGGCTCCGGTTGCGCCTGCTCCAGTCGCACCCGCAGCCAACAATCCGCCGGCACCCGCGCCTGCCGTGGGCTACGGCGGCGGACGCAAATTTTATGTCAAGGATCGATTCGAGTCTCTTCAGGAAGACCCGAAATTCCCCATCGACCAACCCGACGGTCTCGTGCGGGACTTTCCGCTGAAGGATCCCAAGGCCGGGGTCGGTCCCCGGACCGGTAAGTTGACGATCAACGATTTCCCTCCCGAGCCCAAGGATGTCTTCCGCAAGATGGACCAAACGATGACGGTCGTCTATGTCGACAAGGAGAACAAAGAACACCGTTTGAAGAGCACGCTGATCGACGGAAAGATGGTGGGTGAGAAGCCGGATCCCTCCTGGACTCCGCAACGAAAGCTCCTCCCGCTTCAGTTCGATGTTCCGCAGGGTGCCTACGATCAGGATGCCCCCGATCAACACGCGATCTATGGGCGCAATACGTGGATGCTGTGGTGCGGCGGCAATGAAGACTTCTGGACCTATCTCGCCGAGGAGAAATACGGCATTCTCGACTTCTTGAAAGCGGTGGACAGCCGCAAGCGCGCCAGCCGGTTGCGCGATCTTGGCCTGGTCAATCAGCCCGGCCTCGTCGGCACCGAGGTGCCGGGTCCGTACGGCCTCTACCTGGATCGTGTGAAATATCGCCTTGGCGAGGAGGAAGATCCCGCCGACAACGAGCCGCCGCTCTACACCCAGCCAAAACACGAACGCAAGGATCCGAACGCGCTCGAGGGGGACGGGGTGGACCCGATGGTTTATGGTTACCCGAGCGGCGTCCTTGGCCTGCGCCTCTTCCCGAATCCCAAATTCGACGAGAAAGCCAAGGCTTGGTGGGACGCGAAAGCCTTCTACGAAGACCCGGTGTATGCTTCCGATCCGCGCACGATCCGGCCGTTCCGGGTCGGGATGACCTGCGTGATTTGCCACATCGGCCCCAACCCGATGAATCTGCCCAAGGATCCGGAAGAACCGAAATGGGCGAACCTCTCTTCCGTCATCGGCAATCAGTATTTCCGCACCAGCGCCGCCTTTGCCACGCGCCTCACGCCGAGCAGCTTTCTCTGGCATTACGTCGCCTCGCAGCAGCCGGGCACCATCGACACCTCGATGGTCAGCACCGATAGCATCGATAATTTCAACTCGATGAACGGCATCTTCGAGTTGCCGGCACGTGCCGCGCGCGCGGGATTGAATCCCACGGAGCGGATGGGCCGCGTCCAGCAGACGGTGACCCCCGATGGCGAGGAGTTCCGTCATTTTCCGCGGGTCCTCATGGACGGCGAAGATTCCATCGGACTGCAAGGCGCCCTCCTGCGCGTATATCTGAATATCGGGCTTTACCACGATGAGTGGAAGCGCTGCAGCAATCTCCTCGTCGGCTTTGGCGGCAATCGCCCGTTCTCGATCGATGTGATGCGGCGCAATTCCGTGTACTGGCGGGTCAACGAAAACTTCCGCATCCCGTACATGGCCTCCTTCTTTGCCTGGGAGAAGCGCGACGGCAACGGCGAGCGCATCCAGTGCGCCACCGCGGCCATGCATCTGAAAGACGTCGTGGCGCCCGACGGCAAACCCTTCCTGCAATCGGGCGATCCGCAACTCAAGCCTCACCAGTGGGAGCCGAGCAAGGCCGAGAAAGGCGGCCGGGTGTTCACCAACCACTGCATGGTCTGCCACTCGAGCAAGCAGCCCGACGGTTACCAGGTGGAGTTTTCGCACGCGCCGCCGCAGAGTGCCAAGTCGTGGGCCGAGGCGCCCGAGGCGGATCGGCTCACCCTCCCGTTCGCCTTTGCCGAATGGGAGAACTTCAAGAAGAGCCCGTCGTATAAGAAATACCAGGAGCGCGCGCGGCAGTTGGTCGACAACGCCGCGACCAAGGAGGACGAGTTTCAGTTTTTCCATTTCCAGAACTTCCTGTCCACGGATCTGCGCATTCCGGTCACGCTGACTCAAACGAATGCCGCCCGCGCGATGGCGACCAACGCCATCGAAGGGCAGGTTTTCGACAATTTCGCCAGCGAAACGTACAAGCACGATCTGCCCGATGTCGGCGATATCGAGTATTACGATCCCTTCGACAAGCAGACCAAGACCTGGAAGACGCCAGGGGGCGGGCGCGGCTATTATCGGGTGCCCACCCTGGTGAGCATCTGGGCCACGGCGCCGTACTTGCATGACAATGCGCTCGGCTTATACATCGGCGACGACGCCGTCACCCGGCGGGTCTCGCTCGAGGGCCGGCTGGCCATGTTCGATGACGGCATGCGCAAACTGCTCTGGAAAGCCCGTCGCCCGCTCACTCCGAGCGGCGACAGCGGCCTGCGCAAAGCTGGCGCCAACTGGTTGCCCGCCGGCGATCCGGGCTGGATCTTCCGCACCGACGTTGAATCGGAGGCGCGCTTCCCCCGCGGCCATATCCGGTATCTGGCCACCGGCGTCCTGCCCGGCTGGATCGGACGGCTGGCCCTCTGGCTTCTCGATCATCCGCTCGTCCTGCCCACGCTCGTGCTGCTGCTGACGCTCGCGTTGTACTTCTTCCAGCGCAGCGCCTTCTTCTTCGTCCTTGGCCTGACGGGCGTTCTGCTGCTGCTCCTCTTCGGTCTCACGGGACTCTGCGCGCTCGTCCCGTGGGCGGTCTGGCTGCTTCTGCCGCTGGTCCTTATCCTCGGGGCGGTCGCGCAGCTCGTCCCACGGGTGCGAGATTATAAAGAGGAAATCGAAAAGAAGGGCGGGCATCTCTCCTTCCGCGACTCGCTGATCTGTCACGGCATCGTGGGCGCACGCCGGGCGGGCGAGGTGGCGCTGGTGCTCGTGCTGCTGGGCCTCTACGGGGGCCTCTGGTTTGGCCGTGAATTCGTCAACGGCCACTTCGGCGACCTGCGGCTGGGGCCGTTCCCAAAAGGCATGCCGGTGAGCGCCGTCATGAACCTCGACCCGGCCGCTGACACGCTCGATCAACTCGCCGCCGTGCGAGGCCTGCTCAAAACGTTCGGCAAACTCCGGGCCGACGACCACAAACCGATCGCCCAGCGGATGAACGAAGAGCAGCGCCGCGAACTTTTCGACAAGACCGCCGGCCCGGGCCTCATGCGGGCCAGCAAGTGCCCGGACTGGGTGCTCGATCGCGGTCACTACTTCGGCGAGGCGCTCTCCGATGACGACAAGGAAGCCCTCATCGCCTTCCTGAAGACCCTCTAACCAAAACCTTCCCTCCGCATGCCGCCGAACGCCGCCCCGAACCCGGAGGCTGCCGCCCCCCAGAAGCCGAAGGCGAAAGCCAAAGCGGCTCCTCTTCCGGCGGCCGCTGAAGTCGAGCCCCCAGCCGCGCCGGAGGGCGCTTCGGCGCGTGCGGCTGAACCCCCGCCGACGCCCTTTCCTGATCTGAGCAGGAAGGACAAGAACAGCGAAGCCGGCACCTACGACGGGATTTCCGTGGCCGCGCAATCCCTCAAGGACACGCCGTATGACTATATGGTCATCGGCTCCGGCGCCGGTGGCGGGCCCCTGGCGGCGCGTCTCGCCTCCTACGGCTTCAAGGTGCTCGTCCTCGAGGCCGGAATCGACCCGGCCGCGCCGTTGCGCGACAAGAAGACGACCACGGTGGAGCAGCAGCGAAAGCTCGAAAACGAGCGCCGCCTCTACCATTGCCCCGGCCTGAATGGGACGTCGACCGAACCCCACCTCTATCTCCCGCCGCCGGCCGCGGCCACCCCGCCGGGCGGGACGCTCCTCCCGCCGCTCGATCCGACCAGTTGGTGCTTCACGACGCACCACTTCGCCAACGACACCATGCAGCGGACCGATCGCAAGTTCGATGAGCGCACGGGGGGATTGCCGTATCCGCGCGGCTGCGGGCTCGGCGGCTCGACCGGCCACAACGTGCTCATTTCCATCGTCCCCGCCGATTCCGACTGGCAGAGGATCGCCGACCTGACGAACGACGACAGTTGGTCGCCGGCGCACATGCGGGCCATTTTCCGGCGTATGGAGCGGTCCAGCTACGGGGTCTTCACGGGCAAGCTCGCGCGGATTTGGAAGTCGCTGCAGCGCAAGCTCGGGTGGGAGACCGGAGAGCGCGGGAGCCGCGGCTGGCTCGACATTTCGTTCGCCAATCCCGCGGCGGCCTTGCGCGACGCGTGGCTGCGCATGATCTTGTTGCTCTCCATCATCCGGGCCCAAGGTCTCGGCGAGCCGAAGAACATCTGGCGCCTGTTGCTCGGCTTGATCACCACCGGTCTCTTCCGGCCCTTCGATCTGAACGATCCGCAGCGCTTACGAAGCAGTCCGCAAGGTTTCACGCTCATTCCCATGAGCGTCAACAATGCCAGGACGCGCCGGGGTCCGCGCGAGCACTTGCTCGAGACGCGGATCGCTTTGCGAGACAAGGGAGGCCCGGGGTGCGTGGATATCGCCACGGGCGTGCATGTCCGGCGATTGCTTTTCGTCCACGAGGAGGGGAAACCGCCGCGCGCGGTCGGCGTGGAGTTCAGCCACGGCCTGCACCTGTATCGCGCCGATCTGCTGAATCCACAGCACCCCCACAATCAAGGCCCTGGGGCGCCGCCGCTTCCCTCGCGGGAAGGAAGGTGTTTCGCGAAACGCGAGATCTTCCTGTGTGGCGGCAGCTTCAACTCACCGCAGATCCTCATGCTCAGCGGAGTCGGCGACGAAGAGTATCTGAGGAATAAGGTCCCCAAGGCCGACGATTACGAAATCGGCCTCACCTACGTCGATCCCGGAACCGGCAAAATCCTGCCACCCGATAAAGCCAAACCTGCCTTCGTCGATCTGCCGGGCGTCGGCCGAAACCTCCGGGATCGCCTCGAGCTGAGCGTCATCTCGGAGCTCAGCCGAGACTATACGTTTTTCAAGGACGTTCGCTTCCAACCCTATCCGAAAACCTCGGATCCCGAGCTCAACAAATTCTTGGCCGAGGATGGACAACCGCAGCGGGACGGCCTCTACACCAGCAACGGCGCCGCGTTCGCGCTGGTCTGGCGCAGCAGCACGGCGGCGAAGGAAATGGCGATCCCCCCGGACCTCTTCATTTTCGGGGTGCCCGCGGCTTTCCGCGGTTACTCGTACGGCTATTCCCAGCAGTTCCTCTCCCGGAAGTACGGCGTCGTCGACGATCCGCCGTGCCATCGGCTTTGGACGTGGACCTTGCTCAAGGCATTCTCGCAAAACACGGGACGGGTGACTCTCAAGTCCAGCGATCCCTTTGAGCCTCCGCGGATCGACCACCACTATTTCGGCGAAGTGCCGGGGCCCACCGCGGGGAGCTACCATATGACTTTGCCGAACGACGACCTGGATGCGCTTGTGAGCGGAGTGGAATATGTCCGTCGAATCAACGATTCCGCCAACCGGATCATGAAAGGCGGGTGCGCGGCGGAGGCGGAATCGGAGCCGGGCCGGCAGCAGGCGCCCAACGGATCCCAAGGGCTGCGCGACTGGGTCGCCAAGGAGACCTGGGGCCACCACGCCTCCGGTACCTGCCGCATCGGCCGCGACCGGTGGCAGGCCAACCCGGCCGACCTCGTCGACAAGGAAGCCGTCATCGACAGCAAGTTCAAAGTGCACGGCGTGCGCGGGCTGCGCATCGTCGACGCCTCCTCCTTTCCGTACATCCCGGGTTACTTCGTGGCCGTCCCCATTTTCATCATCGCAGAAAAAGCCGCAGAAACCGTTCTAAATGAGCTATCATCTTGACTTGCGCCGGCTCGAGGCGGCGGCGGTCGCGCAGCGCCGCGAGAATCTGAAACTGCCGGCCGACCGGGTCAAACAGCCGCCCAGCCCCGGCCCGGATGAACTTCCGCCCGATACGGTCGGCCTGGCGCTCTCCGGCGGCGGCATCCGCTGCGCCAGTTTCAGCCTCGGCGTCCTCGGCGCCCTCGCGAAGAAGCGCCGCCTGCGCTTCGTTGATATCCTCTCCTCGGTTTCCGGCGGCGGCTACGCCGGCACCTTCCTCGGCCGCCTCGCCACGCGGGAGAACATTCGGGTCGACCCCCAGCCGTGCGCCCGCCTGGAGGAGATCGTCGCCAATGACAACTCGCCCCAGATGCGCTGGCTGCGCTCGCATGCCAATTTCATCCTGAGCGCCGGTTCGGATGCCGGCCAGCATCTCGCGGTGCTCTGGCGCAACCTGGTCACCGTTTACTTCGTGCTGGCCACCCTCGCCTTCTGCCTTTTCGCGCTGCTGCGCTTCGCCGAGCCGCTCGCGACCTGGGTGCGTTTCCCGTTGGCCGGGCTGCTCTCGCCGGAGGCGGGGCATGCGCTTTCGGCGTGGTGGTGGACTCCCCTGGCCGCGCTGGCCCTCGGGGTGCTGCCCGCCGGCATGGCTTACTTCATCGCGCCGAAGCCGCGCTCTCGCGGGCGCTTTTCTTTCATCGGCGCGACGGTCTGGCTCATCCTGCTGGTTCTGGCCGTGGTCGGCAGCACGTGGGGCGGTTCAGCCACGGCCCCGCTGCTCGGCTTGGCCGGCGTGCTGGTCATCGCCGCCGTCTATCTCGAGCTGGCGCGGATCGGACTGCCCGCCGCTCTCGATTTCGGCGCGACGGGTCAACAGTCCATCGATCCCGCCGACTTCATCCGCAATCGTCTGACCCGGGCGTCCGCCGCGGCCGGTGTCATCTTCTTCCTTTGCCTGGTCTTCGTCATCGTCGATACGCTGGCTCGCGGCCTGGCGCAGGGCTCCTTTGCGAAAGCCATCGCCGGCTGGGGAGTGCTGCTCAGCCCTCTCCTCGCTTACCTCCGCCCGGCGGCGAAGAAGCTGGCCGATAGCGCTACCGCCAAGGATGGCGCCCTCTCCGGCCTGCTCCCTTCCGCGCAGACGATGGCGGCCATGACCGCCATCCCGCTGGCGGGTTTCCTCCTGGTCATCATCGATGCCGCCGCGCACCGGACCTTCCAGCAGGAGCGCGCGGTCGGGCTGTATGCCCTCGCCGCCTCCGCCGGCCTGAGTGTCCTCCTGGGGCGCGCCTACGATTTCCTGAACACGTCTTCGCTGCATCGCACTTACGCCTCGCGCCTCACGCGCACCTTCCTCGGCGCCTCCAATTCCGCGCGCTACGGCGCCGTGGACGACGCCGTGACCGCCGACATTAACGTGGTCGATCCCGATGACGATCTGGACTTCGACCAGTACCGCCCGCACGAGACCGGCGGCCCGCTCCATCTCATGGGCGTTTGCGTGAATGAAACGATCGAGGCCGCCTCCGAGATCATGAGCGCCGACCGCAAAGGCCGCCCGATGTGCGTCTCACCGTGCGGGGTCAGCGTCGGCCGCGGGTATCACGCGACGTGGGTCCCGCGCCAACAAGCGGGCCCGCTCACGCTCCGCGAGTGGATCGAAGGCCCCGTGGCTTCCGCCAAGGACCGACCGATCGCCCTGAAAGCGTGCGAGAGCACGGATGGCGCTCTCTTCCACCCGCTCAAGCCGGAGAAAGACCGGGCCGTGGCGGTCGATCCGCTCCAGCTTTCTTCGTGGATGAGCATCTCCGGCGCCGCCTACGGCACGGGCACCGGTCGCACCACCGGCTTCGCCACTTCGCTGCTCAAAGCGCTGGCCAACGTCCGGCTCGGCTACTGGTGGGATACTTCACTCGAGCGCGGCGGGCGCCCGGGGGTCGCCCACCACAATTTCTGGCGCGCCCTGGTCGCCCTGGTCCCGAAGTTCTTCCGGATGCAGAGTCTCCTGCTCGCCGAGTTCGTCGGCGGCTTCCGGGGACCGAGTCAACGCTTCTGGTATCTGAGCGATGGCGGACACTTCGATGTCACAGGCCTCTACGAGCTGATCCGGCGGCAGGTGCCATTCATCATCGCCGTCGATGGCGATGAGGATTCCGAGTTCTCCTGGCCCGGCACGGCGGAGCTGAAGCGCACGGTGGCGTCGGATTTCGGCGCGACATTCGATTTCATCGAGCCCACCGGCCTGTCGGACGCCGGACTCCCGCCTTGGATTGCCGGCTGGTTGAAAACGGCCGGTCTCGGCTCGCGCGAGCAGATCGGGAAACCGGGCGGCCGGCATGCCATCCTTGCGCGCGTCACCTACACCGGCTCCGCCCGCGTCAGCTGGATTCTCATTTTGAAAGCAAGCCTGACCGGCGATGAGTCGATCGACATCCTGGCCAACCAGAAAGTGCATCCCGCCTTTCCGTTCGAACCGACCTCCAATCAGTTCTTTGACGAGGCGCAGTATGACAGCTATCGAGCGCTGGGCGAGCACGTGGCCCTCGGGGCGCTTCAATGAACGCGACGATCAGTGCTCGCTGCCTGGCGCTCCTGGGCGTCGCGCTCGTCTTTTTCCCTCTGGCGGCCCTCCTCGCAGCGCCGTCGTCCGGCGATGCCGCGCGAAAAAGCGGCGTGGCACTGGACTCTCCGCCCCCGGGCTTCGATGCCAAAAGGTGGCGGAGCTTCTCCCCGGCCGTCCGCGATCAGCTCAAGCACCCTGACTATCGCCACCACATCCTGGCGGTGGATGAGGAAGGCTCGGCTCTCCTTCCGGTCGCCACGCCGACGAAATTCGATAACGCCGCCAACCCCGTCGCGTGGCGCGTCACCTTCGACAAATTCCCGACCGAGGATACAAAGAACACGATCGAGATCATCCCGGCCGGCCCGCGCAAGGGCAAGTTGGGGTTGCGGCGCGAGTTTATCGAATATCTGGAAGGAGTGCCCGGGCATCTGGATGGCTTTGGCCACGACCCCGAACGGATCGGCCTCTTCGAGAACTATCGACGCTTGTGCGCCGCCGGTGCCGTCGATCATGTGATCATCTATGTTCATGGCGGCCTGAACTTCATCGGCAGCGCCGCCGTCAAGGCCTGCGAACTGACTCATGCCATGCTCGCAGACCGGGCCTACCCGATTTTCGTCTGCTGGAATTCCAATCTGTTCGGCACCTACGCCGAGCATCTCGTCGGCGTGCGTGAGGGCATCCGGATGCCGGGCTTCGCCCTCGCGACCGCCCCGCTGGAGTTCGCGGCCGATGCCGGGACGGCGGTTTCACGCGCGCCGCTCTCGACGGTGAAGCTTTTCCGCAACGATATCTATCATCTCTTCCCACACACCTTCACCCGATACCGGCAGGCCGAGGATCGCGCGGAGAATCTCCTGCGGGCGGAGGCCGAGTTGCCCGACTCCAAAGTGCCCGTTTTCATTTCCGGCGGGCGCGCGCGGGATGACGAGCGCAGCATGGGCAAAAAGGCGGAAGACGCGGCCTCCTGGACCTTCTGGCTGGGCTCCAAGGTGGCGACCACGCCCGTCATCCACTCGTTGGGCACCTCCGCCTGGTACAACATGGTGCGGCGGACGCGCGTGATGTTTGAGCGGGAGTCGAGCTTCGTGCATGAGCCGTCCAGCAACAAACTCGGGCTCGACGAGCAGCGCGAGTTGCGCTGGGCTTCGCGGTGCGGGGCCTTGCGGCTCTTCTTCGAGCGCGCGCAGGGTGAGCTGGCGGCCCTCGGCAAAGTTCCCCCGATTACCTTGATCGGACATTCCGTGGGCGCCATTGTCGCCGGTGAAACGCTCAATCGCTTCGAGGGCATTCCGTTTGCCAACGTCGTCTTCCTGGCCGCCGCCTCCACCGTGAATGATTTCAAGATCAAGGTCGTGCCTTACCTGCAGCATCATCCCGATTGCCGTTTCTACGATCTCTGCCTGCACCCCGAAAATGAGACCGGCGAACGGGAGCCGTTCGAGCACGGCGAGCTCGCGCCGCGCGGCAGCCTGCTCGTCTGGATCGATTCGCTCTTCGACAACCCGATCGCCGAAGACGACCGCACGATGGGCCGCTGGGAAAATGCCATCCTGGCCACCGATTGGCTGCCCAACAACGCCAACGGCCGGATCACGGTGAAAGCCTTCGGCCGGGACCGCCGTTTCCCCCCTCTGTCCGAGACCGGCGTCCTGCCGGTTCCCTATGAGCGCGACCCCCAGGGGGACCGGCTGCAGGAGCCGGACCATCACGGGGTCTTCACCCGCTATGGCGAAGGAAAACGGCCGAGCTACCGCTTCTGGCGGCCTTACTTCTGGACCGCGGAGCCGATCCGGGGAGTGAAGGCGACGGATACCTTGCTTTCATCGCAAAGAGAAAAGGCCTTGGCCGCGCCGGACAAACCGGGGCGCCGAGCCAAGCGTTAGGCCAACCCCATGGGATTTTTCGAAAGTTTAGGTCAACTCGTCACCGCCGCCATGCGGGCCGCGGCCAATTTTGTGGAGAACGTGACGACGCCGGCGCTTCGCACGTCCTGGGATGAAGTCGTTCCGACGTTGGCACGTGACTACTTTCGCAACGAGGCCAACTTGCACTTCAGTGCGGCAGGCCTCGGATATAACAAACACGACGCCTGGCTGCTCGCGGAGTTCTCGCAACTCGCTTATCACGAAGCAGCGGACGCGCAAAAGTACTTTCAACGATTCAACGCGCAGGGTTGGAAATTGGAAACTTTCGCCTTTCCGATCGAGCCGAAAACCCAGGCGCTGATTGCCACATTCGGAGACATCGCGGTCCTGGCCTTCCGCGGGACTCGTTTTGAAGGCTTTCCCTCGTTCGAAGACCTGTTCAAACGCGGCCGCCTGGGGCTGATCTCCTGGGTCGATTTGATGAGCGATTTCAGCTTTTTCATCAAGCCCCACGCGCCGGGTGGAGTGCATGGCGGCGTCCTCGACAGCTACCTGGCCTGGCGCAATCAGTTCATCTCGCCGCTGACGAAGGTGCTCGCCGGGGCCAAACGGGTCTTCTTTGCCGGTCACAGTCTCGGAGGGGCTCTCGCCGCGCTCGCCGCCCAGGAATTTCGGTCATCGGTTCCCGTCGCTCTCCTGTACACCTACGGTTGCCCCCGGTTTTGCAACGAGGCCTTTCGCGCTTCCTACGCCGGGCTCCCCGTCTATCGCCTCGTCCACGGCCAGGATTTTGTCAGCTCGGTTCCCCCCGACAGACTTCCCGTTCCCGAGGGCCCTTTTGTCCACGTCGGCGACATCCTCCTTTTGCCGCGCGGAAAATCGAAAGTCGAAGTCGGCGGACACCAACCCGATGTGCTCGAGGTCATCGAAGACACGGTCGTCAATTTTCCCGCCACCGTGCTGGTCAATGTGGCGAATTTTCGTTTTCAGGATCTCACCAAGCCCCCTTCTCCCAGGCTGCTGCTCGGCGCGTTGTCCGATCATGCACCGAGATTTTACTCCGACGGCCTCCGCGTGGAGGCTCAGCAACCCTGAACCACGGCGCGAGGTCGAGATCCCGGTCGTCGGAGTCTGCGTCACTCCCTCGGATTGAGGGAGGGGAGCGGGTGACGCGACTCGAACGCGCGACATCTTCCTTGGCAAGGAAGTGCTCTACCAACTGAGCTACACCCGCGTGCAGTGACAGGGCGATGACCCTAGCCAAACGGATTTCGCACGCAAGGGATTTTTCACGATTTGGGAGAATTTCGCTCCGAGGGTAGACCTACGCCGCGGCTTCGCCGAGGGCGCGCCCGATCGCCATCAGGAGCGCGGTCTCCTCTTCGTTCCAGTCGTACGCGGCCGCCTTGGCAATCCCGAGGACGCCGCGGAGCTCGCCGCCGGCGGTCAGCATCGGGACGGCGATGGAGCCTTCCATGCCGGTCGTCCGCGCGGCGGGGCGGGCCTGCCCGGAGTTGTCGGTTTGCAGGTTGCAGATCGTGATCGGCTCGCGGCGCTCGGCGGCCAGGCCGGCGATCCCTTTGCCGATCGGCACGGTCTGCACGATCGCGACGATGTGCGGCGGGATGCCGGAGCTGGCTTTCAGCGCGAGCAGCGGCTCCGCACCGGCCTGCGCCGGCGCCAGGAGATGCACGGTACCGGCCTGCGCGCCGAAGTGCGCGAGCGTGGCGGCGAGGACTTGCTCGGGGGATTTGGTTTCGAGCGCGGAGAGGATGGGGGCGGGGAGCATGGCGGGAAAATGACGAATGACGAATGACGAATGTGACCGATTCTTCGTCATTCGTCATTCGTCATTCGTCATTTGGCACGCCCCCGATTGTCTGATTGTCTTTCCCCTCATGTCCGACCGGCTTCAGCAGATTCTCGATGTCAAACGCGCGGAGATCGCGCGGCTTCTCCCGCGGCAGGAACTCCTCCGCGCGGCGGCGCTTCAGCGCAACGACTTTCGCCCGTTCGCGTCGGCCGTCGATCGCGGCGAAGAGGCGCTCGGGTTGATCGCCGAGGTGAAGAAAGCCAGTCCGTCCGCCGGCGTCATCGCGGAAAATTTCGACCCGGTGGCGATCGCGCGGGCGTATGAGGCGGCGGGCGCGCATGCAATCTCGGTACTGACCGACGAGCAGTTTTTCCAAGGGAGCCTCGCGTACATGGCGCGGATTCGCGCCGCGGTGTCGCTGCCGCTGCTGCGCAAGGATTTCATCCTGCACGAGGTGCAAATCTACGAGGCGGCGGTGGCCGGCGCGGACGCCATCTTGCTCATCGTGGCGGCGCTCGAGCAGGAGCGGCTGGAGGCGCTCGCGCGGACGGCGGAGCTCTGCCAGCTCGATGTGCTGACCGAGGTCCACACGCGCGAGGAGATGGATCGCGCCCTCGACGCCGGCGCGCGGCTGATCGGGATCAACAACCGCAACCTGGCGACCTTCGAGGTCGACCTGCAAACGACCGAGTTGCTGTGCGAAGAGGCGCCGGGCGACGTGGTGCTGGTGAGCGAAAGCGGGCTCAAGACGCGCGCCGACACGCAGCGGGTCTTCGACTGCGGCTGCCACGCCATCCTCGTCGGGGAAAGCCTCATGCGCACCGGCGACATCGCGGCGCAGGTGGGCGAGCTTTTGGGGGTGGGCTGAATCCCCTCCGGTTGTAGCCACGGCCCTGTGGGCCGTCTGGGCGCGACCAACGCACTGCGGTCCGAATTACGCTCGCCCCGCCGCGTGTTGAATGCGTCCAAACGGCCCACAGGGCCGTGGCTACAACCGGAGGCGGCTCCGCCGCGCGCTGTTGGCGGAGCGCCCCTGCACCTTCCAACCGCCACAAGATTGCCGCATCTTAATTGCTGACCCGTCATTGACCCGTGCGCCGGTCAAGGCTAAGTACGCGCTGTGTCGCGCCTCCTTTCCCTCTTCCTCGTGCTCCTTTTCGCGGTCGACGCCGCGGCCCAGCGCCCGCTTCCCCTGACGCCGACGGGGGCGCGCAGCTCGCGGGCTTCCCGCTCACAGTATCCACCCGGCTCGATGGTGGACGGCGTCTTCTTTCCCAACGGCGAAGTGAAGGACGTACTGCATTTTTACGAGAAGCTGACCGGCCTGCTCGTCATCTACGACGTCCAGGCGCTCGGCCAGGTGAATATCGAGGTGAAGGAGAAAATCCCGGTCGAGGAGGCCCAGCGGCTCATCGAAATCAGCCTGATCATGAACGGCTTCACCCTCGTGCCGGTCGACGAGAACTACGTCAAGCTCCTCGGGACCGGCCGCAACCCGCGCGGCTTTGGCATTCCGCTCATTTCCGATGAGTTGCAAATCCCCGACAACGAGCAGGTCATCTCCTACCTCTTCAAGCTGCGCTACGCCGACCCGACGGAGATCGCGACGATGCTCAGCGCCTACATTTCTCCCTCGTCGCTCGGCTACAGCCAGACGCTCGCCCTGCCGAAATCGAACTCCATCCTCGTGACGGAGAATAGCATCATCATCCGCAAGTTCCTCCAGATCGTCCGCGAGGTCGACACGCCGCCGGCGGAAGTCGTCAGCGAGTTCATCGCGCTGCAGCGGGCCGATGCGAAGGACGTGCTGGAGAAGCTCGAGAAGATCTTCGAGCGGAAGGAGACGCCGACCGGCGCGCCGGGCACGCCGGCCGCGCCGCGGGCGCCGCGCCTCAGCCCGGAGGGGATCCCGATTCCCGCCGACGCGACGGCGACGGCCAGCGGACCGAACTCGGTGGAGATCAACGGCGGCACGCTGTCGGAGGATTCGATCGTCATCGGCAAGATCAAGCTGACCGCCGACACGCGGACGAACCGCATCCACATCGTCACGCGGCCGGTGAACCTGAAATTCATCCACAGCCTGGTCAAGGAGTTCGACGCCGACGTCCCCTTTGGCGAGCCGTCGATTCGGCCGCTGCGCTTCGTCTCCGCCGGCGACATTCTCGGCACGATCGTCCGCGCGATCACGGAGCCGGGGCAGAAATCCGAGGGCGACTCGGGCGGCGCGACCTCCGGCACGAACCGCAACACCGGCACGAGCACGAACGATCCCTTCAGCCGCAACAGCAATTCCAACAGCGGCTTTGGCAACAGCGGCAGCGGCTTGAACAGCGGCGGCGGCAGCGGCTCGACCTTGTCGGCCAGCCTCAACACGAGCGAGCGCGAGGTGGTCCCGGAAGCCCGCATCATCGGCAGCACGAAGATCATCGCCGACAAGCGCTCGAACTCGATCATCGTCCTCGGCAACCGGCAGGTACGCGACAAGATCTTTCAACTCCTCGACGAGCTCGATGTCCGCGCGCCGCAGGTCATGATCAACACGGTCATCGGCGAGCTGAACCTGGACGCGAAGCAGAAGTTCGGCGTCAATTACATCGTCAACGATGGGAAACGGAAGAACCTGCTCGGCAGCTTGACGGGCACGACGGGCACCGGCACGGGGACCGGGACCGGCACCGGCACGGGCGATGGGACCGGCACCGGCTCGGTCGCGGCCACGACGGGCAACGGCGGCGCCATCTCCATTGGGGCGAACAACGCCCCGACGGTCAACCTCGCCGGCCTGCTTAGTAGCGGCAACATCAAGCAACTCGCCATCGCGGGGGGGAGCGGGCTCAGCGGCTTCATCGCGGCGGGCAGTGCCTTCAACGCGATCGTCGACGCACTCGAGTCGACCGACCGCTTCAAGGTCATCTCCCGGCCGAGCATCTTCACGAGCAACAACAAGAAAGCGATCATCGCCTCGGGCGAACAGATCGCGGTGCCCGTCAGCACCACGGGCGGCTTCAGCGGCAACGTCGGCAACTCCGGCAACGGCCTCGTGACGCAGTCGAACATCCAATACAAGGACGTCCAGTTGAAACTCGAGGTCCTGCCGCTGATCAACAGCGAGCGCGAAGTGACCCTGGAAATCGTGCAGACGATCGACCAGCAATCCGGCGCGGACATCATCGACAACAACTCCATCCCGCGCATTGCCACGCGGTCGCTCTCGACCACCGTCTCCGTGCCGAACGAAGGGACGCTCGTCCTGGGCGGGCTGATCAAACAGACCGACAGCCGCTCGACGACCGGCGTCCCAATTCTCAGCCGGCTGCCGTGGGTCGGCGCCCTCTTCCGCACTACGACCAAGGACAAGTCGCGCACCGAGTTGGTCATCCTCATCCGCCCCGTGGTGACCATGGGACCGAGCGAAGATCTCCGCGGCAAGGAGCGCGCGATGGAAGCGCTCCGTATCGAGCCCGACGTGGAGCAAACGATCTACCCGACGAACCTCCACAAGAAGTCGCGCTTCGACCCGATCGGCGACCAGCTCGGCGGACCGACGCCGGTCCTGCGGGCGACGGTGCCGGGAACGGAGCCGGTGACGACGACGACGACCAGGACCACGACGGTGCGGAAGGCGACGTTGCCGAAGCGGTAGGAACGCTCACTCCTTGCGAGATTCAGCCGTCCACGATAAATTCCCGCCATGAGAACGTTCGAAGAAATCGAGGCGGCGGTGAAGTCTCTCCCGCAACTCCAACAAGCCGAGCTCTTCCGCCAGTTATCCGCGAGGTTGGCCGAAGGTCCAAGCTGTTACGATTTGGTTCGCGACCTCTTTGAGGAGCCCGGACGGCTCGACAACAGTGGCTTGTCGGATCACTCGACCAACAAGAAATACTTGGAAGATCTAGGACGGTCCTCCGTGGGTGGGCCGCGGTAATGGACATAACCTTTTCCGACGCAGGTCCTCTGGTGGCGCTTCTCGATGAAGGTGACCGGTGGCACGCGTGGGCCCGGGAGAGTTTCCAGACGTTGCGTCCACCGATCTACACTTGCGAAGCCGTTCTGACCGAAGCCTGGCATCAACTCCGTCGATTTAGACGATCCCGCGCGGCATTGGCGAACCTCTGCGCACGGGGCGCCTTGGTAACATCCTTTGACTTCGAGGCCGAGTCGGACGCCGTCTGGCGCCTACTGAACAAATACGCCGATACTCCGATGGACTTTGCTGACGCATGTCTCGTGCGAATGGCGGAACTTAACCCTCTCGCTCGCATCTGGACGGTGGACAGTGATTTCTTCGTCTATCGATGCCACGGTCGGCAGGCCATTCCGCTCGTTTTTCCCGACTGAATCCATGGCCACCCGCCACGCATTAATCCAGGTTCTCCGCGACAGCGGCATCGGCACCGATGAGGAGGCGGCGCAACTGGCCGCCATCGCGCCCGTGAATGGCAACACCTGGACGGCCGAAATCCTCAACGGCGGCAAGGTCGACGAGCAGCGC
>DASYIS010000004.1:0-2255 GCA_035997375.1 Chthoniobacteraceae bacterium
GCCCAGGGTTGCGAGGTACGAGCTACCCTGGGTGTTGCGCGAGAGAGGACCCCAACTCTGAAAGAGTTGAAGCCGATGCAACCCATTCTGGGTTGGCTCCTTCCTTGGACAATGACCCAGGGTAGCTCGTGCCTCGCAACCCTGGGCTACAGGATGAAATCCCGTTGGGATTTTTCGGTCCGCCGCGCGCGGCCTCTCGGCGCCCTTGCTTCGTCACTTGGCCTCTTACGTTTGGCTTCGCCGGGCTGGGAACGAGCCTATGCGCGAGGTGGCGCGATTCAGCCCGAAACCCCCAGCCTTGCTTTTTCCCCGCGCGCCCCTGTATCCTCGTCCGCCCCGACAATTTATGAGCACTCCCACGCCTCGTCCGGCCACCAAAGGGGCCGCCGCTTCCTCCTCCAAGAAGGGCTCGTCCCTGCATCGCAAATGGTCCGCCGAGGTGGTCGACGGCTACGAGCGCGCGGCCAGCCGCGCGATGCTCCATGCGGTCGGGTTCACGCGCGACGATTTCAAGAAATCGCAGGTCGGCATCGCCTCCACCTGGAGCATGGTCACGCCGTGCAACATGCACATCGACCAGCTCGCGCGGCAGGCCGAGGCGGGGGTGAACACCGCCGGCGCGAAGGCGGTCATCTTCAATACGATCACCATCTCCGACGGCATCTCGATGGGGACGGAGGGGATGAAATACTCGCTCGTCTCGCGCGAGGTCATCGCCGATTCGATCGAAACCGTGATGGGTTGCGAGGGGTTCGACGGGCTGGTCGCGATCGGCGGGTGCGACAAGAACATGCCCGGCTGTCTCATGGCGATCGCGCGGCTGAACCGGCCGGCGGTCTTCGTCTACGGCGGCACGATTTTACCCGGCTGCATCACCGGCATCCTCGCGGCCAAGCGGCTGCGCAAGGAGCAGGCGGATCGCATCGCGGGCAAGAAGCTCGACGTGGTGAGCTGCTTCGAAGCGGTCGGCCAGTACGCGAACGACAAGATCGACGACAAGGAGCTCGCGCTGATCGAGGAAAACGCGATCCCCGGGGCGGGGAGCTGCGGCGGCATGTACACGGCGAACACGATGGCCTCGGCGATCGAGGCGCTCGGCATGTCGCTCCCGAATTCCTCCGCGCAAAACGCCATCTCCCACGCCAAGGCGCAGGACGCGCGCTCGGCCGGCCTGGCGGTGATGGAACTGATCCGGCAGGGGATTCGCCCGTCGGACATCATGACGAAGAAGGCGTTTGAGAATGCGATCACGGTCGTCATCGCGCTCGGCGGCTCGACCAACGCGGTGCTGCATCTGCTCGCGATGGCGCACTCGATGAACGTGAAGCTCGAGCTCGACGATTTCACGCGCATCGGCAAGCGCGTGCCGGTGCTCGCGGACCTGCGGCCGAGCGGGCGTTTCCTCATGAGCGAGCTCGTCGACATCGGCGGCCAGACGCCGCTCATGAAGATGCTGCTCGACGAGGGCCTGCTCCACGGCGACTGCATGACCGTCACCGGCAAGACCATGGCGGAGAACCTGAAAAAGGTGAAGCCGTATCCGAAGGACCAGGAGATTGTCCGCGGCTTCGACAACCCGATCAAGCCCGAGAGCCACCTCGTCATCCTCTACGGCAACCTCTCGCCGGCGGGCGCGGTCGCGAAGATCAGCGGCAAGGAAGGGCTCTCTTTTTCCGGCAAAGCGATCGTGTTCGAGAACGAGCAGGAGGCGCTCGCCGCGATCCTCGACGGCCGGGTGAAAAAGGGCCACGTCATCGTCATCCGCCTGGAGGGGCCCGTCGGCGGACCCGGCATGCGAGAGATGCTTTCGCCGACCAGCGCCATCATGGGGAAAGGGCTCGGCAAAGACGTCGCGCTCATCACCGACGGGCGCTTCTCCGGCGGCTCGCACGGTTTTGTCGTCGGTCACATCACGCCCGAGGCCGCGCTCGGCGGTCCGCTGGCCATCGTGAAGAACGGCGACGGTATCACCATCGACGCGAAGAAGCGGGTGCTCACGCTCGACGTGCCGGAGGAGGAAATCAAAAAGCGCCTCGCGAAATGGAAAGCGCCCGCGCCCGTCTACACGCGCGGCGTGCTCGCCAAGTACGCCCGCTCCGTCAAGACCGCCTCGCATGGGGCGGTGACGGATCTGGAGTAGGGCGCGGCACGCGGCCCGGCCCGGGGAGCGCACGCGCCCCGCGTGCTCCGGTCGGCGCCCTCGCCGGCCGGCCGGTGCTCCGCAGACACCCGCTCATGGCTTTTACGATCAACGT
>DASYIS010000005.1:0-13550 GCA_035997375.1 Chthoniobacteraceae bacterium
CTCCGGCCGCTTTCGTTTTGATGGAAGAGCTCATCAATCGCTGCTCGCCGCGCGCGAAAGTGCCGGTCCAAAGGCATCCCCCGGCGTGGCCGAAACGATTGTTAGTCATGAATCGCACGCCTCGTCTGCTCCTGCTTCTTACCGCCACCGTGTGCTTCGCCTTGGTCGGCACGGCCGCGCCGAAGGGCAAGCCCAAGGCCGCGCCTTCCGGCAAAGCCAGCCAACAGCAGATCGAGGAATACACGCGGCTGCAAATCTTTCTCGATAACGCGAACTTCGGCCCGGGGAAGATCGACGGCCACGACGGGATTTTTACTCGAAAGGCGCTCGCGCTTTATCGCAAAGCGCAAGGTCAGCCGGACGAGGCGGCGCCGAATGCGAAGGCGCCGCCGGTGACCACCGGGCTCGACCTCCAGAGCATTCAGCCCGTTTTCACCGAGTACGAGATCACCAAGGAGGACGCGGCCACGGTCGGTCCTCTGCCGAGCGGGCCGGAGGCTCAGTCCAAAGTGAAAGCCCTGCCCTACGCGACGCTCGCGGAAGCCATTGCGGAGAAATTCCATTGCGACCTCGATTTTTTGAAAAAGCTGAACCCCGGCAAAGCCGAGCACCTGAAGGCCAGGGACAAGGTGCAGGTGCCGAACGTGAAGCCGTTCGAGCTCGCGGAGGTGAAAACGCTCAAGCCCGGCTCGGAGGCCGCGAACGTGGTGGCGAATGAAATCGATGAGCCTGCCGACCATGCCGGTGCTGCACCCGCTCCTGCGCCCGACACGGAGAAGAAAGCAACCGGGAAGGACCAGGCCGGCGAGAGGACGAAGGCAGGCGGCGAAGCGAAATCGACCCCGGAGTTGTCCGTCCATGTCAGTGTCGCCCAGAGCATGCTCGAGGTGCGCGACGGCGACAAAGTCGTGGCCGCATTCCCCGTGACCGTCGGCTCCTCGGAGACCGCTTCGCCGATCGGCCAGTGGAAGGTGCGCGCCGTCGCGAAGTTCCCGAATTTTCGCTACGACAAGAAAATGCTGATGAAGGGCGAGCGCAGTTCCGATTTCAAGATGCTGCCGGCCGGCCCGAACAACCCGGTGGGCGTCATGTGGATCGCGCTCAACAAAAAAGGAATTGGTCTCCACGGCACCAATGACCCCGACAGCATCGGCCGCTCCGCCAGCCATGGGTGTATCCGCCTCGCGAACTGGGATGTGGTGAAGCTGGCGGGGATGGTGAAACCGGGCGTGGCGGTCACGATCGAGTAGCCGACCGTCTGCGTCGGCGAAGATTCGCCTGCGCCGGCACGAAAAGCTCGGCTCGAGCGTCGTCCATTTGTCTTCGGTTGGCAAAGGCGGCAAACTCATCGTCCAGATCAATGCGGATGAGTTCGTGAAGGGAGCAAGGTGCGGGTCTGCTTCCTGGAGGAATATTCCGGCAAAATAGGCTGCATGGCGGAAGCCGAAGGGGTACTAAAAGTAGCGCCGCCCGCCGCGCTGGTAAACGGCGCGCCGCTCGAACCGCTACCGCCCATGAAGACGTTCCTCGCTCTCGCGCTGCTCCTCTCCACAACCTTCGCGCTTTGCGCGCAAAGGCCGCCCTATTCCGCCCCGCCCGCGCCGGCACCGCAACCGCCCGCCAAGCGTGAGGAATGGAAGACCTATCCCGCCGGGCAACTGCCGGCGGGGAAAGCGATCACCGAGGGGGAAGCCGTGCAGTTGGCCGGCGAAGATCTCGCGGGAAAAGTGCTCTATCTCATCGGCGCCTTCACCGTGACCGCGAGTGCGGAGGGCCGCGCCGTCATGCGCTCCAACCCGGACGCGAGCCCCTTTCGCATCGTCGCCGGTTTCCCAGCCGCCATCCCCGCACCGCCCGAAGGTGCACAGGTCGTGCGGGACGCCACGCGTGGGCTGCGGATCACTGACGTCCGGCGTGGGGGTGACGGGAAAGTGACGATCTTCGTGCGCGACATCACGTTGCCGTAGGAACGCGCGCGCCGTGCCTACGTCGGCGACGGGAAGCCCGAGCGGCGTGCGATGGCATCCAGTCCCACCCACGGGTCCGGCTTCGCCGCGGCGCGTGCTACACTCGTGGTCGCCGGCACCGGGCAGGGTCCACCGAACGGCCCCGGCGGCACAAGGATGCGACGCGCCACGAGGTTCGCGGGCCGGGTGAAATCCAGAACTTCCGCCAGATTCCGCGCGGAGCTGTCGCGCACGGTGAGCGGCCGCAGGCCCCAGCGCGACTCGATCAGCTTGAGGATCGAAGTGTGATCGTAGAGCCCATGGGCCACGGTGGCGCGCTTCGACCATGGCGAGATGACGAGGGCCGGCACCCGGAAGCCGCGCAACCCGTCGTTGTCGCCCGCCGCCCGGTCGGCCGGCGGAATGGAAAAGCGGCTCGGCGGCACATGCTCGAAGAAGCCGCCCCACTCGTCGAAATTGATGATAAGGAGGGTGTTCGGCCAGTTGGGGCTCGAAGTTACCGCCTCGTAGACCGAGTTCAAAAACACCTCGCCGTTGCGAATGTCCGAGTGCGGGTGATCGTCATTCGAAACGCCGGTCTCTTCGCCGTAGAAGCTCGGGTCGACGAACGAGACCGCCGGCAGCGTGCCCGCCGCGCAGTCCGCCAGGAACTGCGGCGCCAGCCGGCTGATGCCCGCGTACTTGACGCCCCACAAGGCAAGGAACGGGATGTCGGTAAAGTAATAGCGCCCTTGGATTCGATGCTCCGCCAGCCGGTCCCAGATCGTCGGCAGCGTGGAGATATCCAGCGTGTTCACGAGCCGGTCGGTCTGGGCCGCGTGTTGATAGATCCGATTCGGGTACGTCTCGGCCAGCGTGGCGGCGAAGTATTGGTCGCACGTCGTCCAGGCCGGCGCGGCCTGCCCGAGAAAGGCGAGATCGGCCTGCTGATAGTAGCCGATGCAAAAGCGGTCGTTCGCGCCCGCGCGCAGCCAACCGTCGCAGGCGCCATTGTTGTATTCCACGAGCCCGCCTTGATGCGAGTGGTCCGGATCCGAAAGCCCGCAGCCTTGGAAGTCCGGCGCCAGCGGATAGGTCGGGTGCAGGACGCCGGTAGCATCTGCGTACGAAAGCCCCGCCTGGCGGCCGGTCGCCCCCGGCAGCCAGCCGAGCATGTGGTCGAACGAGCGATTTTCCATCATCACGACGACGATGTGCTGGACGTCGCTGAACTCCGCCTTCTTGGGCTTCTTCTCATCCTTGGCCCACGCGGGCGCTCCCATGGCGAGGGCGCCGGACGCACCGGCGGACGTTTTCATGAACTGACGGCGGGTAACCTGACCGCGGGGTGAATTCATAGATGGGGATTTTGGTTTTTATGGCGAAGCTGGCGAAAACAAAATCGCACGCCGCGCATGGGACGGGTGCCTCGCGACCCGCCGAACCGGCGGGTGAGCGATTGAGCAGCCCGGAAAAATCCGTCGCGCTTGCAATTGTCCCCGTGCGGGCCTTGAATCGCTCCCGTCGCGGCCATCATCGGCGGCGGTTTGCAGCGAACACCCCCCGGCCATGAGCAAGCGATTTTTCGAGAGCGATGATGACTACCGTGCGCGAATCGCGCGCGAGGCCGATGAGGCCGTGGTCGAGAAGGTAACGGGCCACGCTCCGACCCAGAGTTGGCTGGAATCCGATCCACAATATCGGGGTCGTGTGAATCGCGACGCCGACGAGCATACGATCAAGCGGACAACCGGCGATGCGCCAAGCCCGGGGTTCTTCGAAGACGAGGCCAGCTATCTCATCCGCGTCGATCGCGAAGCCAAAGAGCGGACCATCGAAGACGCGACCGGCCAGAAGCCGCGTCAGGGCTTCTTTGAAACCGACGCAAATTTTCACGCGCGGCTCGGCCCCGAGGCGGACGCCCGGACCATCGAGCAACTACAGGGGCAGGCGCCGAAGCAGCGGTTTTTCGAGGGATATGACGAGTTCCGCCGGCGGATGCAGCAGGAGGCGGATGAGGCACAGATCGCCCAGCGAGAACGCGACCGCCGGGAACGCGGATACAGCCCGCCGAGCGACATGAACCCGCTGGTGATGCTCGCGATCGTCATCGGCGTCATTGTCGGGATCATCTACGTGGTGCTCGTCGCGTTGGCGCTGACCCTGCTGCTGGCGCCCGTCTGGCTGGGGGCGACGGCCAGCGGCATCCTCGCCGGTTTCTTTCTCGCCGGCCCGGTGCATGCGCGCCTCGCCGCCGCGGCGGCCGCCCGGCCGACACGGCTCTCGGTCGGCAAGGAGCCGCCGCCTCTGCTTCCCCCGGCGGAGCTGCAGCGGAGCGAAGCCGTGCGGGCTCATCCGGAAGGGCTGATCATCCTGGCCACGACGCTCGTCTTCAGCGGCGCGCTCGCGCTCTGGCCCGCGATGGCGGCGGACAACGTCACGCGCAGTTTCCTGGCCGTGGCGGCGATGGCGGGCGCGATTCTCGGGACGACGTTCGGCCGGCGCGTACTGTGGTGGCGAGTGCAAAATCGCGTTTGCGCCGCCGCCGGGGCGCCGCCGCCGCGGCCCATCGCGCCCGGGCTCGCGCTCGGGTTCTCCATTCCCGCGGTACTGCTGCTGGCGCTGTTATGGGTGGGCGGTTTAAGCGCCGCGTCGGGGCCGCTCGATATCGCGCGACAGATGGGCTGGAAAGACAACCGCGCCGTGGCGGGGCGCGCGGCTGCTCCGGCTGAATCCGCGTACGTTCCGCAGCCCGGCGGGCCGTCGGATGACCGCGACGGCGACGAGCGCGGGCCGACGAGGCCGCCAGCCTCCGCGCCCACTCCCGAGCGCTCGCCCGAGACCGCGTTCTCCCCCCGGGCCGCAGGGCCGCTCGGCAGCTTTGCGCCTCCTCCGCGCGTGGAAGCGGAGCCGAGGGAATCCGCCGAGGGGGTCCGCGATTTCATTCGGGAAAAACTGCAGATCGAGCAATCGCATAATCTCGATCGCATCCTGGATCAGTATGGCCCGCGCGTGGTTTATTGGGACAACGGATCGGTCGACCGCACCTTCATCCGCAACGACAAGGCGACTTACTTTGCGCGCTGGCCGCTCACCGGCGAGGAGCTCACGAGCCCCATCGACGTCCGCGCGGAGGGCGCCAATTGGATCGCGAATTTCCGGACCAATTTCCGGGTCGAAAATCCGGCGAAAGGCAGCGCAATCGAGGGCACCCAGGAGAGCGTCTGCACCGTGCGGTTCGTCGACGGCGGCTTCCAGGTGCTGGAGGAAAACGGCAAGGTGCTGAGCCGGCGCAAACTGCAAAGCACGCCCGACACAGCCTCGGCCGGCCCTGCGGCGCCCGAGCGCATGCCTGGCGAGATCTTTCCCGAAACGCGGCTCCGTTTCCTCGCCGATGCGGAAGCCGGCAACCTCTCCCTCGATCGGCTGCGCTACGCCATCAACGAAATGTATGCGCGCCACGGCGCCGACTTCCCCAAGCCCGAGTTGAAGCAACAATTCCAGCGGCTTTCGTGGTATCATCCCCGCCCGCATGTCGATCTGGACCGCATTGAGAGCGAATTCAGCGAGCTCGAGCGGACCAATCTGAAGCTGCTCGGATCGGTACGCGACGCGAAAGCCGCGGGCCGGCCGGTGGCCGCCGGCGGGGCCGCGCCGCCGCCGAAGCCCGCTCCCGCCCCGGCGAAGATTTCGCGCATCGTCACCATTCCCGACTTGAAGAAAATGGCCGGCACCCGGCCCGGCGCCACCGGCCTGCGCGGCGAGTTCGTGCTCTTGCGCCGCGAGGGCAACAAGGTCCTGCTGCAATCCCGCATGGAGATGCGCAAGTACGGCATCGAAATCACCACCGACGACAAAGTCGCCGTCTTCCGCGGGCAGACCTACGTGACCGCCACCTGCGACCACGATCTCTCCCCGTATCTCGACGGAACCCTGGTCAACATTCCCGCGGAGGCGCCGCTGACGATTCAGTCGGTCAAAAAAGACGCGCAAGGGCGGATTTTTGTGGAGGCGACGTTCTGAGCCGGCGGCATCGCGCCGCTGGAGCAGCGCGTGCCGGAGAGGCCGCTATTGTGATTTGTCTTTGCCTCATGGCCCGATACGCTTTGGCCGATGCAATCCGCGCAGCTCGAACGCCTCCTGGAGTTTCTCCGTTTCCCCAGCGTCTCCACCGATCCCGGGCGGAAGGAGCAGGTGGCGGAATGCGCGCAGTGGCTCGCGGCGGAGTTGCGCGTCATCGGGCTGAGCGCGGCGGTTCATCCGACCGAGGGGCACCCCATCGTCATCGGGCGCAATGAGCACCAGACGGGGCGGCCGACGGTGATGATTTACGGGCACTACGACGTGCAGCCGGTCGATGAGCCGGCGCGCGCGGAGGGCGAGCCGGCGGACCCGAACAAGCACTGGCTCACGCCGCCGTTCGATCCGCAGATCATCGACGGGATCATCCATGCGCGCGGCTCGACGGACAACAAGGGGCAGATCTTTGCGCACATCACCGGTATCGCGGAGACGCTGTCGAGCGAGGGGCATTTGCCCGTCAATCTCATCCTGCTCATCGAGGGCGAGGAGGAGATCGGGAGCCAGCACCTGGAGAGCTTCCTCGAGACGCATCGCGACGAGCTGCGCTGCGACATCATCGCCATTTCCGATACCGGCATGGTGGCGCGCGGCACGCCGACTTTCACCTACGGCCTGCGCGGCGTCGCGGCGATGGAGGTGCGCGTGAAAGGCCCGGCCAGCGACCTGCATTCGGGGAGCTTCGGCGGCGTGGTCATGAATCCCGCGACGGCCGTGGGCCGGCTCATCGCGTGCCTGCACGACGCCGACGGGCGGATCGCGATCCCGGGTTTCTACGACCAGGTCGCGCCGTTGCAGGAGTGGGAGCGGAAGCTTTGGCAGGGCCTCTCGTTCAATGACGCCAACCTCATCGAGCTGACCGGCGTCACGAAGCTCGTCGGCGAGCCCGGCTACAGCGGCGTGGAGCGGCTCTGGGCGCGCCCGACCGCGGAGGTGAACGGCATCGGCGGCGGTTTCCAGGGGGAGGGGACGAAGACCGTCATCCCGCGCGAGGCGTTCGCGAAATTGACTTTCCGCCTCGTGCCAAACCAGCAGCCGGCGGAACTGATGGCCCGGGTGCGCGAGCATTTGCAGAAGAGCTGCCCGCCCGGCGTCGTGCTCGAGATCGTGGAAGGCCACGCCGGCGAGCCGTACGTCACCGACCCGCACTCGAGCTTCGGCCAGGCGGCGCAACGCGCGCTCGCCGCGGCGTTTCCCGAGCACCCCCTCGCGCTCATCCGCGAGGGCGGCAGCATCCCGATCGTGAACACCTTCAAGCGCGTCCTCGGCGTCGAGTCGCTGCTGCTCGGCCTCGCGCTGCCCGACTGCAAAGCGCACGCGCCGAACGAGAATTTCCCGCTGGAGAACTTCTACGCGGGCGCGCGGTTGAATCGCGGGCTGCTGAAGGAGCTCGCGGCGGCGCGGTAACGGCTGCTTCTTAATCCTGCTCCTGCTCCTGCTCCTGCTCTCTCCGTCCGTAATCGATCAAGAGCAAGAGCAGGAGCAGGATTAAGAGGAAAAATCCGACGCGTAACCTTTCTTCAACCCCCCGCGTCTTGGAGACGCAACCACCCATCCCATGAACCTCGCCGACGTCTTCATCTTCCTCTTCAGCATTCTCGGCTTTGTCATTGTCTTCGTCGCCTACTGGCTGATGGCGGCGGCGCTGTTTCCGAAATTCGTCGCGCGGTCGGCGGAGCGCTTCGGCAGCGTGCCGGTGAAGGCGACCCTGCTCGGCGGGGTCATCGGCGTGCCGATGGTGATTCTCGGGCTGAAGTTCAGCGCCACGGCGCCGGGCGGACTCAAGGTCCTGGCGCTGGCCGTCGCGATCGTGCCGATGCTGATCGCGCTCTTCGGCTCGGCCGGGCTGGCGTTGCGCATCGGCCAGGGGTTGCCGTCCGCGCGCGATGAGAGTGAGCCGTGGCGCCGCACGTTGCGCGGCAGCATCGTGCTCGCGCTCTCGTTCGTGCTGCCGTTCATCGGCTGGTTTGCGCTGATGCCGTTCGCGTTTCTCGGCGGCTTCGGCGTCTTTCTCATGGGGCTCTTTGCGGGCAAGCCGGCGGTCGCACCGGCGCTGGTGCCGCCGCCGGTCCCGATGCCCGCGCCCGCTTATCCCTCCACCGCGCCGCTCGAGTCATGAGACTTTCGCGCCGCCAATTCGTGGCCCTGGGCAGCGGCGCCGCCGCGCTTGCGGCGGGCGGTTGCGATGAGTTCGACTCCGCCCGGCGTTGGCTCGGGAAGCCGGCCGCGCCTCTCCTGGACAAGCCCGCGGCGCTCCCGCGGAGCATCGCGCTCGACCCCATCTCGCACGCGCTCAATCGCCTCACCTTCGGCCCGCGCCCAGACGACTACGCTCGCGCGAGCGCGCTGGGTTTCGACGGTTTCCTCGAAGAGCAGCTTCACCCGGAGCAGATCGAGGATACGCAATGCGACCGGCTGGTACGCCATGAGTTCGATGAGCTCGGCGATCCGCAAAGCACCATTTTTCAACGTCCCGGCAAGGTCACGGCGATGTCCGATGCCTTCCCCGAGCTGAAGAACAGCAGCGGCGGTCGGGTCGGCGATCTCTACGAGTGGAAGGACAAGCCGCTGCTCGAAAGCCTCACGCGCTCGGCCATCCTCCGCGCCGTCGTCTCCCGCCGCCAACTGCACGAAGTGATGGTCCATTTCTGGAGCGACCACTTCAACATCGACCCCTCGAAAGGCGAGTGTAAGTGGCTCAAAGTCGCCGACGATCGTGATGTCATCCGCGCGCATGCGCTCGGGCGTTTCTCCGAGCTCGTGCGCGCCTCGGCCGTCTCGCCGGCCATGCTCTGGTACCTCGATGGCCGCGTGAACCGCCTCACGAAACCGAGCGATCGCCCGAACGAAAACTACGCGCGCGAACTCATGGAATTGCACACGCTGGGCGTCCACGGCGGCTACACGCAAAAGGACGTGATGGAAGTCGCACGTTGCCTGACGGGCTGGACGGTGCGCGACAAGAACCGGCGGCTCAAGGGCCAGGTGGAGTTCGATGCGAAGGCGCACGACGACCACGAGAAGATCGTGCTCGGGCAAACCATCCCGGCCGGCGGCGGCCTGCGCGATCTCGACCGCGTGCTGGAGATCGTCACGGCGCATCCCTCCACGGCGCGTTATCTCGCGACGAAACTCTGCCGGCGCTTCATTTCCGACGAGCCGCCGGCCGGCGCGATCGACAATGTGGCGCGGGCCTTTTCCGAGAGCCGCGGCGACATTCGCACCACCCTGCGCGCGCTCTTTCACACGCCCGAATTCGCGGCGGCCGCGGGGTGCAAGCTGAAGCGGCCCTTTCATTTCGTCGTCTCCGCCCTGCGCGCCACGAATGCGGAGACGGACGGCGGGCGCCCGATCATCGACGCGCTGCAGCGCATGGGCCACGCGCCCTTTCGCTACCCGACGCCCGACGGTTATCCCGAGGAGGCGAGCCACTGGACCGGGACGCTGCTCTGGCGCTGGAACTTCGCGGTCAACCTGGTGGCGAATCAGCTCAAGGGGACGCGGGTCGACACGGACAAACTGACCGAGCTGCTCGGCGGACCGGAGGCGCTGATGGCCGCCTTCCTCGGACGCGTGCCGAGCGAAGCGGAGGGCGCGTCGTATTACCAATCCGGCGCGGGGCCGGCGATGCTGATCGCCTCCCCGGCCTTCCAACGCTGCTGATTTCATGAGCACGCAAACCTCCTTTGCCCCCGGCGGCGAAAACACCGGTGCCCTGGTCACCATCTTCCTGCGTGGCGGCGCGGACGGGTTGAATATGGTCGCGCCGCTCGAGGACGCCGCCTATTACCGGGCGCGGCCGGCCCTCGCGTTGGCGAAGAGCAAGGCGCTCGCGCTCGACGGTTTCTTCGGCCTGAATCCTCTCCTCGGCGAGCTGATGCCCGCCTGGAAAGAAGGCGAGCTCGCGATCGTTCACGGCGCGGGTTCCGAGGACCAGACGCGCTCGCACTTCGAGGCGCAGGACATGATGGAGCACGGCGGCCTCATCGGCGGCGGCTGGCTCGGGCGCTACCTGCGCGCGCGCCCCAACGCGGGTAACGGCGCGCTCTCGTGCGTGGCCATCGGTCGCGCCTTGCCCGAAAGCCTGCAGGGCGCGCCGACGGCGGCGGTGCTCGGCAAGATCGAGGACTTCTCTTTCAGCACCGGGAGCGCCGGCCTGCGCGCGGAGTTGCAAAAACTCTACGCGCTGGAAGGCGACCGCCTCGGCGCGGCGGCGCACGACACCTTCGAAGCCCTGGGCCGGATCGACGCGATGCGTGCACGCCCCTACCAGCCGGAGAACGGCGCGGTCTACGGCACCGATTCCTTCACCCAGGGCCTCCAGCAGATCGCGCGGCTCATCAAGGCGGAGGTCGGCCTCCAGGCGGCGTCGCTCGATCTCGACGGCTGGGACTCGCACTTCGTCGAACAGAACGTGCATGCCGGCCTGCTCCCGCAACTCGCCCACGGGCTCGCCGTCTTCCGCCAGGATCTCGGCGCGCGGATGCGCTCGACGACGGTCGTGGTCATGAGCGAATTCGGCCGCCGGGTCGGGGAGAACGCCTCTGCCGGCACCGATCACGGTCGCGGCGGTGTCATGTGGGTGCTCGGCGGCGGAGTGAAAGGAGGGCGCGTCATCGGTCCCTGGCCCGGCCTCGTCGACGCGAAGCTCGAAGGCCCCGGCGACCTTCCCGTCTTCAACAACTACCGCAACGTCCTCGCGCCGATCCTGACGCGGCACGGCCTCGCGGAAACGGCTCTGCCGCGCGTGTTCCCGGACTTCGCGCTCCAGCCGCTGGCGTTGTATTAGCGGCGGCGCTTCGCGCGCCGCATCACGCGGAGCGTGATGACTACAATGTAGCCGTCCCGCTCCGCGTGACGAGCGTTCGGGCTACCGCCCCGTCGGTGCGCGCTCGCCTTGCGGGCGCGCGAGGGATTCGGGCAGCTCGGCCACGGCCGTCGTGACGGTCATCTCGCGGCCTTCGCGGACGATCTTGAGCTCCGCCTTGGAGCCGATTTGCGCGGCACCGATGATGTTGCGAAACGACATGGCGTCGTCGACGGGACGCCCGTTGTAGGTGCGGATGACGTCGCCCGGCTTGAGCCCGGCGCCTTCGGCTGGCGAGCCAGCGACGACCTCCGTGATGAGCGCGCCGTGCGTGTCGCGGAGCCCGAATTGCGCCGCGACCGACGGGTTGAGCGACATGAAATGCGTGCCGAGATAGCCGTGCACCGGGTGGCCGTATTTCACAATCGCGTTGAGCGTATTGCGCGCCACGTTGCTTGGGATTGCGAAGGAGATGCCCGCCCATGAACCCGTGCGCGTGAAGATGGCCGAGTTGAGGCCGATGACCTCGCCGTTCAGGTTGATGAGCGGACCGCCGGAGTTGCCGGGATTGACGGCCGCGTCGGTCTGGAAAAACTCCACGCCGCTGTCGCGGAGCGCGCGCCCCTTCGCGCTCACGATCCCGCGCGTCACCGTCTCCTGGAGCCCGAACGGGTTTCCGACCGCCACGACCTGCTGGCCCACGAGCACCTTGTCCGAATCGCCGATCGGCAGCGCGACCGTGTCCTTCGGATCGATCTGCAGCACGGCGATGTCGACGTTCGGATCGGAGCCGATGAGCTTCGCGGGGAGCGAGCGGCCGTCGGTCAATTGCACGGTGAATTCCTGGCTCCCCTCGATGACGTGGTGGTTGGTGAGCACGTGGCCTTCCTTCGAGACAATCACGCCCGAGCCGATGCCCGCTGGCTGGGTGAGCTCCGTCGTGCGGCCGCGCCAGCCGAAGAGCTGATCGAAGGAATCGACCAGCGGCACCCGCACGCGGCGCGAGGTCGTCACGCTCACGACCGCCGGCACCACGCTCTGGATGAGGTGGGTGAATTCGCGGTCCATCGCGACCAGGGTCTGCACGTCCTTCGTGTCGACGCGCGGCGCGGCGACGGCCGTAAACTCGTGCGCCGGCGCCGGCGCGCGCATGTGCCAGAGATAGTAGCCGAACAGACCGAGCCCATCGAGGAGCAGCAGGAGGAGGAAGCGACGCATGGGAAGAGGCTAACGTCTTCGGGAGAATCGGAAAATGTCGAACTGGCGGTCGGGAAGACGAATGACGAATGACGAATGACGAATGACGGGACAGGTGACGAATGACGAATGACGAAGGGGCAGATCAAAAGTTCGTCATTCGTCATTCGTCATTCGTGCTTCTCAAAACCCCAACTCCAACTGCGCGGACGGCCGCGCCGCTGTATGCGCCGGCAATTCCGGCAACGCCACCTCCACGCCGATCAGCCGCGCGATTCGTTCGCAGGTCGCCGGCGAGAAGCCCTCGTAGTGGTTGTTCGCGTAGATCAGGCGAGCTTCACCGCCGCCTCGTGCTGCCGGATTTTCACCGCCCAGCTTTCCAGCGCGCCGTCGCGGGGCCACATCAGCTTCGTGTATTGAAAGAGCCGCTGCCCGGAGCCCGCGTACTTCGTGCTGAGATCGCCGAGCAGGCGCACATAGAGGAAATCCGTCGTCACCGGGGCGAAGTCGAAGGGCGCTTCGTTCTGGTGCGCGAGCGGTGTGATGTCGTTCCAGACCCACGCGACCCGATGCTCCGAGAGCAGCGTCGCGACCCGCGGCAAATGCCAGTGGACATCGCGAAACTCGACGGCGAAACGGATGTCGCGCGGCAGCAGCGGCAGGAACTCGCGGAGCGCCATTTCGTCGTTACGCAACTTGAACGACGCGGGAAACTGCAACAGCACCGCCCCGAGCTTCGGCTGCAGCGGCTCGATCGCGCGCAGAAACTCGAGCAGCAGATCGCGGCAATCGCGCAGCCTGCGCTCATGGGTGAGCGTCCGCGGCATCTTGCACGAGAACACGAAGTCCTCCGGCACGAGTTCGCACCAGTGCCGCGCGGTCTCCGGATTCGGCGCGGCGTAAAACGTGGAGTCAACTTCCACCGAGCCAAACGTGCGCGCGTACCAACTGAGCCGCTCATTCAGCGGCAGGTGCTCGGGGTAAAACACCCCATGCCATTCGTCGAAACTCCACGCGCAGGTGCCGATGTGCGCCGGCACGTGCAACGGCCGTCCGTCTTCCAGAGAATGGCAGGCGCCGGAAGACAAGTAATCAGTAATCAGTGGGCTCAGTAATCAGTAACCGGCGCCGCTGCGGATGCAGGACTGATTACTGGTTCGGAACTGATTACTGATTACTTCAGCCCTTCAGCTGTGCGACGGATGATTCTGATGCTCCTCGGTCACCGGGACCGTGGGCATGGAGGGGAGAGTCGTCACGGCGGGGCTCACCGGCGCGCTGGCGACGATCTCCGGCTGCGTCTGCACGATCGGCGTCGGACTGGTCGCCTGCGGCACCGGGTCGGGCGGCACGATGTAGCCATGCTCGTCGGTGTGGCCGTAGGCGTCCGTGTGCCCATGATGTTCGCCGGTGCTCGTCAGGTGCGGCTCGGTGTATTGCGGCGGCGCGATCTGCGGCGGCTGCGGCGTGGCGGCGCGCGTCATCTCGGAGTGAATCTCGTCCTTCGCCTTGGAAAATTC
>DASYIS010000006.1:0-3644 GCA_035997375.1 Chthoniobacteraceae bacterium
CTCTTCCTCTTCCTCTTCCTCTTCCTCTTCCTCTTCCTCTTCCTCTTCCTCTTCCTCTTCCTCTTCCTCTTCCTCTTCCTCTTCCTCTTCCTCTTCCTCTTCATCTTCATCCCCATCTCTCTGCGTCACCACTCCCGGCGATGAATGGGAGGAGTGGGCTGGGGATGAAGATGATGATGAAGAAAATGAGGATGGCTTCGGATTCGGAGCCGCCGCATGGGTCGGCGCGTCTTCGATTGCATTCCCAAACCTTGCCACCTTGCCTCCGCGCCCTGTACGTATATTGTACATACAACCACCCCGCTCCCATGGCTCCGCAAAAACTCCCATCGCTCCTCTTCGCACTCCTCCTCACCCTCGCGCCGGCCTGGAGCGCGGAGCCGGCGGGGTCGCCGGAGGCGGACAAGGCTTGGAAGCCCATCCAGAGCGCGGTGCCGGTGCCGCAGCTCCCGGTCGAGTGGGAGAAGACGCCGCCGGAGGATAAGACGATCGTGCGCGACCGGCTGCGCGCGGAGATTGAGCGGCTCCTTGCGATCGGCGACCAGGGGCGCGCGTTTGCCGCGAAGTTCCCCAAGGACCCGCGGCGGCCGATGGCGCGGCAGATCGCGGCGCAGGCGCTCACGAGCGCGGAGCGGCTCGGCTCGCCAACCGCGCGGGCCCAGCTCGCCGCGCTCGACGGCGAGCGCCTGAGCGACCCGAACCTCCCGAAGAGCGACCGGCTCGCCATCCGCATGCGCCAGGTGCAGAGCGAGGCGGAGATGATCGCGCGGACCAGTGCCGACGAGGCGCGGGACAAGTTCGAGCAGGGCGCGCGCCTGCTCATCACGGAGTTTCCCAAGGAGCCGGCGCCTTGGGAGATGCTCCTGGAGGTGATCGACCAGGGGAACGAACCCGTCACGCGGGGGAAACTCAACGAGATCGTCGCGAGCGGCGCGCCGGCGCACGTCAAGGAGCGGGCCGCCGGCATCCTCCGGCGCTACGACGCGCTCGGGAAGCCGCTCGACCTGAAGTTCAGCGCGCTCGACGGCCGTCAGGTCGATCTCGCGGATTTGCGCGGCAAGGTGGTCGTCATCCATTTCTGGGCGACCTGGTGCGAGCCGTGCGTGGAGGCGATCGACAAGATGCGGAAAGCCTACGCCGGCCTGCGGGAGGTCGGCGTCGAGTTGATCGGCATCAATCTCGACGCGAACAAAAAGAAGGTGGAGGCCTTCGTGAAGGAGAAGAACATCCCGTGGCCGCAGTTTTGGGAGCCGGAGGGGAAGGACAACCGCATCGTGCGCCAATGGGGCGTGACGCTTTTCCCGGCGATGTGGCTGGTCGATCGCAAGGGGGTCTTGCGCGACGTCACGGCGGAGAAGGATCTGATGTCGAAGATCGAGGGGTTGCTGGGGGAGGACCCGGGGCCGGAGAAGAAGTAAGGGGGGCGGAGGCCGGGTAGCACAGGCGTCCCGCCTGTTCCGGCGGGCGTCCCGCCCGGCGGTCGACGCGGCGGACGGACCCGCGGTTGAGTGAATGCCACGCTCTGCGTCGGCGACTCGGCGGGACGCCGAGCCGAACAGGCGGGACGCCTGTGCTACCCATCCGCGCCCCGCCTTCACGCACTTTTCATCATCACTTCACGCGGGCCGCATCAAGGATTCATCGGCACTCGCGAAGTTGGGGAGCGTGAACACCACCTCAACCCTGCCCGCCTGACGCCATGTCGAATCCACCTCCCCTTTCCTCCCCGCCTCTCCCGCCGTCGGTCGATCCGCGCAGCCTGCACGTGCTCGCGGGCGCGCTCGGGCTCACCGTGCTGCTCGATTTCCTGCTCTGGTCTCCGCATCTCGGCGGAGCCGCGGTGGCGGTGGCGATCGCCCTGCTCGGCGCGGCATTTACCGTCGGCGCGCGGTTCCATCCGCCCCGGCTCACGCTTTACCTCGCGCTCGCTGCGGCCTCGGCGGTGCAGGCGCTCATCGAGCTGAAGCCCTCGACCGTCGCGGTCTCGCTCGTGCTCCTGCTGGGGATGGTCGGCGAGGGACACTTCGCGCACCTGACGACGCTCGCCGCGCGCTGGCTGGAAGCGCTGCCGGCGGCGCTCTTTCCCTTCCCCGGCCTGCTCCGGCTGAAGGCGCTCTGCCCCGACCCCGCGGAGCTGCGCGCGGGCGCGGGCCGGCGGATAGCGAAGGTCTGGCGCGCGGGGCAGATCGCGCTGCCGGCGCTCCTGCTCGCGGGCGTCTTCGCCGGCTTCTTTGCGCAAGGCAACGCGGTCTTTCGCCAACTCGTCGGCGACGCGATCGGCCACGCTTGGGACTGGCTGACGGGCATCGATCTCTCGCCGACCCGCTTTCTTTTTTGGATCGCGGTCTTCATCCTCCTCGTGAGCCTGCTACGGCCGCTGCGCAACGGCTTCGGCACGTGGGCGGCGCAACGCCGGCTGCCACGCTGGGAGCGCGCGGATGCCTCGCTCGGCTGGTGGCAAAGCGTCTCCGTCCTCGGCGTCCTGAACGTGCTCTTCTGCTATGTGAACACGCTCGACGTGGTCTATCTCTGGGAGAAAGCCAAGCTGCCGGTGGGGGTCAATCGCAGCGAGTTCCTGCACGAGGGAGTGCAAAGCCTCACCATCGCCGTGCTCCTTTCCGCCGTCATCCTGGTGGCGCTCTTCCAGCAGAAGCTGGCCGTCGGGTCCCGCGCCTTGCAGGTGCTGGCGACCGCGTGGGTGGTGCAAAATCTCGTCGTGATCAGCGGCGTCTGCAAACGCGTGGCGCTCTACGTCGGGGACTACGACCTCTCGCTCTTGCGCGTCGGCGTCCTCCTTTTCCTCGCGCTCGTCATCGCCGGCTACGTGCTGCTCGCGGTCTACTTCTGGAGCGGCAAAGGCCTGGGATGGCTGCTGCGCGCCAATGTCCTCGCCACGTTTGGCCTCTTCTTCGTCGTGCAATTCATCGATCTCGATGCCGCCGTCGCGCAGTACAACGTCGACCGCTGGCTGCGCCCGGGCGCGAAACTCGGCGACGTCGCTTACCTCGCCAGCCTCGGCCACGGCGGCTGGCCGGCCATGATCCAGCTGTCGCGAGCACGGCGCGGAGTCGAGATGGTCGGACTGGTGGACCACGCCGCCGAGGAAGCGAACGCCGAGCTCGCGGTGCACGACTGGCGCCGCTGGGAGCTGCGCCGGAGGCAACACGCGCAAGAGATGGCGGACTACCAGAAGCAGCGCGTGGAGCGCCTGTAGGAGGCGCACCACGGCGCGGCCGGGAGCGGTTCTGAAAAAAAGCGCCTGACAGCGGCGGGATTTGCGGCAAATTCCCGCCGCTATGCGCATCCTCGTTCTTCTCCTCGCGTTTCTTGCTCTCCTCGGCGGCCCGGCGCGCGCCGCGACCGCGCCGCTGCCGGACTCGCAAAAGGAATACATCGTCCTCACCGGGGGCGTCTCCATGTGGCAGTGGGAGAAATACAAGGCCGCCCCGCACGACAACTGGTGGATGAACTTCGTGCGCGCCTCGCGCATCCGCATCCAGCAGATCCAGACCGAGAATCCGAACGCCCAGATCACCTGGCTCGTCTACAAGCCGGCGTACGAAGCGCGCGCGAAGCAGGAGAAGAACGACCTCATCGGGCACATCGAGTCCGTGCGCGACACGTTCAAGGTGAAGCTGATCTTT
>DASYIS010000007.1:0-9761 GCA_035997375.1 Chthoniobacteraceae bacterium
GCGCTCCGGCTGGAAATCGCGCGGGACCTCGGCCGTCCACAGGCCGATTGGGAGGCAGTGAACAGCGAGCCGTTTGTCACGCCCGAGCGCTTCGGCCAATGGCTGCAGCTCGCGACCACCTTCGACGGCAAAACGATTCGCCACTACGGCAACGGCCGCCTCATCGGGAGCGGCGCCTCCTTCACCCCGCCGCGCCTGGTCGTCGGCGCGGCCGAGCTGGCCAACTGGCGCGGGCTCACGCAGCGCCGGCTCGCCGCGGCCATGGATGAATTCGTCATCCTGTCGCGCGCGCTGAGCCCGCGCGAGATCGCGGAGCTTTACGAGGCTTGCCGGCCGTAGCCAGCCTGCCGCGGCGTAATTAGCGGAACGTCGGGAAAATACGTCTGGAAGCGTTTCGGATCGCGAGTGATGAGCGTCAAGCCCTCCACCTGCGCGTGCGCGCCGATGTAAAAATCGGGAAGCAGCGAGGTGCGTGGGCCGCCCGCCTTGCGGTATTGTTTGAAAGCCTGTGCAGCGGGCCAGGCAGCGGAGCGCGGGAGATCCACATAGTTAAATGGAGAGTCCGAGTACCATTGCTCCAGTTCCGCTTCGGTCACGAATGACGGCGCCATCTCCGCATAAATGATGGGATCGATCAGCACCTCTCCGTCCGTTGCCGCGATCGCAACCTGCTCGAGTGACCATCCGTACCAGACCGGATCCAGCGTGGCGAGATCCAGCCCGACATTCGTATCCGCCAGATACCGTTTCACTCGTAGCAGCGAGACTCCCGCAGGATTTCATCTGTGCTCAAGCCCGTCGTTGCTCGACCCGAAATCTTCCTCAGCCGCTCCCGAACTTCCGGGGATATGCGCGGGTCCGCGAGCCCTAGCGAGGGAGGGGGGGGTGCGCCGCTGTGCGCGTCCTTCTTTTCGATCACCTCCACACGAACGGTGGCTCCATTCGGCAGGTGAGTGCTTTCCGGCAGCTTGATCACGTCGTTCTCGACCGTTGCGGTGAAGCTCATGAGGGGAACATACGCTTTCGCGCGGTTCGGTAAAGCATCGAACACATGGTAAGTTCCGCCGACAGCGCACATCCCTTTGCTGATGACTCCTCTCCTCCGCAACGTCCTTCCGTGGCTGCTGCCGCTCGCCTTCGTCTCCACCGCTTCCGCCCAGCAGCCGGTCTCCGTCGGCCAAGGCTCCTACGCCTCCGAGCCGCCGGCCGGGCTGATGATGGATCGCAAAAAGGGGGTCGATGCCGTGGCGGCAACTGAGAGCCGGCGAGTGTATCTCGTGAAAGACGACGGGCAGCCAATCCCGAGCAACAAATGGTTTCAGAATCTCGTCTTTCAGCAATACGGCGCCGGACTCTGGGCGATGCCGCACAAGGTCGATGCGACGAAGGAAGGCGTGGAAATCTTTCACCCGAACTCCTTCAGCGGCGACGGCGCGCGCGCGCTCGCCGAGTTTCCGCTCATCGTCACCGGGCGCGATTTTCACCCGCAGGATTCGCGGGCGAAAAGCTGGTCCGACTGGACGGTCGCGTTCCGCATGTTCGAGAGCGACACCCGCTTCATGGACGTGACGCTCGGCGAAGGCATGCCCGCCGTCTGGTGTGAATTCACCGGTGTGCCGCCGCTCCTCGCGCTCGGCGGGCAGGCGGGCAAAGGATCGCGCGGCAGGACGCCCGCACAGTTCTTCGACCTCTCCGGCGCGGCGACGGCGCTCCCGGTCAGCGGCGACGCGCTCGGCCTCACTTATGAAAATCGCTCGTACGGCATCTTCGCGCCCGCGGGGACGAAGTTCGAGCAGACGGCCGACGGCATCGCGGTCACCTTCGCGGGACCGGGCGCTTTCCTCGTCATCTGTCCGCTGCCGGCGGCGGGCGACCTCGCGTTCTTCCATCGGCACGCCCGGGCGGTGCCGCGCGACACGCAGCTCACGTGGAAATACGACCGCCAGGCGGGCGTCCTCACGACGACCTGGAAGATCATCGCGGAGCCTTTGCAGGCCGGCGCGCCGCGCGAGGTGATCCAGGGTTTCCTCCCGCATCACTGGCGCGAAAACCAGGCGCCGCTGAAACTCGACGGACCCGCGTATTCGACGATCCGCGGCGCATTGAAATGCGGAGTCGGCGACACGTTCACCCTCGCGTATCCGTTCAATGGCATCCTGCCGAACCTGCCCGCGCCGACGGCGACATCCTTCGACGCCGGCCGCGTGAAGGAGTTGCTCGCGACGCACTTCGCCGAAGCCAAACGCCCGCTGGGCGCGGACACTTACGGGGGCGGCAAGGATTTGCAGCGCTATGCCGAGGCGGCCTTCATGGCGGAGCAACTCAAGGATCCGTCGAAAGACGCGATTGTCGGCAAGCTCCGCTCCGCCCTGGAGAACTGGTTCACCTATACGCCCGGCGAAAAGGAGCGCTTCTTCGCGTATTATCCGCGCCGCAAGGGGCTGGTCGGGTTCAATGCCGCGTTCGGCTCCGAGCACTTCACCGATCACCATTTTCACTTCGGCTACTTCGTCCATGCGGCCGGGCTGCTGTGCCAACTCGACCCGGACTTTGCGCAGGGCTACGGCGACTTCGCGCGGCTGGTCGCGAAGAACTACGCGAACTACGACCGGCAGGATGCGCGCTTCCCGCGCTTCCGCACCTTCGACCTCTGGCGCGGCCATAGCTTCGCCGACGGCAACGGTTTTCCCGACGGCAACAACCAGGAATCGACCGGCGAGGCGGTCAACAGTTGGGCCGGCATGATTCTCCTCGGCGAAGCGCTCGGCGACCCGGAGCTCGCCGCCGCCGGCGTCATGGGTTACTCTTTCGAGACGCGGGCGAATCTTGAGTATTGGTTCGACCCGCACCACGACGTGTTTCCGCAAGGCTACGCCCACCGCGCCTGCGGCATGGTCTGGTGCGGCAGCATCGTCTGGGGGACGTGGTTCACCGCCAGCCCGGCCTGGATTTACGGCATCCAGTGGCTCCCTTCCGGCCCGCAGGCCGCCTTCTACGACCGCGACCCGGCGTTCATCGCGCGGACCTACGGGGACTTGGAGAAAGAGCTGGGAGCCTTCGAGGAAAAGGAAGCCGCGCGCAAGCCGGGCCACGTGAAAATGCCGGTCGCGATCAAGACCCTCGGCGGCGAGCTCGGCAGTTATCATCTCGGGTTCCTCATGCACGCCGACCCGCGCCGCGTGGTGACGGAGCTGGACACGCTCTGGAGCGAGCCCGGCGACCAGGTCGCGCACCACGAATGGATGGCCAACATCTACTACCAGGCCCATGCACTCCTGGAATTGGGTCGCGTCGATTGGTCCGCTCATGGCGACACGCCCACCTCCATGGTCTACCGCCACGAGCGCACGGGGCGCCGCACCCTGGTCGCATGGAATCCAACCGCGCAGCCGCGGACGGTCGCGTTTCGCGAGGGCGCCAAGCCGATCGGCCGGCTGGAGGTCGCACCCCGCAGCCTGGCCCGTGCGCCGGCGGCGAAATGACGATGGGCGACGGACGTTGCGAGCCGCCCGCCGCGGTGCTAGCGTCCGCGCGATGAAAGCCGCCCCCTCCCTCGTCCTCGCGCTGCTCCTCGCCCTCGCCGCCGCGGCGAGCGCGGAAAACTGGCCCACCTGGCGCGGGCCGCGGCTCGATGGGACCAGCCTCGAGCGCGACGTGCCGGTGCAGTGGAGCCGCACGGAAAACATCCGCTGGCGCACGGAATTGCCCGGCGGCGGCCATGCTTCGCCGATCGTCTGGGAGGACCGGATCTTCACCGTCGCGGCGGACCAGGAGAGCGGCCAACGACTGCTCCTTGGCCTCGACCGCAAGGACGGCCGCATCCTTTGGAAGACCGCCGTGCTGCAATCCACGATGGAGCGCAAGCACCGCGAAAACAGTTACGCCTCGAGCACGCCCGCCACCGACGGCCAGCACGTCTTTTGCACCTTCCTCGACGGCGCCGAGGTGGTGATCGCCGCCTACGACATGGCCGGGAAGCAGGTCTGGATGAAGCGCCCCGGCACCTTTGCGAGCGTGCACGGGTTCAGCAGCACGCCGATTCTCTTCGAGGGAAAAGTGATCGTGAATTGCGACCAGGACGCCGATGGTTACATCGTGGCGCTCGCGGTGGAAGACGGACGCGAAGTCTGGCGCATCGCCCGCCCGAACAAGACGCGGAGCTACTGCACCCCGCTCATCCGCGACGTCGGCGGAAAGACGGAGATGGTGCTCTCCGGCACCAAGTGCGTGACCAGCTACGACCCGCGCAACGGCAAGCTGCGCTGGATCATCGACGGCCCCACCGAGCAATTCGTCGCTTCGCTCGTCTACAGCGAGCGCGCCAATTTCTTCATGCTGACCGCCGGCTTTCCGCAGCACCACATCCTCGCCATCCGCCCTGGCGGCGAAGGCAACGTCACCAATTCCGCCATCGCGTGGCGCACCACGGAAGGCGCGGCCTACGTCCCGTCCCCCATCGTCGAGGGCGATTATTTCCTCGTCATCTCCGATCTCGGCTTCGCGCATTGCTTCGAGACGAAGACCGGCAACCTGCTCTGGAAAGAGCGCATGGGCCATCACCACGCCTCGCTCGTCTCCGCCAACGGGCTCGTCTATTTCCTCAATGACAACGGCCTTTGCCACGTCGTGCGGCCCGGGCCGACGTTTGACCTGGTGGCGACCAACGAGCTGGGCGAAGGGACCTACGCCTCGCCCGCGATCAGCCAGGGCGAGATGTTCCTGCGCAGCGACAAGGCGCTGTACTGCGTGAGCAAGGCGAAGCAGCAGGCCGCGCGGTGACGGTGGGGCGCCTGCCGGCGGGCGACGGGGTCCTGGCGAGGGTCACGTTTCACGGGCGCGCGCAAAACCCCTTGACTTCGTGTTCATAATACACTTACAGTAGCGCCGCCATGAATCTTCCATTCGAGCGCAGTTACTGGGTCGAGCCGGGCCGCCTGCTCGCCGGATTTTACCCCGGCTCAGCGGACCCGGTAGAGGCAGATCTTAAGCTCAACGCGCTGCTCGATTGCGGCGTCTCGCGCATCGTCAATTTGATGGAGCCCCACGAAACCAACCACTCCGGCCGGCCCTTTGCGGCTTATGAAGCGCGCTTCCAGCAGCTGGCGCAACTGCGCGGGCGCACTGCGGGCTGCGTGCGGTTTGCGATCAAAGATGGCTCCGTCCCGAGTCTCGCCACGATGCGGGAAATCCTCGCCGAGCTCGTCGCCGCGCTCGGCTCGGGCGAGACGGTTTACGTGCATTGCTGGGGTGGCCGCGGGCGCACGGGCACGGTTACCGGCTGCCACTTGCGGCACACGCTCGGACTGGACGGCGAGGAGACGCTGGCGCGTTTGCGCGAGCTCACGGGGCACAATCAGGCCGCCTTCTGGCCCGCGCCGGAGATGGAGGGGCAGCGCGCTTTCGTCCGGCAATGGATCGTCGAGTCATGAGCACGCTCAAGGAAAGCGACCGGATGGCGGGCGCGCTCTGGGGGGCGCTGGTCGGCGACGCGCTCGGCGTGCCGGTGGAGTTCATGAGCCGCGAAGCGATTGCGAAGAATCCGGTCGACGGCATGCGCGGATTTGGCACGCACAACCAGCCGGCGGGGACGTGGTCGGATGACTCGTCGCTGCTGCTCGCCACCGTCGACAGCCTCGCCTGTTGCGGAAAGCTCGACCCCGCCGACCTCGGCTCCCGCTTCGTGCGCTGGGAGCGGGATCACTTCTACACGCCGCATGGCCAGGTCTTCGACATCGGCATCGCGACCTCGCAAGCGCTCTCGCGGCTCGCGCGGGGCACGCCGCCGGAAGAAGCCGGCGGCGACACCGAGTCGAGCAACGGCAACGGCTCGCTCATGCGCATCCTGCCGATCGCGCTCTGGTTTCGCGCGTGCCCCGACGGCGAGCTGGCCTTCCTCGCGCAGCGCGCCTCCACGCTCACGCACCGGCATCCCCGCTCGCAGATGGCGTGCGCGCTCTACTGCCTGCTCGTGCGCGAGCTGCTCACCGGCACCGCGCCGGCGGACGCGCTCCGCACCGCGCTCCATGCCTTCGGCCGCATTTTTGACGGGCCGCCCTTCCTCGCCGAGAGGCGTCATTTTCACGCGCTGGAGCGCGGCAATATCGAGCAAACGATGGAGAGCGACATCGCCTCGAGCGGCTACGTGATGCACACCCTCATCGCGAGCATCTGGTGCCTGCTCAACTCCGCGTCGTTCTCGGAGACGGTGCTCAAGGCGGTGAATCTCGGCAGCGACACGGACACCACCGGCACCGTCGCCGGCGGCCTCGCGGGCGCCTTGTATGGGCTCCCAAGCATCCCCGTCGCGTGGAAGAAACGCCTCGCCCGGCACGACGACGTCGCGGGTCTCTTCGCGCAATTCAGCGCCGCGCAAACGCGTCCCCCGGCCATTTCCGCGCCATGAACACGACCACGCTTTATCGTCCCGTTGGACCGGAGGAGCTGGAACTGATCGCCGCCAGCGGCTACCGCGAATTCCCGCCGCGCCTGCCGGATCAACCGATCTTTTATCCGGTGCTCAACGAGGAGTATGCGCGGCAGATTGCGCGTGATTGGAACGTGAAAGCCTCGGGCGCGGGATACGTCACCCGCTTTGAAGTCGGCACCGAATTTTTGAAGCGGTATCCGGAGCAGATCGTCGGCGCGGCCATTCATCGCGAGCTGTGGATTCCCGCGGAAGATCTGCCCGAGCTCCATCGCCACCTCGTCGGAGTCATCGAAGTGATCGCGGAATTTCGCCCCGAACAACCGACCTGAGCCATGCCCCACACCTACGAATATCCACGCGCTGCGCTCACGGTCGATTGCGTCGTCTTCGGCTTCGATGAAGCGGAGCTCAAGGTCCTGCTCATCCAGCGGGGACTTGCGCCCTTCAAGGGGAAATGGGCGCTGCCAGGCGGCTTCGTCCGCGTGGACGAGACGCTGGATGAAGCCGCCCGCCGCGAGCTCGCGGAGGAGACCGGGCTGCAGAACGTCTTCCTCGAGCAACTCTACACGTTCGGCAGCGTCGATCGCGACCCCCGCGAGCGCGTGGTCAGCGTCGCGTACTACTCGCTGGTCAAGCTCGCGGAGCATCCCGCGGCCGGCGCGAGCGACGCCAGCGACGCCGGCTGGTTCCCCGTCGCCACTCCGCCGAAGCTCGCGTTCGATCACGCGGACATTTTGGAAACCGCGGTGCAGCGGCTGCGCGGCAAGGTGCGCTACGAGCCGATCGGCTTCGAGTTGCTGCCGGCGAAGTTCACGCTCTCGCAGCTCCAGCATCTTTATGAAGCCGTGCTCCAGGGCGAATTGGACAAGCGGAACTTCCGGAAGAAATTCCTCGCGACGGGCTTGCTCGTTCCGCTGAAGGAGCAACTCCGCACGGGAGCCAATCGGCCCGCGCAGCTTTTCAAATTCGACACGAAGAAGTACCAGGCGCTGAAGAAGCGCGGCTTCAGCTTCGACATATGAGCACGCCGACCGAAGCCGCCGAGTCCGCGCGACCGGTGCCCATGCTGGAAGCGCTCGCCGGCGTGCTGGTCGGCACCGCCGTCGGCGACGCGCTGGGGCTGCCGATGGAAGGCCTCTCCGCGCGGCGGCAGGCGAAGCTCTTCCCGCCCCCGCTGCGGCATCGGTTCCTCGGGCGCCGGGGCATGATCAGCGACGACACCGAGCACACGCTCATGGTCGGGCAGGCATTGCTGGAATCGTCGCACGACCTGGCGCAATTCGAGCGCGCCCTGGCCCGTCGTCTGCGCTGGTGGCTCGCGAGCCTCCCGGCCGGCGTCGGCTTCGCCACGCTGCGCGCGATCCTCCGGTTGTGGTCCGGCACGCCGCCGCGGCAGAGCGGAGTCTGGTCCGCTGGCAACGGCCCGGCGATGCGCAGCGCGGTGCTCGGCGTTTTCTTCGTCGACGATGCCGTGGCGCGCGGGCTCTTCGTGCAAGCCGCGACCGAGATCACGCACCGCGATCCGCGCGCCTTGATCGCCGCCCTCGCCGTCGCCGAAACCGCCGCCTGGATGGCCGAAACGCGCGACGACATCGACCCGCTGCTCGACACGCTGGAGGGCCTCGGCAGCCACGCCGAATGGCCGCCGATCGTCGCACGGCTGCGGGCCGCGCTGGAGCTGAACGAGCCGGTACTCGCCTTCGCCCGCGAACTCGGCGCGACCAAAGGCGTCTCGGGCTACGCATTCCAGAGCGTGCCAGTCGCGATCTACGCCGCGCTCCGGCATCGCGGCGACTACGCGACGGCGGTCGGCGAAGTCATCGCGTGCGGTGGCGACACGGATACGACCGGTGCGATCACCGGCGCGCTGGTCGGCGCACGGGTCGGGACGAACGGTATTCCGCGGGATTGGCGCGACGGCGTGGCCGACTACCCGCGCTCGCTCGACTTGCTGGAGCAAATCGCCGCCCAACTGGAACGGCAGCGGGAAACGGCCCACGCCCTCGGCTGCGTGCGCTACCTCTGGCCCGCGGTCGTTTTGCGCAACTTGGTGTTCCTCTGCGTGGTCCTGGCGCACGGACTGCGCCGAGCGCTGCCGCCCTATTGACCCCTGGGAACGCCAATCTCCTGATTGGCGAGTTGCGCTCCGCACCGCCGGACCCTCGCCGATCGGGAGATTGGCGTTCCCAAGGGTCGCCTTCCAGGCAACCTACTCCCGCGGCGCGAGATCGATCGGAAATGCGTCGGCTCATCGGCCGGAGCGGCGAGCGCCGAGAGGAACATCACTCCCATTCCTCCCATCATTCCCATGAGGGTGCGCCGCGCGATGGGAAGGAGGGGAACATGCGAGGAATGGGAGGCCGTGGCCGCGCTATTTCCGCGGCACCACCTTGTAATAATCGCCGTCGAACGACACGCCGTGGCCGGCGAGCTCGTCGGTGTTCTTCGCCTCGAGATGCACAATGTGCCCATGCTGCGTGAAGGTCGCCTCGACCGGCGTGCGGCCCTCCGCGTCCTTCTTGTTCGCCGGCTCCTTGTAGACGGCGCGGGTGGTGAAGAGCCGCGCGGTGCCGGTGAGGACGCCCGGCTTGTCTTCGGCGTGCTGGAGCACGGCCGCGGTGAACTTCAGCCCCTCCTCGGGCACGACCTCCAGCTCCAGCGAATTGCCGTTCGGCATCCGGTAGCTGCCCGCGAAGCCCTTCGTCGCGAAGCGGCCGGTGTAGCTGCGCAGAAAGCCGACGCTCTCCAGCGTCGCATTCCACATCGTGGTCCAGTAAGGTAGTCCCTTGTGGTCGGCCTCGGGATCGACCGCGGCGTCGCGCAGCTTCAGCCGCGCCGCGAACGCTTCCTTGAGCTTCGCCTCGCCGGATTTGCCGACCTCGCCCAGCGTGCGCTTGAGGAGATCGTTCAGCGCCGCGTCAGCCTGCTCATAGCGCTTCTTCATGCGGGCCTCGAGCGCCGCGTCGTCGACCGGCTTGAAGGTCCCGTGGATGCGCACCGGCTTCGAGTCGTCGCCCGTGAGGTTGCGGGTGGAGATTTCCAGCGGTGACTTTTCGCCCGGCTTGCCCGCGACGCGGATCTGTTTCTGGGTCGGCGGCGTCCCGTTCTTGTATTCGTAGACATCCTTCGTCAGCAACCGCACATCGCCGGTGAAGCTGTAGATTTGCCCCTGCGCCGGCTCGCCGTAGAGGCGCAGCTCGGCGCCCCAGGTCTTCTGGTCCTTGGGGTGAAAGGTCAGCGTCAGCTCGGTCTGGTCGTCGAGCGCGTAGACGTACTGCGGCGGGCCCGGATCGGGCAGGGGCTCCTCCTGCGCGCGGGCGGCGCTCAGCCAGAG
>DASYIS010000008.1:0-4837 GCA_035997375.1 Chthoniobacteraceae bacterium
AATACCGCTGATAACGAAGATTCGTCATTCGTCATTCGTCATTCCTTCTCCCCGCATGGAAACCCCAAAGCCACCTCCCAACCCGGTCCAGGCCGACGCCCTCCAGCCGGAAATCAAGGCCGCGCTGGAAGCTCCGGTCGCCGGCTCCTACCCTCCAAAAGAACCCGCCCCCGCGCTCCTTGCCTCCGCCGCGGTCCCGCGCGTTCATGGCGCCGCCGACGGTCTCCCGGAAGTCGTCCGCTTCGACAAAGTCACCAAATCCTTCGGGGAAGGTGAAGAGCGCAAAGTCGCGATCGAGGACGTCTCCTTCGTCGTAGAAGACCTCCCCGGCAAAGGCGAGCTCATCTGTCTCGTCGGCCCCTCGGGCTGCGGGAAATCGACCGTGCTCCGCCTGATCGCCGGCCTCTCGCCGCAGTTTCCGCCGACCAGCGGCGTCATCGAAATCTTCGGCCAGGCGATCGTCGGCCCGGGGGCGGACCGCGGCGTCGTCGATCAAAAGTACTCCCTGCTCCCGCATCTCACCGTGCTCGAGAACATCGCCTTCGGCCTGCAATTGCGCGGCGTCAAACGCCCCGATCGCCTCGCGCAGGCGCGCGAATGGAGCGCCAAGGTCGGACTCGAGGGTGCGGAAAACAAGTTCCCGAGCGAGCTTTCCGGCGGCATGCAGCAGCGCGTCGCCATCGCCTCCACGCTCATTTTGCGGCCGCGCATCCTGCTCATGGACGAGCCGTTCGGCGCGCTCGATCCGCGCATCCGCCTGCGCATGCAGGAGCTGCTCGTGCAGCTTTGGAAAGAGCAGGAGGGGACGGTGTTTTTCGTCACGCATTCGGTCGAAGAGGCCGTCTACCTGGGCGACCGCGTCTATCGCATGGCGGCCAAGCCGGGCCGGCTCGTCGAGGAGCTGAAAGTCCCGCGCCCCGACGTGCCGCTGGAGGAAATGCGCGAGAACGACTGGTTCACCGAGCTCACGACCGACTTGCTCCAGCGCCTCGAACACGACGCCCTGGCCTCAGGAGCCTTGCGCGGCTCGCGCAAAATACCGCATCGTTACTCCCGCTGAATCAAACCGGCATGACGTCCACGAAATACACAAAAGACACGAAGAAGCGCGCGACGTTTTCGCGCGAAGCGCCTTCGTTCCGCTGTGTAGAGGCCGCGCTCCTTGAGCCTAGGCGAAGGGGTGCCGCCTCCAATTTCTTGAGCGTCGCTTGCCAGCTGCGCTGCCAGACCAAGATGGAGGCGGCACCTGTTCGCTCAGGCTCACAGAGAGCCGCCTCTACACACGAGGACGACGGGCTGCGGCTTCGCCGCGTGGCCTTGACCTAAATATGGACGACTTCAACTATCGTGCCGCTTTTATGCGCAGCCCGCATCACGCGTGGATGGGTCTGCTGACGCTCGGCGCGGGTTTCATGGCCGGACACGCGCTGCCGCTCATCGCCGGCGCGACCGCGTACATTATCGGTTGGATTTACGCGCCTGACACGCCGCTCTTCCGGGGCTGGGTCGATCGGCGCGGCCGGAACGAGCGCAACGCCGCCGAGCAGGCCAAGGTGGCCGAGTTCGTGAAGCGGCGCGAGAACCTGCTCAACTCGCTCGCCCAGCCGCGCCGGCTGCGCTACTTCGCCCTCGCCGAGGTCTGCCGCGACATCGAAAGCGCTTCCTCGGAAAACCCGCTCACTTCCAGCAGCGCGTCCACCGACCCACGGCTGCGCAAGCTCGACGAACTGATGTGGACCTACCTGCGGCTGCTCACGATCGAAGAATCGCTCCAGCGTTTCCTCGAGACCGAGCGCCGCGAAGATCTCCCCGCGCTCGTGCAACAGGCCGAGGGTGAGATCGCGCAGCTCCGCGCGGAAGCCGAGAAACTGAAGGCGCTCGGCGAGAACAAGACGCTCGAGACGAAGCAACGCTTTTTCTCCTCGCGGCAGGACCGGCTGGAAGTGCTCCATCGCCGCCTCGAGCGCTCGGCGCAGGCGCGGGAAAACGTCGCGCTCGTCGTCGCCGAGCAGGAGCGGCTCGATCAGCAGATCAAGCTCATCCGCGCCGACGCAGTCGCGATGAAAAACGCCGGCGCGCTCACCGAGCGCATCGACGCGACGGTCGAGCACCTCGACCAGACGAACAAATGGCTGGCGGAGATGGATGACTTCAAGGACCTCGTCGGCGACCTGCCGCAGACCGAGGCGCGGCTCGGCTTCAGTTCGCCGCCGGCGCCGCCGCCGCTCGGAACCGCCGCCGCCCGAGCCCGGGCGCGCGGCCGAGTCTCATGACCCCGACGCCCACCGATGCCGCGCCGTCGCGCCTGCCGTTGCGCGGTTGGGCGCTGGAGCTGGCGCGCCGCTGGAACTCGGCGACCTACTCGCTCTACGTCCTGCACGGCAACATCTACGATGTCTTTCCCGTGCTCGAGGGCGCGGAGACGCGCTTCGTTTCGCTCAAGCAATTCCTCGCGCGCCGCATCTTCCCGACCCGGGCGTTTCTGCTCTATTACGACATCGGCGACGGGCTGACCTTCGGCGCGCCGGAGATGCAGCAGCGCTTCTTTGAGTGGCTCGCCGTTTTCGACCAGGTAGAGAACACCAACTTCGCACGGACGGGCCCGCCGCGCGAGTTCACGAAGCTCGCCCCGCTGCTGCGCCGGTTCTTCCTCCACGCGGCCCAGGACCGCGGCGAGAGCATCACCCTCCACATCGATTTTCCGGAGAAAATCATCCCGGCCTCGTCCGACGCGAGCACGAGCCTCGAGGAGCGGATGGCGCTCGTCACCCTGTTGAAATGGGCCGCCTCCGCCGAGATGCGCAAGCTCGACCTCGGCGTCATCGTGGTCACCGAGACCGCCGCCAAGCTCGCCGGCGATCTCCTGCAAAACCCGCACGTCGCGCAGATCGAGCTGCTGCTGCCCGAGGCCGAGGACCGCCTGCTCTTTTTGCAAAAGGGCCCGGTCACCGCCGGCCGCGTGCTCGCGGAGTGGAGCGATTTTTCGGAGGAAGCGCTGGCCGGCCATCTCTCCGGGCTCAATCTCGCGCGCATCCAGCACCTGCTCGCCGAGGCGCTCGGCAACGGCGCGCGCGTCACCGCCGAGCACGTCGCGCGCGGCAAAAAGCGGCTCATCGAGGAATACTGCCAGGGACTCGTCCGGTTCAAGAGCCCGAAGCCCGGCCTCTCGCTCGACGCGGTGGCCACGCATCACGCCGCCAAGGCGCGCCTGCGCGAGCTCGCGTGGCTCATCGCGAACGGCAAGCGCGACGTGCTGGAGCGCGGCGTGCTGCTGCCCGGCCGGGTCGGCGTCGGCAAGTCGTTCCTCGTCGACGCCTTCGCCGGCGAATGTGGATTGCCCGTGATGGAGCTCGCCGAGTTTCGCTCGAAATGGGTCGGCGACACCGAGCTGCAACAGGCGCGCATCCTCATGACGATCCGCGCGCTCGGCCCGGTGATCGTGGTGGTCGATGAAGCCGATGCGGTCTTCGGCACGCGCGAAGGCGGGGGCGATTCCGGCGTCTCCGGCCGCGTCTTCGCCGCCTTCGCCGCGCACCTCGGCGACAGCTCGCTGCGCGGCCGCGAGCTCTGGATCGCGATGACTTCGCGCCCGGATCTGCTCGCGATCGACATGAAACGCCAGGGCCGTTTCGGCCTCGCGATCCCGCTCTTCGCCGCCGCGAATCCCGATGAAGTCGCCGAGCAATTCGCCACCATCGCGCGCTACAAAAAGATCGCCCTCAGCGAGCCGATGCAGGCGTACATCCGCGAGCACCTCGGCACGCGTCCGCTGACCGGGAGCGACGTCGACGCGATCCTCACGCGCGCGAAAGAGCGCGCGGTCCTCGCGAAACGCGACAACGCGCTCGAAGTCGCCGACTTGGAGGAAGTCATCAACAGCTTCATCGACCCGCTCGATCCGCACCTGCTGGAACTGCAGGAGCTCGCCGCCGTCCTTGCCTGCTCCGACCGGCGCTACCTGCCCGCCGCCTATCGCGACGCCGACCGCGCCGCGCTCGCCGACCGCTTCGCGCTCTTGAAACGCCAGCGGGCCTTCGCCTGACTGACTCGTCGTATTGTTATGAGCAACCCCGATCTCCTCCCCTCCGAAACCCCGAAGCCCGAGGTCGCTGCGGCGCCGGATTCCCAAAGGCATCTCCGTTTTCACCTGCCGCACGTGCATCTCGCGCCGGCGTTCGGGAACGATTGGTTTGCGCTGAAGGCGGAGGCCTTCGCGCGGTTTTTCGGCACGCCGTCGTTCCTGGTTGGGCAGACATTGCTGGTGGCGATCTGGATCGTGGAAAACGTCGCGGGGCGTTGGAAATTCGACATTTATCCATTCATTCTGCTGAACTTGGCGTTCAGTCTCCAAGCGGCGTACGCGGCGCCCTTGATCCTGCTGGCGCAAACCCGCCAGGCCGATCGCGACAAGGCGCACAATGAAGCCGATGCGCTGCATCGCGAAGCGCTGGCCAAAGAAAGCTCCGCGCTTCAGGCGGCGGCCGCCGTGCAAACCGCACAATTGCTGGTTCTCATGCAACAAAACACCGAGTTGACGGAGCTCACCAAGAAGCTGACGGAACGCGTCGAGGCGCTGACCGCGGAAATGCATCGGAAGCTCGTGCAGCCGGAGTGCGCGCCCGCGAATCAAGAGAGCTGATTGCGCACCTCAATGTGCAACGTTCCGTCCGGTGAGCGTGGGCAATCTGTTGGGTTCGAGTTAGGCCGCAACTGTTCAATTGGCGCGGCGGTGCCGACGTGGCACGGGCATCCTGCCCGTGGGGCCGGCGGGCGTCCCGCCCGTCGAAACAGAGAACCACCGTTTAGTGAATACGACAGTCAGCGGGCAGGATGCCCG
>DASYIS010000009.1:0-14301 GCA_035997375.1 Chthoniobacteraceae bacterium
TGCGGTGACGGCGCCGATCGCACAGGGGACTGTGCGGACCACAGAGCCTGCCTTGCCAAACTGAACGCCATGTCGCACGAACCCTCCTTCTGCCGCCGCACGCGGCGCGAATTTCTCTGGGAAGCCGGCGCCGGCTTCACCGGACTCGCCCTCACCGGCCTGCTCTCGCTCGACACCTTTCTCGGCACGCAAGCCGTCGCGGCCGACGGCGTCACGCCCTTCGCCAACCCGCTCGCCCCGAAGAAACCGCACTTCGCGCCGAAGGCGAAGAGCGTCATCTTCCTGTTCATGTATGGCGGGCCGAGCCAGGTCGATACGTTCGACTGGAAGCCGGCGCTCGCGCCGCTCGACGGCAAAACCATCCAGGTGAAAACCTTCGGCCGCGGCGGCAAGAAGAACGAAGGCCGCGTCATCGCGCCGAAATGGGCGTTCAAGGAATACGGCCAGTGCGGCAAACAGGTCAGCGACCTTTTCCCCAATCTCGCGACCTGCGTGGACGACATCGCGTTCATCCACTCGATGACCGCCGATTCGCCGATCCACGGCTCGGCGATGCTGCAGATGAACACCGGCAAGATCCTTTCCGGCGCCCCGTGCCTCGGCTCGTGGGTGAATTACGGACTCGGCAGCGTGAGCGAAAATCTCCCGGGCTTCGTCGTCATGCTCGATCCGAAAGGCGGCCCGATCAGCGGTGCCAAGAACTGGTCGAGCGGCTACATGCCGGCGACCTATCAGGGGACCCTGCTGCGCTCCGCCGGCGACCCGATTCTCGATCTCAATCGTCCGCCGGAAATGACCGGCCCCATGCAGCGCCGCATGCTCGACACCCTGCGCGAATACAACGCCGAGCACGAGGCCCCGCGTGCCGAGAACTCCAACCTCGCCGCGCGCATCGCCAGCTATGAGTTGGCCGCCAAGATGCAGCTCCACGCGCCGGAGACCGTCGATCTCGCGCAGGAGACCGAGGCGACGAAAGCGCTCTACGGCATGAACGACCCGCAGACGGAGGAATTCGGCCGCCGCTGCCTGCTCGCGCGCCGCATGGTCGAGCGCGGCGTGCGCTTCATCCAGCTCTACTCCGGCGGCGCGCATGCCGACGACAATTGGGACGCGCACGGCGACCTCGTCAAGAACCACAACTTCCACGCCGGCCGCACGGACAAGCCGATCGCCGGCCTCCTCAAGGACCTCAAACAGCGCGGCCTGCTCGACAGCACGCTCATCATCTGGGGCGGCGAATTCGGCCGCCAGCCGACCGCCGAGTACCCCACGGGCACCGGCCGCGACCACAACGCCTACGGCTTCACCATGTGGATGGCCGGCGGCGGCGTGAAGGGCGGCCGCAGCATCGGCGAAACCGACGAACTCGGCGCCAACGCCGTGCGCGACAAATGCCACGTCAAGCACCTGCACGCGACCGCGCTGACGCTCCTCGGCTTGGATCCCGAGAAGCTCAGCTACTTCTACGGGGGGCTCGATCAGAAGCTCGTCGGCGTCGAGGGGGCGGAGGCGATCAGGGGGGTGATGTAGCGTGAGGCGCAGCACCGGAAAACCTCGGAATTTGCCTGCGCGTCGCAACTACCTTGCAGCCTTCTTGGTTGATCGCCTTCTTCGCCTCGCTTCCGTCACGGGCGGTGTCTGCACCATGAGCGCCATGAACTTGTCTGCATCCACATGCAGACCAAGTTGCTCTGCCGTCGCGAGGTTCGAGCGCGACAAAGGTTTCGGCCGACCGTCACGGGAGAGCAATGGCTCGATAATCGCCCGCATCGAGCGGGCACCATGTTTGAATCTGTCCACGCATAGCAAGGCGTGCAACAGGCTCGGGTCGATCTGCAGTTGCTCGGTGGGCTTGACATTGGCCAGGTGACGCAAAACCAGTGCGCGGCGGATTGGGTGAAAACAATCTCCGGGGTCAGGTATTTTCCGACCCTTGTGAGCGCAAAGACGTTGATTCGGGCCGCAGACATTGATGAAGCCATCCAGACGGCTAATGAAATCGGGACCTTTGCGGAGCTTGTATTTCGTCCAGGCCTCCTTGGCCTCCTTCGGGGGTCCGAAGTCTTCCACCGTCTCGGCTGTCCCACTGGCGAAAACGAAAATACATTGGCCAATGGGATGGGTCTGTCGCTCCTCGTGAAACACTCCATCCTGCATCGGAGCGAGCAGGAACCTGAGCCACTCGTATTCGTTGGCATCGAATTCATCCCAAAAGACGAGTGGAAAGCTCCCGCGCAGCACGGCGTCACGCACCTGGTGCATGGCGCCGATCATGTCGGCGTCCTTCGTAAACTGCGCAAGATTGAACGTAAGCATGGCGGCCTTTTCACCAGTCACCGCATTGCTGATCGACTGAATCCCAAAAGACTTTCCAGCGCCCGGTTCGCCGAAAACGCCAATGCAAAGCGGTCGCTTGGCGGCTTTCTTATCGCGGTATCCGCGCACCAGTCGTTGGATGGCGCGGAGGCTTTCGATCTCGTGGCGGTCGACGACCGTGAGATCGCCCAGTTGGAAATAGGGTCCGTCGGCGAGGCCGCTGATTCCGCTTTGGGCGACTTCCATGGCAATGCGCATGACCTCGTCCGCGGCGATGCCGGGGGAATGTGCGCCTACACTGAGCAGACTCCAGCGCTTGTCCCGTTGCGGGTCGCGCCACGACTCTGGTGAGAGAGATACGATGGCAAATTTGTCACGCTTCTTGCCGACGGTGTCGTGGGCTAGGATTTCTATGGCCTCCTTGAGCGACTCGATGATATCGCCGCGAGAGGGCGGAGGCGGGGCGATGTTTGGAACGGAGCCATGAGCGCCGGGGGCGAAATGCAGTTCCTTGGCTTGACCGTGCCCAAAACGCCAGAGAGCGCGCATCGCCTCCAAACCCGCACGCACCCCGCCAGAGAGTGGCACTCCACGACTCAAATGCCAGGCAATAGCGGCGGTCAAAGTGGTGCGCAATCCGAGAATGGTGCCCGGACAATGCTCATGCCATTCCCCTTCCAAGTGCGCGGGATCATAAATAAAGTCATATGGTTGGTTGGAGACTGCAGACGGCCGCGGAATGATCAGAGCACCGCAGGTTCCAAAGTTAATGATCAGATGTTTGGCGCCTCTGGCAAGTTTACGGAGAGGTGAGTGCTTTTCGAGAGCCAGGTCGATGTCATGAATGGTGCGTTCCCATGAGGTTTGCCAATTGATTCCCACATCCGCTTTGCGGATTTCCGCGCTATCCACGATCACCACCAGGCGATCACCGAAAGCCTCAAACATGTCCTCCCAAAATTCTCCGTGGGCCAAGGGATATCCCGTCTTGGCCACCACCCAGTCGAATCTCTTGCGTCGAGTTTGGGGCCATTTGCTCGGCCATTGCGATGTGTCCGATTTTCGGAAGCCGGCTCCGCCATCATCGATGACGAGAATCGCGTGCTCTGCGCGATCAAGGTCCTCTATTTTAGCTTCCCTCGGCGGGGGTTTTGGCAGATGGGTGAGATCAAGTGGCCGTTGGACTGGTGCATCGAAGCCGAGTCGTTCGTGGAGTCTCCAGAATTTACGGTCACGGCTGGAGCTTGGGGTCTGGTCTGCTTCGGCTTTGCCTTCGGGATATGGTTTCCAGAGCGCAAAAAAATGACGCGCGGCGTCGCGCTGTCTATCTGCAATGGGCAAGGCGATACCGGATGAGAGGCGATCGAGGATTTCCACGACTTGATAGCATCCTCCCCAATCGACTCGAATGCTTGTCGGGAGACCGTCCGATTCCTCTGGCTGTTCCAAGTCACCCATGTAAATATGGTGATCCACGACCCAATCGCCGGTAACAAAGATGCGTGGTGAAGACTTCATGGGGAGAAGTGATGGTATAAAGTAATATGTGCGGGCAGTGACGAGTGGGGGAGCGGCAGTCTGTTCGTCTCGTCGTTATTTGCTGGCACCGCGGGAAAGATACCTTCGGAAGGAAACGTCACTTCGCGGCAACGGTCTTGCGGGGAGTTTGGCGGCTGGTGACAATAATCGCGAGAGATTGCATGCGAGAACCGGGACGATGGGTTTCATGTTCGCGAAGGCTGCCCACCTGAGGAAACACCTTGCGTGGTACAGGGTCAAGCGGCATCCGCGTGCTTTTGCGGGGCCGTTCTGCTGGGCCTGGACCCCGAAAAGCTCAGCTATTTTTACGGCGGCCTGGATCAGAAGCTCGTCGGCGTCGAGGGGGCGGAGGCGATCAGGGGGGCTCTGAGGGGGAAGTGATCAGCCGGCAGTAGTCAGTCCTGTGTGGAGGGCGATCGCGCGAGCTACTTCCCCACTGCCTTCAGCATGAAGGCGAGCAGATCGCGATCCTCGAAGAACGCGGGCGACGCGGCGTGGCCTTCGCCGGGGATGAGCTTGACGGTGATCTGCCCGCCGCCGGCTTCGTAGCGCTCCTTGAGGAGGCGGGTGTTTTGGTCGTAGGGGACGGCCTGGTCGGAGTCGCCCTGGATGACGAACATCGGGACTTTGTGATCGAGGAGCGGCTTGAGGTTGTCGAGCGGGTTGTAGCGGGTCATCTCCTTGCGCATTTCCTCCTCCGAAAGGGCGTAGTCGGCGAGCGTCACGTCTTTGTTTTTCATCCCCCACTCCGCGAGATTGCAGACCGGGTAGATGCCGACGAAGGCGCGCACTTTCTCCGGGTTGCGGAAGCCCCAGCCGAGCATCATGAGCCCGCCGCGGCTCTGCCCGAGGAGCACCGGCCGGCGATCGAACCCGCGCCGGACCATCTCTTCATGGAAGAGCGAGAACTGCGCGGAGCTGCCGGGCGCGCCGCGCACCTCGCCGAGATCGAACCCCGCGATGCTGACGCCCGCCTTGAGCAGCCCCTCGAAGTAGACGCGGCGCAGGGCGAGCGAGACGCCCTTGAGCGTCGGCGCGAACCAGAGCCACGGCTTCCCCTCGGCCGGCTGCGGCGCGGCGTAGAGGTACGCGGTGTGCTCGGCGACCTCAAAGGTCTCGCGGGCGGGCAACTTCTCGTCCTCCGCCCGGGCAAGGCCTGGCATCAGGAGCAGGGCGACCAAGGTGGCGGCGCGGAAGAGCGTGGGCGTTTTCATGTTCGGGGAGGGGACGACGCAGCGTAGGGCAACCGGTCCCGTGCGTGAATCGAAAACGCGGAAGCCTTGCCGGCACGGAGAGGGGCCTTGCCTCGCCGGGCGCGATGTGGCAACCTTTCGGCGATGAGCAGCGTTGCCACCATGCCGGCGGTCCAGCCGCAGACGTTTCCGCAGCCATTCCGGTTCTCGGTCGAGGAGTACAATAAGATGGGGGAGGCCGGCATCTTCGGCCCGGAAGACCGCGTGGAGTTGCTCGATGGAGAGATCCTCATTATGTCCCCGATTGGTCTTCGCCACATTTTGGCCGTCACTTGGATCGTCGACTGGTTCGGCGATCACGGCCGGAAACGATACTCGATCTCGCCGGGCAATCCGGTCTTCCTGCACGACTACTCCGAACCCCAGCCGGACATCATGCTGGTGCCGCGGGTGCGGCGGATGGCGCACAAGTCGCGGCCGAACGAGGTTTTTCTCCTGGTGGAAGTCTCCGAGAGCAGCCTCTCCTTCGACCGTGGCCGCAAGCGGAAGGCGTACGCGCAGGCCGGCGTGCGCGAGTACTGGATCGTGAATCTCGAGGAGGATGTGCTCCAGGTTTTCCGCCAACCGGAGGGTGAAAACTACGCGGTGACGCTACGTTTTGCGCTGGGCGAAAGCGTGAGCCCGCTCGCGTTCGAGGATCTCATGGTCCCGGTGGCGGAGATCATCCCGCCGCGGTGAGGGCGGGCGCTCACACCTCCCGCGCGCGCAAGTCGCCGGTAATGGCGATGCCGGCCGTGTCGGGTCCGGTGGTGAGCGGGGCTTTCCAGGCGCCGATGGTGAGACGGCCGATCTGCTCGGCGACGAAGCCGACGTGGTCGCCGGCCACGCCGGGCGTGCCGGCGGCGAAGCCTTTGATGGTGATGCTCGCGATCTTCGCGAAGAGCGTGTCGGGCGCGGCTTCGGTGATTTTGGTATCGTCGCCGTTGCCATAAAAACCGCCCGCGCCCGGGTTGACCCCCGCGGCGAGCGAACTGGCCAGCCAGTCGCCGCCCACGGTGACGGAGCCGATGGTGGCGTCGGAGTTCGTGGGGCTGCCGACCAGGTCGTCGCCGGCGAGGATGAGCGCGGAGCGCACGCTGCCTTTGACCGTAAGCCCGGCCAGTCCGCCCGCATGATCGGCGGCGCCCTGGGCGCTGATGCGCACGCCCTGCGCGGGGTCGATCGCCCGGACACTGCCGCCGACCGTCACGGCACCCATCGTATTGAAGGACAGGAGACCGGTGAACGCGTTGCCGCCGCCGACCAGGGAGCCGCCGATCGTCACCGTGCCGATCGAGCCACTGACGATATTGGTCACGCTGCCGGAGTAGTTCCCGGCGCCGCCGCGCAGGTCGCCCGCGACTTTGATCGGCCCCAGCTTGCCGGTGGCGCCAATGCTGCCACTCTGCACTCCCGCACCGCCGATGAGCGAGCCGGCGACGCTGATGGAAGCGATATTCCCATTCGCGACGAGCTGGCCCGAGAATAGGTTATTCGCGCCGCGCAGACTCCCGCCAATTTTCACTGGTCCGATGTTATGCGTGACCCCAGGAAGCAAGACTGCAGCATTGGCGAAAATTGCCCCGGAGGAGTTTTGGTTCACGGGGTCCGTGGTGTCGCCGCCCACGAGGGAGCCACCGAGCGTGACCGAGGTGATGTTGCCGGCCGCATCGACGGTGCCGGAGCCGCTATTGGTGCCACCGATGACGGCACCCTTGATTTTCACGGCGCCCAGGTCGCCACCGCTTTGGAGGATGCCGCTGCCCACTCCCGAGCCGCCGAAGATCGAGCCGCCCAGGGTCACGCCGGCCATTTTGCCGCCGGATTCGATGCTGCCGCTCTTGAAGACCGAACCGCCGATGAGCGAGCCGCCGAGCTTCACGCCGCCCATGGCGCCCGAAGAGAAAACGCCGGACTGCGCGGCGCCGCCGATGATGTCGCCGCCGATGGTGAGGTTGCCGATCGACCCGTTCGCCGCCGTGCTGTCGGTCGTCTCGATGCGCGCGTTCACGACATCGGTCTTCACCGTGAGTGCGCCGAGGCGGCCGTTGAGCGTGCTGACGAGGTCCCCGCCGGCCAGTTGCGTCGCGGTGCCGTAGAGCCCCATGGAGTGCGCAGTGAGGGAAGCCACGGCGACGCCACCGGTGGCGGAGTTCCCCGCCACGAGGCGGCCGAGGTCGCCATCGACGCTCACCTTCCCCAAGTCCAGGCCGGTGGCGTTGATGAAACCAACATGGGCGAAGCCATCGCCGAGCCCGTGGTCGGGTGTGGCGGTGATGGTCACATCGGCCCCCTTGAAGCCGGCGCCTTCGTTGTGGAGATCGAGTTGAAGGAACTGCGCGCCGTCCGCGTCCGTGGCAAAGGTGAAGTCGCTCAGGTCGAGGCCGGGCTTGCTCGTCTTCACGGTGACCAGGTCGCCGTCCGCGTCGTGGTAAGTGGCCTGCTTCGGACTCTGGACCGCGAGACCGTTGGGCACGAGCACGGTCACGGGGAAGACCGCGGACGTGTCGTCGACCTCGCGCACGCGGACGTCGCCGGTCACGCCGAGCGCGAAGCCCACTTTGTCCAGCCCGGTGGTGAGCGGCACTTTCACGCCGCCGACCTTCATCGAGCCGATCTTTTCCGCGACAAAACCAAAGTGATCCGTGCCGCCAACAGTGCCCGCGACGAAGCCACTGATGGTGATGGAGGAAATGCTGGAAAGGAGGACGTCGAAGAGGGGTTCGGCGCCTTTCACGTCGTCCTCGTCGCCGATCTTCGCGTCGCCGGAATCCGTTCCGGCCAGGAGGCTCGACGCGATCCAGTTCCCCCCCACGGTGACGGCGCCGATGCCGGCGTCCGGATTGACGAAGGGCCGCATGCTGGCGGAGACGATCGCATTCACCACGCTCCCTTTCACCGTGAGGCTCTTGATCGCCGGCGCCGCGTTGTCCGCCACGCCGTCGGCGTTGATGGAGGTGGTCGCATTGGCCTCCGCCCGCAGATCGCCGCCGATCGTCACGGCTCCGAGGGTCGTGGCGCTGATCCCGCCATTGAGCACCGAGCCTGCGATCGTGACCGGTCCCACGACTTTGAAGGAAATGATGACGCCCTGATTGGCGACGTTGGGCAGGGCGCGCAGGTCGCCGCCGATTTTCACGCCGGCAATCCCGTTGAGCCCCTCAATCATTCCGGTGAACATGCCGCGTCCGGAGACCGAGCCGCCGATGGTGACGGCGCCAAGTTGGCCGCCCGCGTACAGTCTCCCCGATTCGGAGCTGACCCCGCCCACGATGTCGCCGCCGATTTTCACCGTCCCGGGAATGCTGCCGTTCGAGTAGATCGAACCGCTGCGGGCGCCGTGGGCCGGGTCCGTCGTGCCGCCGAGCAGCGAGCCGCCGACCGCCACGGAGGCGATCCCGCTCACGCCCGAAAGGTAGCCGCTAAAATCGCCACCGCCCCCCACGAGGTCGCCCCCGATTTTCACCGCGCCCATCGAGCCCACGCACGAAATCGCCCCGGTGGCCTGGCCGGCGCCGCCGATGAGCGACCCGCCAACGGTGACCTTTCCCATATCCTGCCCGCTGGAGATGTTGCCGTCGTTGAGCATGGAACCGCCGACGAGCGACCCGCCGATGGCCACATTCCCCATCGAGCCCAATGAGCTCACGCCGGCGTGGGTGATGCCGTCGTTGGCGGCGACGACGTCACCGCCGATGGTGATATTCCCCATGGAGGACGCGACGCCGACGGCCGCGACGCGCGCGCCGAGGAGATCGGTCTTGATGCTCAGGGCGCCGAGGCGGCCGGAGATGGAACTCTCGAGCGAGCCGCCGGGAAGCTGCGTGCTCTTGCCGAGCGCGCCCATGGAGTGGACCGTCAGCGAGGCGAGCGCCATGTCGCCATCCGCGCTGATGTCGCCCGCGGTGATGAGTCCCAGATCGCCGTCGACTGTGACCTTGCCAAGGTCGATGCCGGTCGCGTCGATGAAACCGACATGCGCGTAGCCGTCGCCATGTCCCTTCACCGGCGAGGCGGCGAAGGTGAGCGACGCATCCGCGAAGAGCGCCTTGTCCGCGGGATTCGGGGCAAACTCGAAGCGCAGGAGCTGCGAGCCGAGCTCGCCGGCGCGGAAGGTGAACTGCGCGGCGCTCAGCGCGCCCTTGCTCAGCGTGACGCTCACCTTGTCGCCGTCGAAATCGAGGTACGTCGCGCTCTTGCCGTTGGCTGCGATGACGAGGTCGCCCGTCGGCGCCACCGCCATCCCGACCATCTTGACCAACCCGGTTCCGATCCCCCCCAGGTCCATCGCCGCACCCGTTGCGGCCGCGAGATTGAGGAGGTAGAGATTGGTCGTGGTGCCGTTGTCGAGGATCGCGAACGCCTCGCCCGTGCGCGGGGCGATTTCGAGGGCGCCGAAGTGCGAGCTCGCAGTCACGCCGAGCGCGCCGAGCGAGGTGACCGCGCCGCCATTGGCGGAGCCCGGCGTGCCGCCGATGTCGCCGATGCGCACCACGGAGTTACTGGTCGCATCCAGCCCGAAGAGCGTCGCCGCCGTCGTCCCCGCCACGCTGTGGTCGTAGGCCGCGGCGACGATCGTGCCCGAGCTGAGCGCCGTGTCCTGTGCCTTGAGGAAACCGGTGTTGGCATCGTCCCGGAAATTCTGCCCCGCGTCATTCACCACGCGCAGCACGTCCGCCACCGGGTCGAACGTCACGCCGTAGTGCGCGCCATCGGTGAAATCGCTGCTGATCAGCGACCCGCCCCCATTGAAGAGAACGTTCGACGCCACCCCTGTTTTGGGGTTGAGCGTATAAAGCACGCCCTCATCCACCCCCGCATTGAAATCATTGATCCCGAGCGCGTAGAGCTGCCCCGTAGAGGGACGGAAATCGATCCCCGCCACGTGCTCCGTCGTCGGCGCCACCAGCCCGCTGATCGCCACCGTGGAGAGGATCGTCGCCGGCGCTGCGGAATCGAAGGTGATGAGGTGGTTGTCCGCCGTGACCGCGTAGATGATTGCCGGCGCGATGCGTGCCTCCAGCGGCTCGATGACGGTGCGCGGGACACGAGAGAGGGGGGAATGCTGAGGCATCGGAGGGACTCGGGTTGAGGTTTGAGGACGGACACCGCTGCACGTGCCGCCGGCGGAACTACAAACGCCGGCTTACTTCCGGCTCAGCTTGTAAAACATGTAGAGGCCCAGTCCGATGAAGAGGAAGTTGGGAATCCAGACGAGGAGCTCCGGATGCGCCTTGGGCGAGTTCTTGAACGAGTCGGCGATGATGATGAACAGGAAGTAAACGAAGGCGACGATCAGCGAGAGGAGGAAGCCGATCGAGGTCTCGCGCCGCTGGGCGGTGATCGCGAGCGGCACGCCGATGAGGCCGAAGGCGAGCGAGGCGAGCGAGAAGGAGAAGCGCTTGCTCACCTCCGTCATCGCGGCGGTTTTCATCTGCAACTGCTTCTTTGGGTCCGGGTCCAGTTGGCCGGCATTGAGACGATCGATCAGTTCGCCCACGGTCAGCGTGGTGATGCCGCGCCGCTTCTTGTTTTTCTCGTACAGCTCGACGAGCGAAATCGGCAGGGTGCTTTCTTTCATGATGATCCCGTCCTTGAGCTTCATCAGGTCGTTCGGGTCGCCGTCGTCGCGCTGCTCGTAGCGGCCGTCGTAGACGTGGAGAAGGATGCGCTTCTCCGCGGCCTCCGTCTCCAGCGAGCCGCGGTGCGCATGGATGACCTGCATCGGCGCGAAGGGGACCTTCGCTTTTTCCTCGGCCTGCTTGTAGACGAGCAGGTTTTCCAGCTCGGACCCGTGGCTCTTTTCCACGTAGATCTTGTAGCCGGGAAACTGGTCGATCACCTTGTCGCTCCCGAACATCGCGAGGGGATTATTCGTCGCGATGTTGTAGAGCGCGTCCTTCATCTTCACCTGCGCCTGGGGCGCGACGATGAGGTTGATATAGAGGCACGTGCCGACGCAGACGAGCGCGGCGACGAGCACGACCACGCAGACGCGCGGAATGCTGACGCCCGAGGAGCGGAGGGCGGTGATCTCGTTCTCCGCCGACATCTTGCCGAAGACGAGCAGCACGGAGGTGAGAAAGCCCCACGGGATGGTGAAGGTAAGCGAGAAGGGGAGGATGTACGCGATGAACGAAAGGATGAGCTCCAGCGGCGCGTCGTGATTGACCAGCAACTCGAGCAACTGCTTGAACACGTTGCCGAGCACGAGCACCACGCTGAGCACGCCGATGGCAAACAGGCCGGTGATGAGCACCTGTTGCGAGACGTAACGATCGAGAATCTTCACTGTCACCGATTCTTCGCGGTGCGCCCTTCAACGCAAGCGAAACGCACGGGAGTTTGGGGCCGGAGGTTTTGGCATGTACAAGGTGAAGGCGAATGAAGAGGCTCGCGCCGCGCCTCTTTATGAACCGAACCGACGCCGCGATCCTCGTCCTCCGCGCTGCCGCGCTGTACGCTTTCTTCCAGGCCTTTGGATATCTGCCGATGTATGCGGCGATCCTGCTGAGCACTTCCTGGCGCGCCGCGAGTCAATCGGCCGACTTCCTGCTGTATTTTTTCCTCCCGGCCTCCTGGCTCGCGCTCGGCGCGTTCCTCTTCGTCCGGAGCCGGAACCTGGCGGCGCTGCTCCTGCCGCCGCCGGACCTCGCCGCGGATGACGCGCCGCCGGTTCATCCCGTCGGGCTTGCGTCCGCCGCTTTCGCGGTCATCGGCTTGGCCGTCGTCCTGTACGCGCTGCCGCATTTGCTGAAGGCCGGCTTCTCCGTCGCCCTCATCGGCCCGTTGCACGACCGCGAACTGCGCTTCGATGCGGTGAAGCCAGAGATGCTCGGGCTCGGCGCGCAGGTGGTGCTCGGGTTTCTGCTGTTTCTGAAAGCGCGGGCGTTTGCGACGGTGTGGTGGCGGAAGCAGGCGCCGCCTGCGCCGAAGGCGCCCCCTGAGGTGTAGAGCGCGGCTCTCCCCTTCGCCTGAGAGACTGTGTTAGATCAAATTCTGCCGTGCTGCGGAGTCTTGCACCGCGGGCGGGCGGCTGTTCTTCGAAAAAGAGCCATCACGAATTCCGATGAGGCGTTATGAGTCTCCTGACCCGTTTCGCGCACGGCGAACCTCCCGCGCCTGCCAGCGCGGCTCTTTCGGCGCGGACAGACTGCCTGAGGCCCCGTGCGGGGCGGTTTTCGGCGCTCCCGCGCCCCCGGAGGGCGGCGAGCAAGTCCGGCACACTCACCAAGTTGAGCACCCGGCGCAGGTTGTACCCGAGGCAGCTCAACGAAAACTCGCCCCGCACCATTTCCAGGCCCCGCGTGAGAAACGCCCGGTGGCCCATCCAAAACTTCAGCGTCCCGAAGACAGGCTCCACCAGCCCTTTGCGGCGTGCGAAAATCTCCGGCTGTTGCTTCATGCGTGCGCGGGCCGCCGCCGCCGTTTCCGCGTGTTCATGCACCGTGATTCTCCGGAACTCACCGCTCGTGCAGGCTGCCCGCACCGGGCAGTCGCGGCAGGCCCTCGTAATATAATCGACCTTGTTCGAGGCAAAAGAGATGTTCGTCCTTCCAGTCGCCGACCAGGCTTTTGGCGAGGGTGGCCTCGTCGGCTTTGAGACGGCCGTGGCGCAGTTTGGCCAGCTTCGCCCCGTAGCGCTCGCCGCCGAGGATGGCATCGAGGATCGCCAGGCCCGTCTGCCCGGTCAGGTCGCTGAGCACCTGGGCCAGTTGGCGGTTCATTGGCGTGAGCGCCTTTTGCAGGTGCGGCACGGCCTGCGAGGCGTGGCGCACCAGCATGTCGCGCGGCCGCCAGACCGTGCGCCCGCGCAGACGTGCGCCGGCGGGCGGAAGGAGGCCCGCAACAGCCCCACCGAATGGAGGTCCTGCAGCCACTGGCAATCCTGCACATCGGTCTTGCGCCCCGGCGCATGCTGCACGTGCCGCGCATTGACCAGGCAAACCTCCAGCCCGCGCGCCTCCAAAATCTGAAACAGCGGGATCCAATCCACGCCCGTGCTCTCCAGGGCGACGGTGCGGATCTGGCAACGCACCAGCCACTCGGCCAGCGCGTGCAAATCTTCGGTGAAGGGGCCAAAGGGGCGCATCGGGCACGGGGCGGCGTCGCACGGCACCGCGACGTACATCGCGGTCGCGCCGACGTCGATCCCCGCGGCGTGGGGCCGCCGCACCGGGTGGATGGCGGTGGTCCGGGGCTTCGGCTTTTTGCGGCGGGCTTTCTTTTGGGGAGCGTTGGGGATCATCAGGGTTGGGTCAGGTGGTTCAGACCTGGCCAGCCGGACGGCCCGCGCCGTGAAAAAAGTGAGCAAACTCCTCAACGGGATCAGCCGGCCGCGCGGCAACCGCGGCCGGGTGGCACCAGTGGCTTGCACACGGGACTCCGCACCAAGCACGACAACGGGTTCGCCCCCCGCAGAAACTGCGGCCGGCGGCACACCAAGGGCGGGGCGGTGTTCACTTGCCTCCGCTGGCCAGGCACCGCCACGGTGCACCGGGCGCGCGCCCAACCCAAGTTTCTTCTCGCCTGGCCCCGCGCGCAGGTTGAGGGCTCTACACACTCGAACGAGAACTGGCGTATGTTCCAGCACCCGGACGTCCGGAGTTCAATTCCCCAAACGCCACAGCGTGCTATCGCTCCTGACAAACACATGCTTCCCACTAATGGAGGGCGTGCTTAACACCAACTCCTTGTTCTCCGTCTTCAGCGAAAGCTGCAACTGCCCGAGCAGGGCGCCTTGCGGGGCGGCGGTGTCGACGACTTGCACGAGGCCCTTTTCATTGACGGCGAGCAGGCGGGCGCCGGCGGCGACGGGCGAGGCGCTGAAGGGGCCGGTCAGCCGGAGTTTCCATTGGTTGCCGCCATCCTTGATGTCGATGACCGCGAGGATGCCCGCGCCGTTGATGCTATAGAGGCGATCGCCGAGGATGAGCGGGCTGATCGTGGCGGGGCTGGTTTGCCTGGACCGCCAGAGTTGCTCCGGCGTGCCGCCGCTCGGCGGGGGAGCGAGGGCGGTGATGCCGGAGGAGGGGAGGTACACCTTGCCGCCGCAGACGACGCCGGAGCTGCTGGTCGAGGCGCCTTCGGTATACGCCCAGACGCGGCTGCCGCTGACCGGGTCGACGGCTTGCAGCCCCTTGGAAGACTGGAGCAGGACGAGCGGATTGCTTCCGTCACCGCTGCGGAGCGGGTACGGGCTGGTCCAGTTGGC
>DASYIS010000010.1:0-8337 GCA_035997375.1 Chthoniobacteraceae bacterium
CCTTCCGTGTGATCTGCTACGGAGGGGGCTCCGTCGCCGCCCTGAACCTGATCCCGATCATCGGCACCTTCGTGTCGATCCCGTGGATGGCGGTCGCCTGGATCATCGGCCTGGCGCGGGCGCACGAAACCGATCTCTGGCGCGCGGTCATGGCGATCCTCCTGCCGTTCGTCGTCGGCTGCTTAGGCTGCATCGGGTTCGTCGTGGTGATGTTCGGTCTGGCGTCCAACATGAGCCACCACTAGGCGTGGGTGCGGTGCTCCTCCAGTGGCGAAGGCCCGCGGAGGGCGAACTCGACCACGAGCGTCTCTGGCTCGCCGTCGGCGCCGGCGCCGCGGCCACGGCGGCGGCGGGCGCCCGCCTCGGCATGCGCCTGCCGCCCTGCTTTTTCCATCTCGCGACGGGCTTCCCCTGCCCCGGCTGCGGCGGCACCCGCGCGTTGCGGCAACTCAGCCACGGCCACCTCCTGGCGGCCCTCGCGTTCAACCCGCTGGTGACCCTCGGAGCCCTCGCCGGCGTCGCGTGGGTCGTGTATGCGGCTGCCGTGCTGCTGCTGCGAATGCCGCGCCTGCGGGTCGGTGAAGTGTCAGCCGGCTGCGCGCTGGGGGTGCGCCTCGGGGTATGCGCGGTGGTGCTGGCGAATTGGTGGTGGGTGATCGCGCACCACATGTGAGGCGAAATCGCCGCGAGCTAAACGTCAGTCCGACTCTTCGAAATAACTGCGCACCATCAGCGACATCAGCAGGATCTGGAAAAGCTGGGCGCGATCCATCTTCTCCGGGCGCGGCTGGATGAATTCACCGAGCTCCCCGGCCCGCGGCGGGGAAGCGATGATGCGCTGGTCGAAGGATTTCATCGGAAACACGACGGCCGGTGCCGATGGATTGACGACGTACTCGCGGTCACCGATCCGGAGCTTCAGCTCGCCGGCGCGCCATTTCCACGACTTGTCGAGCGAACACTCCTCGCCGCGCCAACTCCAGCGGAATCCGATGCGAAACGATTGGCGCTCATAGTCGACGCGAAGCTTCCAGTACGGCCCGCGGAGCAGGATCTGCGAGCCGCGCGTGCGAATCGCGTACTTGCGCGCCCCGAGGAGCACGCCCTTGAAAAGAGATCGCCGGCCGCGGCGGTACTTGAAGACGCCGATGGACTTCCATGCGCCGTTCCACTCGCACACGGCGATCCGTCCCGTCCACCACCAGAACAAGCCATAAAAGGTGGAGGCGCCGGCCCGCACGATGGGCGCCGGCGTATTGATGTCGATCACGTCCCGGGCGTCCGCATCCATCATCGGACGCCCTCCATTTTTTCAAAGCGCCGCCGCTATTCGAGCGGCTTCACCTGGATGTCCTTGAAGTACACCTTGCTCCCCGGATCGTGCCCCTGAATGGCGAAGGTGCCGTGGTCGATCTTGCGGTTCGGCTGCTTCTCCGGGCCGGCGTCGCCTTCCTGCGTCCAGTCGGTGATGACCTTGTCGTTGACCTTGGTCACGACGTGCTTGCCCTCGACGATGATCTCGAGGCGGAACCACTCCTCATCCTTGGCCGGCGCCTCGAAGTTGTCCTTGATGTTGTAAAGGCCCGCGGTCTTTTTCGGATCCTTGTGGGTGTTGTTCACCTGCACCTCGAAGCCCTTGTCCGGGAAGCCGACGTCCTGGTAGGCGGTGTGGAAATAGAAGCCCGAGTTCGCGCCGGGGAAAGTCATCACCTGGCAGCGCAGGATGAAGTTCTTGAAGTCGTGGTTCTTCACTTCGCCGTTGTAGAAGAGGTGGGAGCGCGGCCCGAAGACCACGATCTTGCCGTCCTGGACGGAGAAGGAGCCTTCCTTCTCGCTGGCCTTCCAGCCGTCGAGCGTCTTGCCGTCGAAGAGGGAGATGAAACCATCCGCGGAGGTCGCCGGCTCGGCGAAGACCGTGGTGGAGAGGGAGAGGAGTGCGAGGAGAAGGAGCTTCTTCATTGGAGGAAACGGCAGCTTGCGGGAGGCCCGCGCGGATGGCAAGGGCGAACCCGGAAAACGGTTGCAGGAGGGCAGGAACGGGGAAGCCGCACGAGGACTGTGCGGACCACGCCGCAGCCGTTTGCTCGTGGTCCGCACAGTCCCCTGTGCGGACGGGGGTCGGCAAGCTCACTGCCTTCGGCAGAGTTTCGCTCCACAAGTGCGTGACGAAACAAAGTTTCGTCACGAGGATTCATGGGCGTGGGGTTGTTCTGCATACCTCTCCCACCTTCCGAACTTATGAAAACCTCCCTCCTCCTCCTGCTTGCCCTCGGCCTCCCCGCCTTTGCCGCCGACGCCCCCGTCCCCGCCGCGACGCCGGCGAAACCGAAGCTCAAGATCATCCCCGGCAAAGTCATCTTCCCCACCAACCCGGGCGAGATGCGCCGCCCCTGGGGTGAGCTGATCAGCATCGATCCCGTCACGCGCACCGGCAAGTTCCGCAACGAAGGCGATGACCAGGTGATGAGCTTCACGATCCTCCCGTACGCGGAGCTGCTGCATCACGCGACCCTCGGCGACATCCAGGACTTCCTGCCCGGCGAGCGCGCGATCTTCCGGCTGCACGAGGACGACAAGGGCGAGTGGACCTGGCTCTCCTACATCCAGGACGAGATGAACATGATGAACGGCCACAAGGAGTTTTACCACGTCACGGCCGTCGATCCCGCGAAGGGGACGATCACGGCCGACTGGCCGACGGCCGACGGCGCGCTGATGCGTGAGAAGGGGCTCGTCCTCGAGACCACGCCCGAGACGCACATCTGGAAAAACGCCGAGCCGGCGAAATTCAGCGACATCAAAGTGGGCGACCTGTTGCGCGAGCGCTCGCACGGCGCCGGCGCGGGCAAACGCCGCATCGCGTGGGACCTCTTCATCGACCAGGCGAGCCTCGACGCCTTCCAGGCGAAACAGAAGATCGTCCACGCCGATCGCATCAAAACGCAAGGCGCGCCCGGCTATGTAGACCAGACGTCCGGCACCGGCCTGAGCCTCACGATGTTCCCCGAAGGGAGCGACCTCATCAAGGACCTCAAGGCCGGCGGCAAGGTGAAAGTCGCGCCCGCCGGCGTCGATCGCAGCGCCACCGCCAAGGCCGTGGCCGCGACCGTGACGGAGGCCAAAACCGTCGGCCGTTATCTCACGCTCGCGCTGACGCTGGACGCCGGCGGCGCGCCGTTCCAAGTCGCCGGCCTCGCGCGGCTCTGGCGCGAGTAGCGGCCAAAGAACGCGTAAATCCTCGTTACCAAGTTGCACTTGGTAACGCGCTGAGGAGTGAAGCTGTGCTTCACATGGAGGGGGTGTCTGCGGGCGGGTCTGGCAGGCTCGAACGTCAACGAAAGGCCGCGCTTGCGAAGTACAACTTCGCGGGCAAGGGCGTTCCCAAGTACAACTTGGGAACGAGGAAGAGCGCGCGCCCGCTTTTCGAGCTTCGCACCCGCGCCGTCCTTCGCCATCCTCCGCGCCCGCATGTCCGAAGACCCGAAGATTCCCGCACCGGCGGCCGCCGCCACACCGCCCGTCACCGCCTCGCGCAGAATCAGCGCGCGCTCGGCCGGCGTGGTCGGGCTGGCCGTCATGTGCAGCCGCGTGCTCGGGCTCGCCCGCGAGCTCATCCTCGCGAAGCTCTTCGGCGCCGGCTTCGGCATGGATGCGTTTGTCTCCGCCTTTCGCGTGCCGAATCTGCTGCGCGACCTCTTCGCGGAGGGCGCGCTCTCGACCGCGTTCGTCACCACGTTTTCGCAGAAGATCCAGCAGGAAGGCGACGGCGCGGCGTGGCGGCTCGCGAACAAGGTCGCCACGATGGCCGTGGTCACGATCAGTCTCCTGACGCTGCTCGGGATGCTGCTCGCGCCGCAACTGATCGGGCTGCTCGCCGGCGGTTTTCCCCCGGAGAAACAGGCGCTCATCATCCAGCTCACGCGGATCATGTTCCCGTTCATCATCATGGTCTCGCTGGCCGCGCTGGTCATGGGAATGCTGAATGCCAAGAACGTCTTCGGCGTCCCGGCCATGGCGTCGAGTTTCTTCAATCTCGGGTCGATCCTCGGCGGCGTCACGCTGGCTTGGTGGCTCGATCCGCACTTCGGTCCGTGGGCGCTCGTCGGGCTCTCGATCGGGACGCTGATCGGCGGCGGGCTGCAGCTCGCGGTGCAATTTCCCGCCCTCTGGAAAGTCGGGTTCCGCTACCGCCCGGACTTTCACTGGGACGACCCCGGCGTGCGCCAAGTGCTGCGGCTGATGGGGCCGGCGGTGATCGCGGCCAGCGCGGTGCAGGTGAATGTGATGATCAACGGACGCTTCGCCTCCGAGCTGCCGGGCGACGGGCCGGCGAGCTGGCTGGCGTATGCGTTCCGGTTGATGCAATTGCCGCTCGGCATCTTCGGCGTGGCGATCGGCACAGTGACGCTGCCGCTGGTCGCCCGCGCCGCGGCCGCCGGCAACAAGGCCGAGTTCCGCTCCGCGCTCGCGCACGGCATGCGGCTCGCGTTCCTGCTCACGATCCCTTCGACGGTCGGCCTCATCATGCTCGCGCGACCGATCATCTCGGTGATCTACGAGCGCGGGAAATTCACCGCGCTCAGCACCGACCAGACCGCCGGTGCGTTGCAATGTTACGCGCTCGGCCTGGCCGCCTATTCCGGCATCAAGGTCCTCGCGCCCGCCTTCTACGCGCTCGATAAGCGGCACACGCCGATGATCGTCTCCTTCGTCTCCATCGCGACGAACCTGCTGCTCAACTACGTGCTCACGTTCCAGATGGGCCTCGGCCACCGCGGCCTCGCGCTCTCCACCGGCATCGTGGCGATGATCAATTTCGGCGCGCTCTATTACCTCATGCACCGCGAGACCAAAGTGCTCGAGACGCGGCAGATGATCGTCTCGCTGCTGAAAATCCTCGCCGCCTCCGCGCTGCTCGCCGTCGTCTGCTGGGCGGGCGATCGCTGGGTGCTCGGCGGGTGGACGCACTTCGGGCTCGCCGCGCGGATCGGCGGCCTCCTGCTCGTCATCGGGGTCGGCGCGGTCGCGTTCTTCGGCGCGGCGCTGGGTTTGCGGGTCGGCGAGATGGACGACGTGGCGAAGCTCATCCGCCGGCGGCTGAAGCGTTCCTGAGTGTGTAGAGCGCGGCTCTCTCCCGAGCCTAAGCGAGGGAGGTGCCGCGCTCTACACCTCAGTCGATCACGCGCGCCACGCAAACTCCCGCACCACGCCATGCGCGGCGTGCGCCGTGTCGTGCGCGCGGAGCTCCAGCTTCATGCCATTTTCCGCGAGTTGGCAATCGACCCAGCCGGTCGGCTGATTCGCGCCAAAGGGATACGCGACCGCCGGCAGGTTCACGAGATGCAGCCCCTCGCGCTGCGTCGGATCCCAGCGGTGCGTGTGGCCGAAGAAGACCGCCTTTACCTGCTTGCGCGGCATGATGACCTGGAACAACTCCTCGGAGTCCGTGAGGCCCGACGACTTCGCCGGATCGCTGGAGACCGGGTTGTGATGCACCATGAGCAGCGCCGGCTTGTTCGCGCGCTCGTCGAGGGCCTTCGCCAACCAGGTGCGCTGCGCTTCGCCCAAGACTCCCGGCGTGGCCTTCGTCTTCTCGAGCGAATCGAGCAGGAACCAGTTGGCGAGCGGCGTTTCGATGACGGAGATCTGCTTCCCTTCCACCGGCCGCGGGAGCGCCGCCTGGTCGGTCAGCGCGGCCCAGAAGTTTTCGCGATGATCGTGGTTTCCCAGAGTGAAATGCATCGGCACTTTCAGCTCCGCGATCGGCTTCAGCAGCTCGAGGAACTGCGTGTAATCCGCCGGCAACCCGACATCGAACGGGCAGTCGCCATTGACGATGAGCCCGACCGGACGCGTGTCGCGCGCCGTCAGCTCCGCCACGGTCACGCGGAGATGTTCGGTCATATTCACCGCGGCGGCGTTGGCGACGGGCCGGGTCGCCGCCGGGTCCGCCGCGATGTGCGGATCAGAAAGCAGCGCCCAGCGATTCGCATCGACCCCGGCCGCCGACGCGCCCTGGCGCCAGGTGAGAATGGCCAGACCGCCGAGGACGGAACGGCGGATGAACTGACGGCGGAAGAGGGGAGAGCAATGGAGGGGCATGGGGCGATGATAGCGGAAGCGCGGACCAGGCGCCACGCGGGAAATTTGCGCGACCGCGTCCGGGGAATGGCGCCTACTTCAACAACAGAATCGGGCCCTGGTATTTCGCGGTGCGCAAGTTGAACGTTTCGCCGGCCTTGCAATTGCGCGAAAAAATGACCCACCCACACTCGCTGCTGGCGAGCTCGGCATTTTCTTTGTGCCAGCCGCCATTGCGCAATTGCTGCTCCGTCATTATGCCATTCGTCGCGTTGCCGACGAAGGGAAGCCGGCTGGCGGAATAAACCAAACCGTCGGTGAGCACCTTGAAGCTTAGAAAGGGATTTGATCCCTTCCCTCTCGTGTACCGATAGCCGGCGAAATCCTTCGAAACGACGGTCCAATGGACCTTATTGCTGTCGCTCAGCACCGGCTCACCGACGCTGAGAGGACTGAGGATCCTGTCCTGTGCCTCGATGGAGGCGAGCTTTGGCCCCAAGGTGAACCCGGAGGGGGTGGCCGCCGGCCGGGGCGCGGCCGCGGGAGTCACGGCGGTCGCCGGGGGTGCCGCGGGCACCGGGGGCGCCTTGGCGGCTCGTTCCGCGGCGAAGCGCTCCTTCTCTGTCTTGACGAGGAGCGCACGATCGATCTCGCCGGCCTTGGTGGTGCGGACCTGCAGCGCCTCGAGGTCAGCCAGATACTTGCCGGCCAGCGCATCCCACCTCGTCGCGGCGTCGTCCCGGATTTTTTTGGCCCCACCCTCAAACGACGCGCGGAGCGTGCGGAGAGGCGCAGGCATGGCGGCGATTTGGGTCGCCGTCGTCTCCGCGTGCCCCGTGACCCGCTCCTTCTCCTCTCGAATAACGAGCACCTGATCCAGATTCCCAAGCTTGGTGGTGTCGGCCTGAAGTTTTTCCAGATTTGTCACATACCACTTTTCCAGAGCCTCCAGCGAGTTATCCCTGGCTGCCGTGAGCGCCTGCTCGGCTTGCAGCCAGGGATCCCGGACCGCGTTGAGTTGCTGGTCGGCGGCCGGCGCCGGTGCAGCAGGAGAGGTGTCGTTCTGAGCGGAAACGACGGGCGCGAGCGGCCAGAGCAGGACCGCCATGAACCATGAGAGTTTCATAAGGATGGGAGGATGGAACGCGTCGGCCGGGCTTCGCGCGAGGCCGCGAGGAATCGACCGAAGCACTGTCGATCGCGATCGAAGCGCCAATCTTCGGAAAGGCAAGCCATCCATACAATGCGATATCGAGTTTCTAGTACAGCACCCGCGTGAGATACAGCCCCTCCGCCGGCGCGCAGTATCGCGTCTTTTCCGGCGACTTCCGGTCGCGCAGTTCGCACAGCCACGACAACTCCTCCCGTCCGCGCGCACAGCGGATGATGGATCCAGTGAGCAGGCGCACCATGTGATACATGAAGCCATTTCCGCGAAACCGCAGCGTCAGGAGCGGGCCGCGCGTGGTCAGGGCGATCTCCTGGATATAGCGATACGTGTTGTTCTCCACCTCACGCCGATTCCCAGCAAAGTTCGCAAAATCGTGTTCACCCACCAGCAACTGGGCGGCTTCGCGCAAACGCGCCAAATCGAGCTTGCCCGGCACGAGCCACGCGCGCCCCACTTCCAGCGGATGAAGGTACGAGCCGTGCCAGATGCGGTACGTGTACACTTTCCCGATCGCATCCGTGCGCGCGTGAAAAGTCGCATGGGCGCGCGTGCTGCGGATGATGCGAATGCCCGGCGGCAGGTGATCATTCAGCGCGCGGCTCCACTGCGCCGGCGGCATGCCGAAATCGGGCACATCGACATGCGCGACCTGCCCCAGCGCGTGGACTCCGCCATCCGTCCGCCCCGCTCCGTGGATGCGCGTCGGCTGCCCGAGCACGCGCTGAAAGACGGCCTCGATGTGGTCCTGCACCGAGTCGCCCGTCGCCTGGCTCTGCCAGCCGCAGAAGGGCTTGCCGTCGTAGGCGATGAGGAGGCGGAGGCGCATTGGGGAGAAAATAACGAATGACGAATGACGAAGAATGAAGAACGAACCGCCATTCGTCATTCGTCATTCGTCATCACAAGCATCCCATAGCGTGAGTAAAAGAAGGGACTGACGCGGACGGGGAAGCCGGCCAAAAAGCCGGGTGTGAAAAAAACTCCTCGCTCCGCATCAGTCCGCCGACAGTTCACCATTCTGCGGCAACTTTGCAATCTCATCCCCAACCATCTGGTCCCGAAGCTGGCGCGGGAGCTCGGGATGG
>DASYIS010000011.1:0-12443 GCA_035997375.1 Chthoniobacteraceae bacterium
CGTCTCGAAGGGTCGGCGGGCGCCCCCGAACATCATCAGGCAGACGTGGAAAATGGCCGACCAGATGAAACTGCCGATCGCGGTGCCGATGAAAGCGCCGACGATCTGCAGGACGGTCATCACCATGATCCCCCCGCCGGCCATGAAGATGTCGTTCCTTTGACTCACGGGGCTGAACGACATGCCGAGGGCTTGGGCGAGCGCGAAATAGACCACCCGCACGGCCAGGCAGACCCCGCCCACCCCGAGATTGTAGAGGAAAGGCTCGGTGATCCCGCCGTCCACCCGCATCGTGGCGAAAGTTTCGCTCGGCCGGGAAAGGACCGCCGTCACCGTCTGGTAGGCCGCCGGGAAGAGGCCGAGCGTCTCGCGGTGTTCCCACGGCGGCCCGGTCCGGGAGGGATCGGAGAGCCCGCCGGCCATCGTCCCCTGCTGGAGCCCCTGGAGCACCGCCGGTTTGCAGCCGGCGCAAATGTTGCGGCCCGCGATCTGGACGACGTCGCCGGCGTCGAAATACCGCCCGCACGAGTCGCACTGTGCCGTGCCGGCCGCCGGGGTGAAGCCGCCCACCGGCGCCGCCGTCGCACGCACCTGCGCGAGCGGCGTCCAGTTCGGGAGACCGTCCCGCCAGACGAGAGTGGTCGGCAGCACGATGCCTTGGGCGATGAGGCCGTCCAGCTCGCTTTCCGATACCGGACCTTTTTGCTCGCCGTTATATTCGTAGAACCAGTTCATGTGGGGTTTGCGTACGGTCGCGGGGTTTGCTTGATTGTTCGGCCGCGCCCGAAGAGGGTCTGCCGCGCCGCACTGAAACGCGAAATCCCCTGCCGAGTAAACAAAAACCGAATGAACGACCCAGTTACGCACGCCTCCGGCCTCATCCGCTGTCCCGCGTGCTATTTCATGCTGCCCGGGCCGTGGGTCGAGGGCGGCGAGACGCTGCGGGAGTGCGACCGGTGCCGGCAGTTCCTCCGCATCTCCGTCTTCCCGGCGCTGCGGAGCGCGCCTCCGTTGCCCACGCGGTCGGGCGAGCGGGCGATGGAAGGCGACGCGACTTGCTTTTTTCACCCGGAAAAACGCGCCGAGCGCCCGTGCGACCGCTGCGGCCGTTTTCTCTGCGCCCTGTGCGATCTCCCAGTCGGCGCGCGCCACCTTTGCCCCTCCTGCCTGAAAGCCGGTCCCGAGGAGATCGTCGCGCTCCCGGAGCTGGTGACGCGCAGGCTCTCCTGGGGCCGGCTCTCCCTGATCCTGTCGCTCATGGTCTTCATCCCGTTCTTCAACTTGTTCTTCTGGCTGAGCGCGCCGGCCGCCGTCTTCGCCGCGCTGTACGGCTGGAGCAAGCCGGGCAGCCTCGTCCATGGGCGGCGCCCCGTCTCGGCGATTTTCGGCCTGCTGCTCGGCCTCCTACAGGTCGGGGGAGTCGCCTTCTTTTTCTATAACCTCTGGCTGGAAAGTACCCACCGTGCCATCCACTGACCGCCCCATCGCCTATCGCAAGTTCTCCGGCCAGCGCGGGACGCTCATCAGCGTCGAGCAGCTCTGGGCCGGGGACGATCATCTGCTCCTCGTCAGCACGAGCTTCGCCGTCGAGCAGTATCGCCGCTTCTACTTCCAGGACATCGAGGCGTTCGTCATTCGCCCGACGAGGACCCAGCGCAAGTGGGTCATCGCGAATTCCATCTGCCTCGGCCTCTTCGGCCTCCTCACCCTCCTCGTCGTCGGCCGGCATCCGAGCAACGACGCGATCGCGGGCGGCATCTTCCTCGGCGTCGTCGCGACGCTCTTCCTGATCGCCTTGCTCTATCAACTCGTGAAGGGACCGAGCTGCGTCAGCTTCCTGCAATTGCGTACCGGCCTGGAGCGGCTCGGCGCCGCCAACCGCGTCCGCCTCGCGCTCCGCATGCGCGACCGCCTCGCCGCGCTCATCGGTGCCGCGGCCGAGGCCAAAGCCATGGCGCCCACCGTACCATGACCGCGCTCGCCCGCCAGATTTGCCTGAACCACCCCCGCCGGGAAGCGGTGGCGCGCTGTGTCGAATGCGCGCGCTACTTCTGCCGCGAATGCATCGCCGACCACGAGGGCCGGCTCATCTGCGGCAGTTGCCTTCACAAGATGGCGCAGGCCGGCGTGAAGGCGAAGCGCACCTGGCCCGGCGCCCTGGGCGCTGTGGCGAAGAGCGTCGCCGGCTTCACCGTCGGCTGGCTCCTCTTTTACACCGTCGGGCGTGCGCTCCTGCAGCTCCCGTCCACCTTTCACGAGGACCAGTTCTGGAACGCCACCTGGTCCAGGCTGATGGACAATTGATGAAGCCCCGGTCTCCCATCGGCTACCCGGCCACCGAGTCGATCGAGGAAGCGATCACGCTCCTCCGGCGCACCCCGGCGGCGACGTTGCTTTGCGCGTTCGTCGGCGGCGTCCCTTTCTGGCTGGCGCTGCTCTATTTCGTGGCCGACATGAGCCGCGACGCCTTCGCCGCCGAGCGGCTCGCGGGCGCGTCGCTCACCCTCGCCGTGCTCTACCTGTGGAAAAAATGCTGGCAGAGCGTCTATGCGGCGTCGCTGCACAATTCCCTCGCCGGCGTGGAGCCGCCGCGGTGGACGCTCCGCCGCGTATTCCGGCTCGTCGTCACGCAGGCGCAGACCCAGTTCTTCGGCCTCTTCGTCCGGCCGATTGCGTACCAAACCATCATCCCGAGTGCGTGGATCAGCGCGTATTACCAAAACGTGACCGTGCTCGGGGACGGCCGCGACGGGCATACGACGCCGGTCTCTTCCCAGGCCTGGGCCCAGGCGCGGCTCTGGCCGGGGCAAAATCATTGCGTCATCGCGATCCTCGGTTTCTTTCTCTTTTTCGTCTGGGTGAATATCGCGATCACCTGCGGCACGATGCCCGCCCTGATGAAATCGCTGCTCGGGATCGAGACGATGGCCTCGCGCAACACCGGAGCCTTCGTGCTCAGCTCGACCTTCTTCACCAGTGTGACCGCGCTCTCCATGCTGCTCGTCGAACCCATCTGGACCGCCGTCTACGCGGTGCGCTGCTTCCACGGCACGTCGCTCCAGTCCGGCGCCGATGTGCGGGCCGGCCTGCGCGCGATCCGCGCCCGCGCGACGGCCCTGGCGCTTCTGCTCATGATCGCGTGCGGCAGCGTCGCGCCCGCCGCCCTGCAAATGGCGCCGACGCCCGCGCCCCAGGTCGACCCGGAGCGGCTCGATCGCTCGATCGAGCAAACCCTGGAGCGGCGCGAGTTCGCATGGCGCTCGCCGCGGATCGATGTGCCGGAGGCAAAAAAAGAGGGGTGGCTCGACAGTTGGCTCAAGGCCGTGGGGAAGTGGTTTCGCCGCCAGTGGGAGGCCGCGTGGAGGAAAATCGAAGCCATCCGCAAATGGCTGAAGAAGTTCTTTTTCCCGCGCGACGTTCCGGAGATCCGCGAGGCGGGGTCGGGCGGTTTCCACATCCCGCGGCTGGATGCCATCCTCTATGTCGCGGGCGGTCTCGTGGCCGTGCTGCTCCTCTGGGCTGTCTGGCGATACTGGCGCGGCCCGCGCCGCCAGACGGTGGTCGCGGAAGCCGTGACGCCCTTGCCCGATCTCAGCCAGGACGACGTCTTCGCGGACGAGCTCCCTGAGGATGGCTGGCTGCAACTCGCGCGCGACCTGGTCAGCCGCGGCGAGCTGCGCCTCGCCCTCCGCGCGGCCTACCTGGCCGGCCTCGCGTATCTCGGCGACCAGCAGCTCATCTCCATCGCGCGGCACAAGTCGAACATGGACTACCGCCGCGAGCTGCGTCGGCGCGCCCGCACGCGCGCGGAAATGCTGGCGGCCTTCGACGAGAACCTGACGGTCTTCGAGCGCGCCTGGTACGGCGACCACGGCGTCACGCTCCCGATGTTCGAGGAGTTCACGCAGAACCTGGAAAGGATCCGCGCATGCTGAGGCGCCAGGTCAGCGTGTTGCTCGCCTTCCTGCTGCTCGCCGGCGGGCTCGGCTTCGGCATCGTGCAGCTCTTCGATCTGCGGATGGCGGGCGGCGATGTCTTTCCACCGTACTCCTCGCTGCGCGCCGACCCGCTCGGGACGAAGGTGCTGCTCGATTCGCTCAACGACGTGCCGCGGCTCAATGCGTGGCGCAACTACCGGCCGCTGGTCCGGCTGAAGCCCGATGCGCCGATCACGCTCGTCTATGCGGGGATCGCCCTCGAGAGTCGCTGGGAGGAGAAAGAGCTGAGCCATTTCGAGGAGCTCGTCTCGAGCGGCAGCCGGGCCGTGTTCGCCTTCTCCCCTGAAAAAGCGCGGACGCCCGAGGCGGAACGCCGCCGGGAGGAAGCCAAACAAGAGAAGGAAAAAGCGAAGCAGGAACTGAGGAAGAAGCTGGAGGATCAAGCCAATAAGAAGGTGCAGCCGGAGAAGAAAGAGCCGGAAAAGAAGGTGGAGCCGGAAAAGAAGCAGCCGGCCGCGAAAGCTCCGGAGAAGAAGGCGGAGCCGGAAAAGAAAGAGGAGAGACCGCGCACCCGGCTGGAGCTCATGCTCGAGGACAAGGGGGTGGCGTTCGAGACGGTCGCGGCGAAATGGGGCTTCCGCTTCAAGGTCCCGATCCGCGAGAAGGATGCGAAAGCGCCGAATTTCACCGTCGAGGCCGAACCGGGCGCTTCCGAGCTCGAGCAGTTGCTGCCGTGGCATAGCGAGCTCTGGTTCGACGAGGTCAAACCGCCGTGGAAGCCACTCTACAGCATGGGTGACAAGCCGGTGGTGATCGAGCGGCCGTGGGGCAAGGGGAGCATCATCCTCGCGTCGGACAGCTATTTCCTGAGCAACGAAGGACTGTACGGCAAAGACCGCGCGCCAAAATTCCTCGCGCACCTGCTCGGCGCGCCCCGGACGATCGTCTTCGACGAAGAGCACCTCGGCGTCTCCGAGGACGCGGGCATCTCGACGCTGGCCAAAAAATATCGCCTCCACGGGCTCGTCGCCGGCCTGCTCCTGATCGCGGCGCTCTTCATCTGGCAGAACATCGTCCGCTTTGTGCCGCCGCGAGCCGAGGTCATCGAGACCGACGCCCTCGTCACCGGCCGCGGCAGCAGCGAAGGTTTCCTCGTCCTGCTGCGCCGCAGCGTCCCCGCCGGCCAGTTGCTTGCGACCTGCACCGCCGAGTGGCGCCGCGCCTTCACCCACGACACCCGCGCCCTCGAGCGCTTCAACGCCGCCGAGCCGCCGCTGCCTCCGCGGAAAGGGCCGGAGATCGTGGCGGCCTATGCGGCGATGGCGAAGGCAGTAATCAGTAATCAGAAGCCGGTAGTCAGTCAGCCCACGGGACCGACTGCGGCGAGCCAACCGCCTGCCACCTCAGGCCACTGATTACTGCCGACTGATTACTGATTACTTCCCGCCGCCCCACTGCTTACTTGCTCTCTCTCCGCCATGACCACAGACCGCATCAAAGAAATCCTCACGCGTGCCCGGGCCGAAGTCGGCAAGATCATCATCGGCCAGGAGGCCGTGATCGACCGCGCGCTCATCTGCATTTTCACCGGCAGCCATGCGCTGGTCGAGGGGGTGCCCGGCGTGGCCAAGACGCTCCTCGTGCGGACGCTCGCCAAGGTGCTCGGCGGCGAGTTCAACCGCATCCAGTTCACGCCCGATCTCATGCCGACCGACATCACCGGGACGCACGTCTTCAATCTCCGGAACAACGAGTTCAATCTCGTCAAGGGCCCGGTCTTCACCACCTTCCTGCTCGCCGATGAAATCAATCGCGCGCCGGCCAAGACGCAGAGCGCCCTGCTCCAGGCGATGCAGGAACGGAAGGTCACGATCGACCGCGACACGCACGAGCTGTCGCCGTATTTTACCGTCTTCGCGACGCAGAACCCGGTGGAATACGAGGGGACCTACCCGCTGCCGGAAGCGCAAAAGGACCGCTTCATGTTCAAGATCGAGATGAGCGTCCCCGACCGCGACAGCGAGCTGGAGCTCGCGCGCCGCATGCTCGGGACCGACTCGCCGGAAAACGCCCTCGCCGCCGGCGTCGTGCAGCCGGTCATCAGCGCCGACGACCTCGCCGACCTCCGCCGCGAGCTGGAAGCGGTCACCGTGCGCGATGAGCTGACCTCGTACGTCGTCGACGTGGTCCGCGCCACCCGCACCATCGACACCATCCTCGTCGGCGCCGGTCCGCGCGCCACGCAAAACCTCCTCCTCGCCAGCCGCGCGCACGCCGCCCTCGCCGGCCGCGATTTCGTCACCCCCGACGACGTCCGCGAGCTCGCCGAGCCGGTGCTGGGCCACAGGTTGGTGCTCCGCCCCGAACACGAACTGGAGGGCGTCACCGTCCGCGAAGTCATCGGCAAAATCCTCGAGCAAGTGCCCGTGCCGCGGTGAGGATTTTTGGTCCACGAAAGACACGAAAGACACGAAAAAGCCGGAAGGGGCCAACGAATGAAACGAATTGAAACGAATGCGGAACCTGCATGGATTCGTTTCCATTCGCGTGATTCATTGGCCCCTTCCGCCCCCTCCGGCTTTTCGTGTCTTTCGTGTATTTCGTGGACCAGCGAAGCGCCAACCTCCCCCTAACGATGGTCCCCCGCACGCGCCTCATCATCTGGACGGCCCTCATCGTCCTCCCGCTGTCCGTCTATGCCACGGTCTCGCCGGTCGCGTACGCGGGGATCGGCGCGTTCTTCCTCCTCGTGCTGTTCGATGCCGTCACCGGCTCCAGCCGGCTGCGCGGGCTGCGCATCGAGCTGCCCGCGCTGACCCGGTTGCAGAAGGACCGCGCGGGCACTTTCGAAGTCCATATTCACAACGAGCACGGCCTGGCCCGCATGCTGCGCCTCGCGATCCCTTTCCCGCCCGAGTTCCAGCGGACGGATGAGGAGCGACTGGTCGAAGTCCCTGCGGGGATCACGCATTCGCGCATCGAGTGGAGCTGCCTGCCCGTGCGCCGCGGCGAGTATTGGCTGCGCCACGTCTATCTCGAAACTCCGTCGGCGCTCGGCTTCTGGGGCATGCGCACCGGCCAGAAAGTCGAGAGCGAGCTGCGCGTTTACCCGAACATGCAGGATGAGCGAAAGCACGTCGCCGCGCTCTTTTTGCGGCGCGGCCAGCTCGGCGTGCATGCGCAGCGGCTGACCGGCCAGGGGCGCGATTTCGAAAAGCTGCGCGAGTACATCGCCGGCGACAGCCTCTCCGACATCCACTGGAAAGCCTCCGCGCGCCGCGGCAGTCCCGTCACGAAAATCTATCAGGTCGAGCGCACACACGAGGTCTACGTCCTCGTCGACACCTCGCGCCTTTCTGCCCGGCCCGTGGAGCCGGCCGAGCCCGGCGGACTCCCCGCCACCGCCATCGAGCGCTACGTCTCCGCCGCGCTCCTCCTCGCGCTCGCCGCCGAGCAGCAGGGCGATCAATTCGGCCTCATCACCTTCAGCGACCGCATCCATTCGTTCGTCCGCGCGCGCACCGGGCCGGCGCATCTCGATGCCTGCCGCGACCGCCTCTACTCGCTCCAGCCGCACGATGTCTCGCCCGACTTCGAGGAACTCTTCACCACCGTGCGGCTGCGCCTCCGCAAGCGCGCCCTGCTCATCATCCTGACCTCGCTCGACGACCCCGTCCTCGCCGAGAGCTTCGTGAAGGCGACCGACCTCGTCGCGCGGCAGCACCTGCTCCTCGTCAACATGCTGCGCCCGCCCGGCGTCGAGTCGCTCTTCACCAAGCCGGCGGCGGCCGTCGACGACATCTACCAGGCCCTCGCCGGCCACCTGCAATGGCAGAAACTGCGCGAGCTGCAACTCGGCCTGCGCCGCCACGCCATCCGCCTCTCCTTCATCGACCCCGCGGCGCTTGCGGCCGAGGTCATCGCGCAGCACGCCGAGGTCCGGGCGCGAAGTTTGGTGTGAGCCGCCGCAGGCGGAATGGCCCCGGGTAGGGTGGGCGTCCCGCCCGCCCCGGAGGGCGTCTTCGCCCGACGCGAATAGCAGCCCCAGTGACTGCGGCCCTCCGAGGCGCGCCAGAATCGAGGCGGGCAAGATGCCCGCCGGGGCGGGCGGGACGCCTGGCGGGACGCCCACCCTACCCGGGGCCACTGCACTCGCCAACCCGCGCTATCCCTTCTTCGCCTCCTTCACCCACTGATCCTTCAGCGTAATCGTCCGGTTCAACACCAGCCGCTCCGCCGCGCTCTCGCGGTCCAGGCAGAAGTACCCGAGCCGCTCGAACTGATACCGCGCCTCGGGCTTCGCCTCGCGCATCGCCGGCTCGCATTTCGCGGTCACGACGTCGAGCGAATGCGGGTTCAGGTACTGCTTGAAATCCCCGTCCGCGTCCGGCTCGGGCACCGTGAAGAGCCGGTCATAGAGCCGCACCTCGGCGTCAACGGCCTCGCTCGCGCTCACCCAGTGGATCGTCCCCTTCACCTTGCGGCTGGAGGTCGCGCCGCCGGTCTTGCTATCGAGATCGGCCGAACAGCGCAGCTCTACCACTTCGCCGGCCGCGTTCTTGATGACCTCGTCGCACTTGATGATGTACGCGTACTTCAGCCGCACCTCGCCGCCGGGGCGCAGGCGGAAGTACTTCGGCGCGGGGACTTCCATGAAATCGTCGCGCTCGATGTAGATCTCACGGGTCAGTGGCAACACGCGCGTGCCCGCCTCCGGGTCCTCGGGATTGTTCACCGCGGCGCACTCCTCGACCGTACCCTCGGGCACATTCGTCAGCACCACTTTCAGCGGGCGCAGCACGGCGAGCCGGCGCAGCGCGGTGCGGTTGAGATCTTCGCGAATTGCATGCTCCAGCACGGCGAAATCCATCTGCCCATCGTATTTCGTGATGCCGATGTGATACGCAAATGCCCGCAGCGCACGCGCCGTGACGCCGCGCCGACGGATGCCCGAGATCGTCGGCATGCGCGGATCGTCCCATCCGGAGACGAGCCCCTCGACGACGAGCTGCATCAGCTTGCGTTTGCTCATCACTAGGTAGGTGAGACTCAGCCGCGCAAACTCGGTCTGCTTCGGCAGCGCGCGCGGGAGCTCCAGCGAGGTGAGGATCCAATCGTACAGCGGCCGATGCACCTCGAACTCCAGCGTGCACAGCGAGTGCGTGATCCCCTCGATGTAGTCACTCAGGCAGTGCGCGAAATCGTACATCGGGTAGATGCACCATAGATCGCCGGTGTGATGATGCTCCGCGTGCCGGATGCGGTAGAGAACCGGGTCGCGCAGCCAGACATTCGGCGCCTGCATGTCGATCTTCGCCCGCAGCGTGCGCGTGCCGTCGGGGAATTCGCCCTGCTTCATCCGGCTGAAGAGGTCGAGGTTTTCATCGACCGCGCGCTCGCGGAACGGGCTGTTCTTCCCGTCCTGCCGATAGCGATCCGTCTCCTCCGGCGAGAGGTCGTCGACATAAGCCAGCCCGCGCCGGATGAGCTCGATCGCGTAGCCGTGGAGCTGCCCGAAATAGTCCGAGGCATAGAACGGCTCCAGGCCGGCGCCGGGCGTCATCGGCCGGCCGACGACCGTCTCCGTCTGGAAATCGACCTTGCCGTCGATGACCTTCGTCTTCGGCAGCGCGCCCGCGGCTTTCAGCCCCAGGTGCGCATCCGCCCAGCCGTCGATCAGCCACTGCACGTCCGCCGCGATCGAGTCCACGTACTCCACCTCCTCCTTCGTCGGATTCGTGTCGTCCATCCGCAGGTTGCAGACGCCGCCAAACTCCAGCGCGATGCCGAAGTTCAGGCAGATCGACTTGGCGTGACCGATGTGCAGGTACCCATTCGGCTCCGGGGGAAAGCGCGTGCGGATGGCCGGGTATTTTCCCGCCGCCTGATCCTGGGTCACGATATCGCGGATGAAATCGGAGGGAGTAGGCGCGGGATCGGTGGAAGAAGTCATCGGGACAGAGTGGAGTATCAGACGGAACGAGTGGGAATCAATTTGGTTTAGCGCAACTTCGCCATTGGCGCAGCCCACCTCCCGGCGCACAATCCCGCCGTGCGCCGCTCGTTCTTCCTCCTCGCTCTCGCCGTCCTCACCTGCGCCGCGCACGCCGAGTGGCGCATCGCCGAGCGGGAGTGGCTGAGCGGGAAGGGGACGCCGGGCCTCGAGCGCATCGAGGTTGCCTCCGAATCCGACGCCGCCACCCTTCACGCTGTGATCGCCTCCCCGGCGCGCCACACCCTCGCCGTGATCGACGACCCAACCGGCGAGCAGAGCGTCGCCACCGCCGGTGCCGGCCGGGGCGCGATCGCCACGGTGAATGGCGGCTATTTCGGCCCGGACCACGAGCCGCTTGGCCTTGTCCTGGCGAAGAACCAGGTCCTGCATCCGTTCCAGCGTGCCTCGCTGCTGAGCGGCCTCGTGCTCGTTGGGGTGAAGCATGAATCGCTGTTGCGCGTCGCCGAGTACAAGCCTTCGCCCTTGCATCGCGAGGCGCTCCAGGCCGGCCCTTTTCTCATCGACGGCGGCCACCCCGTGCCGGGCCTGAACGCCGTGCGTTCCGCCGCCCGCACCATCGTCTTCGTGGCGAAGGACGGCGCTTTTGGATTCATCTCCCTCCGCTCCGCCACGCTCGCCGAGGCCGCGCAAATCCTCGCCCTTCCGGGGCTCCTCGCCGGTCACCCGATCACTCGCGCGCTCAATCTCGACGGCGGCAGCTCCTGCGGAATGTGGGTGCGCCGCCTCGACCAGGGCGCCTTTTCCCAGCGCGAATTCAAGACCGTGCGCACCTACCTTTCCATCGTCCTGCGGTAGACAAAACCGGAACCCAGAGGCATGCGACTGACCCGCGACGAGATCATCCTCATTACCTGCATCTTGCTCGCGCTGCTCTCCGGCGCGATCATCAAGCGCTACCGCGACCGGGCGCGCGCGCTCGCTCCCGCCGCCCAGCAGGTGGCGCCGACCCCGTCGCCGAAACCACCCGACAGAGAACCCTGATCCTGCCGATGAGCCCCGCCATCGTCGCCGTCGTCGCCACCTGGCAGCGCCCTGCCGAAATCGCCGCCCTTCTCGATTCGCTCACGCGCGTCGGCCCCGCGCTGGTCGGAGTAGTCGTCACCGACAACGCCGGCGACGAGGCCACCCGCGCCGCGCTCGACGCCAGCCCTCTGCGCACCCATCGGCTCGTGCCGGAGAAGAATCTCGGCTGCGGCGGCGGCCTCGCGCTGGCCGAGGAAAAAGCGCTCGAGTTTTTCGCCCCCGCGATCACGCACGTCTGGATTCTCGACGACGACGCCGTGGTCGAACCGGACAGCCTCGACAAGCTCCTCGCCGCGCTCCAGGGCTCCGGCGCCGGCTGCGCCTGCTCCGCGATCGTCGATTGCGAGGGGCGGCTCGGCTGGTTCCCCGGCCTCCTCGATCGCGAGCGCTTTGCCGCAGTGAAAGCGGGCACCACGCCCACGCAATTCATCGCGCGCTTCGGCCCCGCGCCGGTCGCCTTCTCATGGTGCACCGGCGTCTCCTTACTGGTGAAGCGCGAGGTTTTCGACGCGGTCGGCTTCCACCGCGGCGACTACCTCATCCGCGGGGAAGACCTGGAGTTCAGCCTTCGCATCAGCAGTTATGCCAAGGGCGTTTTCGTCCCCGACTCCGTCGTCCGCCACCTCCCGCCGGCCGTCGACAACATCGACCCCGCCAAGAACTACCAGCGGCACCTCTACATGCTGCAAAACCTCGCCTACACAGGGTTTCGTGTGGCGCACGGCCGCTCGCTCCTCCGCAGCTTTCCTGGGAACTGGCTGCGCTTTCTCCGCGAGTGGGGGCCCAGCCTGCGCAACTTCCGCGTCGCCTTTGGCGCCTTCTGGCGGGGCGCCGTGCTCGGGCTCCCCGTCGGTGCCGACCCACGTACCCCGCAGTGAACGTCCGCCTGCGAGGTGGCTTTCCCAAGGGGCGGAGACCTTTTGGAAAAAACTTCGTCGAAAGTGTTGACGCCCTGAAAAAACCTCCTACTTTGCACGTCCCGCCAGCCGAGGGGACGACAGTGCGACGTGAGTCGCCGATGGTTCCAAGGTGCTCTGGCGGCGGTAGTTCGGGACTTCTGAAGCCGGCGTTTTGCGCTCGGTTTTCTCGTCCCCGCTGGTTCCGCAGGCTTCGCGCCTGACGAAGGTTCCAGTGCCCCGCGCCGTGAGGCGGCGGCGGTTTTTTCACGAGTTCGAGGCTTTCAAAAAGTTTCGAGTTTTGCGAAAAAGTTGCTTGCACCGCATGGCGGTTTGGGGTTTGATCAACGCCCCTCGCGAATCCGGGGTTGCCCGAGTCGGACGAAAGTCCGGTGACGGCGGCTGCGGAAAAGTGAGGGAGTCAGTTGAAAAAAGTGCGCTCGCACAGTTCGGGCGCCGTGTTCTTTGATAGTCTGGTTTCTGGAAGTTTTCCTTTTTGATTGGAGGCTCGGTCGCTGTCGCAAGACGGGTGCCGGGGTGAAGATCAGAGGCGGGAGGCGGGGTGGCCGG
>DASYIS010000012.1:0-15666 GCA_035997375.1 Chthoniobacteraceae bacterium
GGTTCAAGGTGCGCAGATTGCCTGACGAAAGGAGGCTGCGATCTCGCGGCTACTTGCCGAGACGTCACGGTTTTGAGAGAAGTGCTTTTATCCGCTGCTCTTTAGTGGCTGGCTGGATGTCTTCCGGGTTCAAGACGCCGAGGGTTTTGGATGGGGATTCATATCCCGCGCGGTGCAGCAACCATAGCTGGTCCTGGTGAATATCTCCAGTAGGTCGAAAGTATCCTTCACTCGGATTGTCTTCGAAAATGCGGGTGGCTTGCCCCGGCTCCTCGGGCAAAGTGGGCTTGATGTTCATTTCCTTCTCAAACCGAGCGGAAACGGGAAGGAGACCATAGTGAATGGTGATGGGCAGCTCCTTCTCTTGCGTGACGCCTTTCACGGTCCGGGTCACGATCAAAATCGCAGTATGCCGGTAGGCGCCCCCATCCTCGCGCGTCACCCTTTTGATCGATCCCACTTTGATGCGACCCACCACGATCAGCTCCGCGCGGTCGGCCACTTCGGCGTCGCTGAAAAGCTTCGTGGGCCATCCCGCTGCACCTTCCTGGAAGACGGCCGCGAGAATGAAAATCAAGATGACGACAGGCCTCATATTTGGTCGGCCCCCTCCGGCAAAAGCGGCCGGTGAGAGTTTCAGGATTCCACGAACTCATCGCGAGAACAATTCGGGCCCATTCCGCTTTCGGGGCGCGGCTGCGAGTGCGGGGGCCGGCGCAGGCTCGTACGCCACCGGTTCGAGCACGAGAACGAGGGGCCGCCCGGAGTTCCGGCCGCGCGCAGGCGGCGATCGGTTTCGGCCCGACCAAGACCCGGCCGGCCAGCCCACTCCAGCCCAACTCGCCCCCCCCGCGACTCGGGGCTTGCCACTACCGCCCATGAGGCTACGCTCCGCCGGGTTTGCTCCCAGGGCGATTTAAAATCAGGGAATCCTATGCTGCCAATCCATACCTACAACGTCACTCCGAAACTGCCCGAAGCGCTCGAACCGCTGCGCGAGATGGTCTTCAACCTCTGGTGGACCTGGCAGCCGGATGCCCGCAAGCTCTTCCGCGATCTCGATCACACGCTCTGGGACCGGACGAATCACAACCCGCTGCGGATGCTCCAGCTCTCGCGCCAGCAGCGGCTCGACGAGGCCTCGCACAATGACGATTTCCTGCGCGAGATGCGCGCGGTGTACGCCCGCTTTCAGGCGTACATGGGCGCCTCGAAGACGTACGGCAAAGGGCGCAGCGGGACGCCGATCAATGCGGTGGCGCCGATCGCGTACTTCTCGGCGGAGTTCGGGTTCCACGAGTCGGTGCCGAACTACTCGGGGGGCCTCGGCATCCTCTCGGGCGACCACTGCAAGAGCGCGAGCGATCTCGATCTGCCGTTCATCGCGTTCACGCTGCTCTACCGGCACGGCTATTTCCGCCAGCAGATCGACAAGGAAGGGGTGCAGAACAGCGTCCAGCTCAACCAGAATTTCTCGCATCTGCCGCTGAAGGACGCGCTCGACAAGGACAAGAAGCCGCTCTTCATCAATGTCGATCTGCTCGGGCACCCGGTCCGCGCAAAGGTGTGGCGGCTCCAGGTCGGGCGCATCTCGCTCTTCATGCTCGATACCGATCTGCCGGACAATTCGCCGGAGGATCGGATCATCACCGCGCAGCTCTACGGCGGCGACACGGAGCTGCGGATCAAGCAGGAGATCGTACTCGGGATCGGCGGCGTGCATGCGCTGCGCGCGATGGGCATCAAGCCGGCCGTCTATCACATGAACGAGGGGCACTCGGCGTTTCTCTCGCTGGAGCTGATCCGCCGCGAGGTGGAGGAGAACAAGGTGAACTTCAACTCCGCGCTGCAGGTCGTGGCCGCGGGGAATATCTTCACCACCCACACGCCGGTGCCGGCGGGCAACGACGCGTTCGATCTCGATATGATGCGCCGCTATTTCGGCGATTACCCGGCGAAGGTCGGGCTTGATTTCGAGACGTTCGTCTCGTTCGGCCAGGAGCGGAAGGACCCGACCCAGAAGTTCTCGATGACCATCCTCGCGCTCCGCACGAGCCGCCACGCGAACGGCGTCTCGGCGCTCCACGGCAAGGTGAGCCAGAGCCTCTGGAAGGATGTCTGGGCCGGCGTGCCGCAAACCGAGGTGCCGATCACGAGCATCACAAACGGCGTGCATACGCGCACGTGGGCGGCGCCGGAATTCACCGCGCTGTACGACAAATACATGCCGGGTTGGGAGGAGCATCTCACCGACGCGGACTTTTGGAACAAGGTCTACAACATCCCCGACGAGGATCTCTGGAGCACGCACGTGCAGCTCAAGAACCGGCTGATGACGTTCGCGCGGCAGCGCGTGCGGTCGCAGCGCGAGCGGCTCAAGGAATCGCCGGCCAACCTGCGCGCGACGGCCGGGCTGCTGAATCCCGACGCGCTGACGATCGGCTTCGCGCGGCGCTTCGCCACGTACAAGCGCGCGACGCTGCTCTTCTCGGATCCCGAGCGCTTGCAGAAGCTCATCAACAACACGGAGCGGCCGGTGCAGTTCATCTTCGCGGGCAAGGCGCATCCGAAGGACGAGCCGGGCAAGGGGTTCATCCAGCAGGTGTACAAGTACTCGCGGATGCCGGAGTTCGAGAAGAGCATCGTCTTCCTCGAAGACTACGACACGTACGTCGGCCGCCGGCTCTACCAGGGGGTCGATCTTTGGCTGAACAATCCGCGCCGTCCGCTGGAAGCGAGCGGCACCTCCGGCATGAAGCTGCCGCCGAACGGCGGGCTCAATCTCAGCGTGCTCGACGGCTGGTGGGTGGAGGCGTACGAGAAGAACACGAAGTCCGGCTGGGTCATCGGCGGCGAACTACCGACGACGCCGTACGTCATCGACGAGAAGTTCGAGGACGAGGTGGACGTGGCGAGTCTCTTCCACGTGCTGGAGACGCAGATCGTGCCGCTCTTTTACGCGAAGCCCGACGGCCGCCTGCCGCTGGCCTGGCTGCAGCTGATGCGCGAATCGATCCGCACCGTGGTGCCGGAGTTCAACACGCATCGCATGGTGCGCGAGTACAACGAGAAGCTGTACGAGCCGGCCGCCAAGGCGCACGCCGTGCTCTCTGCCGGCGGCGGGAAGAAGGCGGTCGAGCTTTCGCGCTGGAAGGAGCAGATGCGCAAGGAGTGGCCGCAGATCACGATCGAGAAGGTCGAGGTCCCGATGACCGCGCAGGGCGCAATCGAGGCCGGCGCGTCGCTGAGCGTGAGCGCGGTCGTGAACCTCGGCACCATCGCGCCGGGCGAGGTGAAGGTGGAAGTCTACTACGGCCCGACCGAAAACGAGGAGATCGCCGAGCCGGAGATCGCCGAGCTGCCGCTGAAAGAACCGACCGCGGAGAAAGGGAAATATCAGTTCGAGGGGAGCATCCGCGCCGCGGAAAGCGGCTCCTACGGCTTGAGCGTGCGCGTCGTGCCGCGGCACGAGAACCTCACGCAGGCGCATGAGCTAAGGCTGATCAAGTGGGCGTGATGGGGAAGTGATCAGTAATCAGTGGGGCAGTAATCAGTTAGCGCGCCGCTGCCGATGCAGAACTGATTACTGGCTCCGAACTGATTACTGATTACTCGCCCTCTTTACAACCCCACCGCCCCGCTCGAACTTACCCCCATGCTCAGTTGCTCCACCTGCTGGAATTCCGGCCGCCACACCGATGGCGAGGCGATGCTGGTGGAGTTGCGCGACCTGGGGTTCGAGCGGGTGGAGCTCGGGCACGGCATCCGCATTTCGCTGATGGATGGGATCCTGCGGGCGCTGGAAAAGGGGGTGGTGACGATCTCGTCGCTCCACAACTTCTGCCCGCTGCCGGTCGAGATTACGCGGGCGTCGCCGGACTGCTACATGTTCTCCTCGCCGGATCAGCGCGAACGGGAGCGCGCGGTGCGGCACACGTTCCAGACGATCGATTTCGCCGCGCGCATGGGGGCGCGTTTCGTGGTCCTGCACCTCGGCCGGGTCATGATCGACGACTACACGGACAAGCTGATCAAGATGGCCGAGGCGGGGCTGCACAACTCGCGCGGCTACGTTTCGCTGAAGCTCGAAGCGGTGAAGAAACGCCAGAGCCAGGCGGAGGGCTACCTCGCCCGCGCGCGTGAATGCCTCAAGCGCGTCGCCGAGCATGCGGCCGCCAAGGGGATCGTGCTCGGCGTCGAAAGCCGGCACTCGTACGAGGAGATCCCGACCGAGCGCGAGATGCTCGCGGTGATGGGCGAGTTCAATCTCCCAAACGTCGGCTACTGGCACGACTTCGGCCACGTGCAGGTGAAGCACAACCTCGGCTACCTCGATCACCTCGAGTGGATGACCGCGATCGCGCCGCGGCTCGTCGGCTGCCATTTGCACGACACGCAATGGCCCGGCCGCGACCACCAGCCGCCTTTCACCGGCGACGTGCCGTACGACGCCCTGCTCGCGCTTTTGCCCAAGGAGACGCTGTTCGTCTTCGAGATGAGCCCGCGCAAGAACCGCGAGGAAATCATGGTCGCGCGGGAGAAGTGGGCGGCGAAGTTCGGGCCGTAGAAAATGATGCGGTCAGTTGGCGTCCTGCTCCTGCTCCTGCTCCTGCTCATGATCGAATCGGCAATCGAGCGAGAGCAGGAGCAGGAGCAAGGGCAAGATTAGGATTGCGAAGCTCTGTCCCGTGACCATGCCCTCGCTCCCCCGCCCGCGCCTGAGCGCCAACTTCGCGATCACTTGGGATGGCCGCATCTCCACGCGCCGGCGCACGCCCTCGGACTTTTCGTCGCCGGTGGACAAGACGCGCTTCCTCGAGCTCCGCTCCCGCGCCGATGCCGTCCTCGTGAGCGCGCGCACCGCGGCCGCCGATCACATGACCATCGGCCTCCCCGAGGCCCTCCGCGCCGAGCGCGTCGCGCGCGGCCAGTCCGCCTACCCGCTGCGCATTCTGCTCTCGAACACCGGCCGCATCGACCCCGCGCTCCGCGTCTTCACGGAGACCTTCTCGCCGATCGTCATCTTCTCCACCACCCGCATGCCCCGGCGCGTCCGCGAACAGCTCGCCCCGCTCGCCGAGCTGCACCTCTACGAAGGCGCGCAGGTCAACCTCGCGCACATGCTCGCCACGCTGCGCCGCGAGTACCGCGTCCGCCGCGCGCATTGTGAAGGCGGCGGCCGGCTCTTCCGCGGCTTCCTCGCGGAGAGCCTCGTCGACGACCTCCATCTCACCCTTTGCCCGCGCATCTTCGGCAGCCCCGCCGCCCCGACCCTCACCGGCCCGCCCGGCGAGTTCCTGCCGAAGAGCGGGATGTGGAAGCTGATGAAGATGGAAACGATCGGGGACGAATGCTTTTTGCGGTACCGGGCACAGCGGTAGTTGGCGAAGCCATCGTCTTGATGGGTCGAGGCGGCGATTGGACTACTTCGCCTCCGCGGGCGCTGGCTTCGCCATCAGCCATTCCAGGTTATACCGCGCGAGCAACAAGCCCAACGGCCGCTCCGTATTCTTCGCGTTTTCGTAGAGGGTCAGAATGGTTTGGTCGGGGAGCACCGCGCTGTCCGAGTAGCCCCCGGATTTCTCCGAGATGACTTCGCCGGCGGTCCATTTGCGGCCGCCGTCGCGACTGAGGTATCCGGTCAGGCGCGACCGGTTTTGCACGGCGGGCGCGGTGAATAGCAACCCGCCGCCTTCGCCCGGCACCCACGTCAGGCCGGCGTTGCACGGGCCGTCGAACAACTCCTCGTGGACGCCTTCCTCGTAGAAGCTCTCGCCGCCGTCCTTGCTCCGTGAGTAGATCCGCCGATGCGGGGTGATGCCGGGCGGCAACTCGGCCTTCTCGCCGGCGGCCTTCGCGCGAATGATCACCTTGCTCGCGCCATTGCGCGAGTTGACGTACACCTCGCCGTCGCCCGTCTCGCCGACGGTCACTTCGCCATTGATTCCGTCGATCTCTTTTAACATCACGCCGCCGACTTTCCAAGTTGCGCCGCGGTCGTCGCTATAGATCAGCGCGCCTTTGGCCCGGCCTTCATACACGCCTTCCTTGAAGGCCCGCGCGCCGATGACGAGCCGCCCCGCGTGCGCGCCGGCACGCAATTGCACGCCGTGATTGTTGTTAAAGGCGCCGCCGCCATGCCACCCCTCGGCATTCGGCTCCGGCATGATCTCGATCGGCTCAGACCACGTCTTGCCGCCGTCGGTACTCTTGACGATGGAGAAGCCGCCTCCCTGCGGCACCCATTTCTTCTGAAACCACGACCCGCGCTCGGCCTCGGGAAACGCAATGAACGTGGCAAAAATGGTCCCGGTCTCGCGATCCTCGACGAGGTTCCCATTGAAGGTAATCGTCCCCTCGCGCCCGAAGAGCACCTGCTCCGGCTCGAAGGTCTTTCCGCCATCGAGGCTGCGGCGCAACACGAGGCTCGACGGCGCAAAGTCGTCACCCTTGCCGAACCGCTTCTGCGCCGCCGCCAGCACCGTGCCTTTCTCGGTGATGAGCAGACTTGGGAGGCGATAGTGGCATTGGTCGTTGGCGAAGAGCGAGACGTCGGTCTCGCAAAAAGGCGTGGCGGCGGCGGCGGCGATGAGCATCAAAAAACAAAGCAGTGACGCGCAACAATGGATGGTGAGGGCAGAGCGAGTGGAGGTGGGCATAGGGAGCAGGGTGAAGTCGGCCCGGAGGGCCAGAAGAAATTAGCCGGTGGCGGAGCGAGGCACGAGCGGAACCACCGGATCCCTCGCAGACACGGATGCGCCCCGGAGGCGGCGCAAGAACGTCTGCACGCACTCCTGGCGCCGGGCAACCCTTCTCGCGCCCCTTCGGGGCGCACCCGCGTATTAAACGCAATCCGGTGGTTGCGCTCGTTAAACTCGCTGCACCACCGGCTAATTTCCTTCGGCCCTCCGGGCCGCCTGAAGGCTCGGGCCGGCTGCCCCGCACACGGTGACCAGTTACACAGCGCTGGGGCGGGATTGAGTGAAAAGCTCTCCGAGAGTCATGTCGTCGCTCAAAGTGTAGGGAAGCTCAATGTGGTATCGCTCTTCCACGCTAATGAAAAGGCTCTCCAACTCCATGCGGTCTGCGCCACCGCGACCTGGATAAAGAGATGCATAGACGTCCATGATGCGGTCGTCCGGGGCGAAGCACAATCGGCGGCCGGCGTCGAAACCGAAGGAGACGATGAAGATTTGCAGGAACTCGCGAATCTCGGTCTTCTGGGCGACCGGGAATCGTCGCCGCCACAGTCGTCCGGTGCAAAGCCGCTCCCAATATCGGCGCATGCGCCTCAGCTTCCGGAACGAATCGACAACCAATAGGAGAAGCGCACAAAGAAGCTAACGCAACCGCAAAGAACGGTTCAGGGTGCTGATCGAGAATCATGCTCGAAGTTTGGCGGAGAATGCCGACTCGGAGCAAGGCGGGCTCGGCGGATCAATGGTCAAAATAAGTGATAACCTTTTTGCTCCGCCCCACCCGCAGCAGGCTGCGGCCTCCACAAAGTGGCAGCAGGCTGCCGCAGTCCAAAGGGCTTCGCCGCCCGCCTAGCTAAACCACCTCTTCAATCGGCCGCCCCACGTCCACCAGATTATGCGGGCGCCCCGTCCCGTCGGTCAGCGTCGCGGTGCGGGCGTCGATGCCGAGGTGCTGGTAGAGCGTGGCGATGACGTCCTGATAATGCACCGGACGCGCGGTGACTTCGGCGGCGTAGCGGTCGGTGCTGCCGATGACCTGGCCGGTCTTCAGCCCGCCGCCGGCCATCAGGCCCATCGCGACTTGCGGCCAGTGCTCGCGGCCGGCTTTGGGATTGATTTTCGGGGAGCGGCCGAACTCGCCCCAGACGACGATCATCACGTCGTTGAGCATGCCGCGCTCGTCGAGGTCGGTGACCAGCGTGTCGAGCGCGTGATCGAGCAGCGGTCCGAGATAGCGGATGCGGTTGAAATTGTCCTCGTGCGTGTCGAAGTCGCCGAGCGAGAGGCTGACGCAGCGGACGCCGGCTTCGACCAGGCGGCGGGCGAGCAGGAACTTCTGCGCCGCCTTCGGGCTCTCCATCGTGTCGATGAGGTTCGGCTCGGCCATCCGCGGCGTGTAGCGGGCGAGCACCCTCGGGTCTTCTTTCGTAAGGTCGAGCGCCTCGGCAAATTTGCCCGAGGTCAGGATGCGGAGCGAGAGCTGCGTGAATTGGTCGAGCGCGTCCATCGAGCCGCTGCCATCGACGTCGCGCCGGAGCTTGTCGAGGTCGCGGAGCAGGCCGACGCGGTCTTCCAGGCGGTTGACCGTGAGGCCGTCCGTGAGGGCGAGGCTTTCGCTGCGGCCGTAGCTCATTTTCTCAACCTCGGCCTTCATGCCGATCGAAAGCTGGAGCGGGAAGAGGTGCGAGATGTCGGGCCGATACGCCGAGTGGGTCGCGCCGAGGAAGCCCGGCCGCGCGCTGTTGCGGACGAAGGGGCGACCTTGCATCAAGTCGACAAAGGTGGGCGCGCTGTCCTCGGGGCTGCCGAGCAGCTTGTTCACGACGCAGCCCATCGCCGGCCGGCCGCCGACGTTCGCCAGCTCTTTGAACGTGAAGCCCGACTGGCACTGGAAGGCATCGTGCGCCTGATCCGCGCCGACCAGCGAGCGGAGGAAAACGTACTTGTCCGCGTGCGCGGCGATCTTCGGCAGCAGTTCGGTGAGATGAAAGCCGGGGATCTTCGTGCGGATCGATCCGAATTCGCCGCGAATCTCGGAGGGCGCGTCCGGCTTGGGGTCGATCAGGTCCATCTGCGGCGGCCCGCCGTCGAGGTGGATGTTGATGATCGCCTTGTTCGAAGAGCGAATCCCCGCGGCGTCCTCCGCGCGCAGCATGTCGGCGAAACTCAGCCCCGCGAAGCCCAGGACGCCCGCCTTGAGGAAATTGCGGCGTCTGATCCCGTGGGGGTGGGCGGAAGGCATGTGGGCGTGGGTGCGTGGTGGGTGGCTGGCGGCCTGATTCTTCCTCTTACTCCTGCTCTTACTCTTAATCGATTCCGGAAGGCGATTAAGAGTAAGAGCAGGAGTAAGAGTACGATTCTGCGCGCTCCGCCGTTGTTGGGTCTGGCGAGACGAGACCGTCCGCGTCGATTTCTTAGGCGCCATCTGCCCCGAAAAGCCAAACGGCCGGCCCCGATTTCACAGGAGCCGGCCGTTGGGAATGCGCTGCGGCGCGCTTAGGAGCCCTTCTCCGTGGTCTCGCCGGCTTTCTTCCAGCCCTGGATGCCCTTCGGGTAGTGCTTCACGTTGGTGTAGCCGAGGGCTTTGGCGGCCTTCGCGGCTTGCTGGTACGCCGAGCACTGCTCGTTGGCGCAATAGGCGACGACGAGGGCGCTCTTGTCGGCGGGCAGGGTCTTCGCGAGGTCGGCGGTGGCCTGGAAGTCGACCGCGCCGGGGATGTGGCCGGCCTTGTAGCTGTCGGAGCCGTTGACGTCGATGAGCGCGACTTTCTTCTCGGCGATCGCCGCCTTCAGTTCGTCGTGGCTGATGTCCGGGAATTTGTCCGCGGCCAGCGCCATGATGGGAGTGATGGCGAGGGCGCAGAGCAGGGATACGAGTTTTTTCATGATGTGGTTTTTTGGTTGGGGGGGTGCCGCCGCGGAAAATCGCACCTTGCAGGTGCTTTGGCCTTGGCGACTGTGGTGTGACGGAGAAAGTCGAATTTGATTCACTCCGCCCGACGGATCATCCATTTTTGTCTCCCCCTTTCAATGGCCGATATCAAGTTTTCCTGTCCCCAGTGCCAGCAGAAGATCGCGGTCGACAGCAGTGCCGCGGGGGTGAAGATCGACTGTCCGCACTGCCGGAGCACGCTCGTCATCCCGCCCACTTCGGACGCGCCGGTCGGCGTGGTCGTGCGGCGGCAACTGGCCATGGTGGCGGACCAGCACGCGGATTTGCACACGGCGCTGGAGGACCAGCGCCGGCAGGCGCTCGCGGCCAAGTCGGCGACCGAGGAGGCGAAAAGCGAGTTGCAGAAGCTGCGCGAAGCCGCGGCCAAGGCGGCGGCGGAGGCGGAAAAAGCGCACCTGGAGGCGGAAAACGTCCGCAAGGAAAAGGCGGCCGCCAAGGAACACGCGGACAAATCCGAGGCCGCGCTGGCGAGCTTGCGCAGCGCGCTCAAGGTGGCGCAGGCCGACCTGGAGGCTTCGCGCGCCGAGGTGGCCGCGGCCAAGACCGAGTCGAAGCCGGCGGCGGAGCATCCCGCGGTGGCGGAGGCCGCGGCGCTCAAGGCGGAGGTCACCAGGCTCCTGAACCAGCTCGCCGAGCTGACCGCCGGCGCGACCGCGGCCCAGAAAGCCGAGGCGGTGCGGGCGGCGGAAGTGGCGCGTCTCAAGGAGCAACTGGCCGGATTTCAAACCCACGCCACGTCTGCGCAAAAGGCGGAGGACGAGCGCAAGGTCGAGGTCTTGGGCTTGCAGGAACAGCTCGCCGCCTTGCGCGCCGGCGCGGCCACCGTGCAGCGCGACGCCGAGGCCTACAAGAACGAAGCGGAAGCCGTGCGGCAGAAGGCGGAGGCGGGCGCGGCCTTGCATGCGGAGCTGACGAAGGCGCAGGAAAAGACGACGCAACTCGAGCAGGAGCTGGCGAAGGCGCGCGAGCAGGAAGCCGCCGCCGGCGCCGCGCTGGAGTCGCTGAAAGAGGCGATGAAGACCCTCCGCCACAGCGAGCTGCGCGGCGAGGCGGCGCGACAGCGCGCGGAGAAGGAGCTCAAGGAAATGCGTGAGAAGCTCGAGGGCGGCGGCCGGGAGCAGGAGGCGCTGGCGGCCCGCCTGCAAGCGGCCGAAGCCGCGGCCGGCGCGCAGGAGGCGGCGCAACAGGAACTGGCGGAATTGCGCAGGCAACTCAACGCCCGGGACCAGGAACAGGAATCGATGGGAGCGCGCCTGCACGCGGCCGAGGCGGCCCAACAGGAACTCGCGGAGCTGCGCCGGCAGAAGGACGAAGTCTCCGCCGCGCACGATCGCCTGCACGAAGAATCGACCAAGGCGCACGCAGGCCTGGCCTCGACGCAGGCGCTGCTCGCGGCGGGGGAGCGCGAGCGGGCGGAGCTCCAGGAAAAGGTGAACCAACTGGCACCGCAAGCCGCGGAGCTGGCGGCCGCGCAGGCCGCGGTGGAAAACCAGCAGCAACGCCTTTCGAAACTGCAGAGCCAGCTCGAGGCGGTCGGCACCGAGCGCGACAGTTTGCGGATCAACAACGGCCACGCGCTGGCGGAGCTGAACGAGCTGCGCGCGGAGAGTTTGCGGCAGAAGGAAGCGCTCGATCGCCAGTGGACCGAGAAGATGAAGAGCGAGCTCGATCGTACCGCCGAGGCGATGAATACGCAGCTCGCGCAGAGTCGCCATCGCGTGGAAGAGCTCAGCCGCGAGGCCACTTCGCTGCGCGGCGAAATCCGCGCCATCCATGGCGAGCGAGACACGGTGAAGGCCGAGCTGGAAAGCGCCACGGCCGGCCGGGAAGCGCTCCAGGCGCGGGTGACCGAACTGGAAGGGACGCTGCAGGAAGCCGGGCGCGTGAGCGACCTCGCGCGCGGCGAGTTGTTGCGGCTGCGCGAAGCCTCGTCCGCCGCGCAACACGAGCAGGACCGCCTGAAGCGCGAGCTCGGCGATGCGGAGCAGGAGGTGAAGGATTTGCAAACCCGCGTGGATGAATTGCTCGACAGCTTGCACGCCCGCGAGCGCGAGAACGCGGAGCTCGCGGAGAAGCTGAAGACGGCGCTCGCGGAGCACGACAAGACGCGCGGCGAGTTGCGGACGCGGGTCGAGGCCCACGAAAAAGCCGCGGCCGAGGCGACCGCCGCCGCGCAACGCACGGCCGAGGAAAACGACGCCTTGAAGAAAGAAGCGGAGCGCGCGCAAACGACGCTCACCGCGGCGACGAAAGAGCACGAGCGGACGTGGGCCGGCATGGCGGTGGCCGAGAAGCGCGTGACGGTGCTGGAGAAGGAATTGCGCGATCGCGATACCGGCCTCAGCCAGGCGAAGACCCAACTGGAAGATCACCGCACCCAGCAGCAGCGAATCCAGACACGCACGATCGAATTGCAGAAGGAGGTCGAGACGCTGCACGCCACGCTGCGCGATGGGTCGACGCGCGAAGAGAAGGCGAAAGCCGAGCTCGCGGCCCAGAGAAACAAGGAAAAGGCGCTGCTCGAGGAACGCGAACAGCTCGTCCACCAAATCGGCGGGTTGGCGCAGGATCGCAGCAATGTCGCGGAGGAATTGCGGCAGATGAAGCTGGAGCGCAACGAGCTGAAAGACCGCATCGCGGCGCTGGAAGGGCAGCTCGACCAGCAGGCCGACCAAAACCACGTGACCGCGACCGAGCGCGACCAGCAGAAGGCCGAGATCGAGGCGGTGAAAGCCGCGCTGGAGCGGGCGAAGCAGCACGTGAACGTCCTGCAAACGCGCCGCGACCAGATGCGCGAAGAGATCGCCCAGCTCAAGCTCGCCCTCGGCCGCACGCCGGACGCGATCTCGTAGCAGGCCGTCAAACACCGGACGACGTGCCTTCACGATAACCTGAGCGTTTCACGCGCGCGGTTGTCCAATGTCCGTGACCGCTTCATCCCCGGTGCCGGCCTTGCGGGGCTCGGTCGACTCCTCGGGCCTGCCCCGCGCCGGTTTCCGGGCGGTCGAGGCGCCGTTGATCGTCGGCTACGCGCTCGTGCTGTTGCTGCTCGCCGGGACGGCGTGGTTCGCGATCCGCGCGGTGGGCAGCCTGCAGCGGGGCGTCTATCAGGTCGATCGCACGCACGAGGTGGTCGAGACGCTGAAGGAGCTGGAACTCGACGTGCGCGAAGCGGAATCCGCGCTCCGCAGCTATGTGCTCACGGGCGAAGCGAGCCACCTGGCGGAGTACCGCAAGCAGGCCTTCGACGAGCTGAACGAACATGCCGCGCAGTTGCGCAAGCTGACCGGGGGAAACCCCGAGCAACTGCAGCGGCTCGATCGCGCGGAGCCGCTGCTCCGCGCCCGGGTCGTGCTCCTGGAGCAGTTGCGGGCGAAGTTCGCGGCCACGCCGAGCGACGCGGTGCGGCAGGAGATCGTCGCGCTGAACACCTCGCGGTTCACCGATCCGCTCGTCACCGACTTCGATCAGTTCGGCCGGCGCGAGCAGCAATTGCTCTCAGAGCGGCTGGCCGAGCGCGCGGCCGGCGCGCATTCCGCGATCCGCCTCGCGATCGTCAGCGGGGTGCTCGGGGTCGTGTGCGTGGCGGCGGCGCTCTTCCTGGTGCTGCGCGGCTTGCAGCGCCGGCGCCTGACGGAGGCGCAACTCGAGGTCTCGCTGGGCGAGCGCGAGATCCTTTTGAAAGAGGTGCATCATCGCGTGAAAAACAACCTCCAGGTCATCTCGAGTCTGCTCGGCCTCGAGGCGGAAAAGCTCTCGGACGCCGCCGCCCGCGCCGTGTTCAAGGAGTGCCGCGACCGCATCCACTCGATGGCCCGCCTGCACCAACAGCTCTACGCGCGCGGCGAGTTCGCGCACGTCGACTTCGGCGCGCATCTGCGTGAGATGGCGGAGATGCTCGTTGACGCGCATGCGCCGGCCGGCTGCCAGGTGACGCTGAGCGTCCACGCGGAACCGCTCGCGCTCGATCTCGACTCGGCCGTCACCTTGGGGCTGGTCGCGAACGAAGTCCTGCTCAACGCGCTGAAGCACGCCTTCACCGGCCGCGCCCACGGGGTGCTCGACCTCCGGATTCGCAGTGGCGCCACGCGCGAGATCGTCGTCTGCGACGACGGCGTCGGCTTGCCGCCGGACTTCGATCCCAAGCGCAGTGCCGGCCTTGGGCTCGAGCTCATCTTCGGCCTCATGCAGCAAATTCACGGCTCCGCGAAGATCGAAAACGCGTCCGGCGGCGGGACCTGCACCACGCTGGCTTTCCCAAATACCGATGGCGCCAAGCCCGCGCGGGCGTAGCTTTCGGGAATCCCTTTTCCTCATGAAAAACGCGCGCCTCCTCGTCGTCGAAGATGAAGCCATCACCGCCATCGCGCTCCGCCGCGAGCTGACCACGCTCGGCTATCGCGTCATCGAGACGGCTGGGAACGTCGACGATGCCTTTCAAAAGGCGAAACGCGAGCGCCCGGATCTCGTGTTGATGGACATCACGCTCTCCGGCGAGGTTGACGGCATCGCCGCGGCCGCGGCCATGCGCGGTGATCTCGGGCTTCCCGTGGTCTTCCTCACCGCGCACCAGGACGAGCGCACGATGGAGCGCGCGCTGCTCGCCGGACCGTACGGCTATGTGCTCAAGCCCTTCACCGGGATCGAGCTCAAGGCCGTGATCGAGGTGGCACTGCAACGGCACGCCGCGGAAGCGCAGCGGACGGAGTTGGCGCGCGCCGCGGGCGCGTGAGGGAGCGGCTTTCCGCTGCGGAAGAGCTACTTCTTCTTCGCCGGCGCGGCCTTCGCGGCCGCGGCGTCGTTCTTCTTCTTCGCGCTCGCGCCGGCCGAGGCTTGTTTCTGAGAGGCTTTCTTGTTGGTGGCTTTCGGAGATTTATCGCCCATAGGTGCGTCACCATGGCAAGCACGCCCGCGCGTGACCAGCGGAAATGTGCGGCTTTTTTGCCTCGCCTTTGCCCGGCGCAATCGACTCGATGAACCGGTGCGAGAACCCACCGAAACCGGCAGTCTGCGCGTCCTCATTTTCGTCGATGAGTCCAACGTGGTCAGCTCCGTGCGCGCGCTCGGGCGCAAGCTCGACTGGCTGCAATTGCGCGACCATCTCACGCGCGCCCAGGCGGGCCGGCGGCTCGTGGAGATGGTCATTTACGCGGGCCTGCCGCCGCCGATGCCCGAGTGGCAGGCCGAGCGCGACAAGAAGCACAAGTTCCTCCACTGGCTGCGTACGAACGGCTTCCTCGTCGTGACGAAGGACGGCTCGCCCGGCGACGGCCGCCACTACAAGGCCAACGTGGATGTGCTGATGGCGATCGACGCCGTGGAGCTCTCGGTCGAGATGCGGCCCGACGTGGTCGTGCTCGTGACGGGCGATGCGGATTTCGTCCACCTCGCCCTGCAATTGCGCCGGCGCGGCATCCGGGTCGAAGTCGCCTCCACCGCCCCCACCATGGGCAGCGGACTCAAGGGCGCCGCGAACGAAACGATTGACCTCGAGCCGTTGTTTGAGACCTTCGACCCGATGAGCGGGCCAGACACGTGAGACGGATTTTTCGCCAACGAATCACACGAATCGAAGCGAATCTGAAATGGGTTCTCCGGCGTGGCCGCGGGGTTCAGATTTGTTTCGATTCGTGTGATTCGTTGGCAAAATTCCGGATTCAGCGCATTTGACAATCTGTAACCGTCGCGATTACAGTTCCTTCCAAGTCAATCCGTGGCTGCCAACTGCCAATTCGCTTTTGCCGTGCATACGCTCGCCGTCCTGGCGCACCAGGGCGGCGCGGGCGTGAACTCCGGCGCGCTGGCGCGGAGCGTCAATACGAACGCCGTCGTCATTCGCCGGCTGCTCTCGGATTTGCGCGCGGCCGGGCTGATCGTCACGCAACGCGGCGCCGCCGGCGGCGCGCGGCTCAGCCGGGCGCCGGGCGAGATTTCACTCGATGAAATCTACCAGGCGGTCTGCGAGGCGAGCGGGTTCGCGCATCATCCGCATCCCCCGAATCCGCGTTGTCCCGT
>DASYIS010000013.1:0-9833 GCA_035997375.1 Chthoniobacteraceae bacterium
CCTGCCCGTGGGGCCGGCGGGCGTCCCGCCCGTCGAAACGGAAGATCACCGTTGAGTGAATGCGACACTCAGCGGGCAGGATGCCCGCCGGCCCCACGGGCGAGACGCCCGTGCCACGCCGTCGCCTGCGCGCCAACTGAATAGGTTACGGCTTAGGCTCGCCATTTGGGGTCAGGAAGGCGGCAGGGAGGCCGGCTACTTCCGCTCCCCCGAGGCCGCCACTTTCAGCCCCGCCTGCTCGAGTAGATCCGCCCGCATGACTCGCAGGCTCTTGTCCTCCGGCGCGGCTTCGATGGCGTTGGAGAGGGATTCCAGCGCATCGTACCAGATGCCGTTCTGCGCGAAGACGCCGGCCTGGTCGAGCAGGGGCGCGCCTTCCAGGGCGGTCGCGAGCTTCGGGTCGGGATCCACGCGCTGGATCGAGCCGCCGGCCACGACATTGAGCGAGCGGTTGTCCGCCTTGGGCACCCAGGCGACGGTCCATTTGTAGGTGACGCCGGGCTTGAGGGTGACGTTCTGCTTGGCGAGCGAGACGCGGTGGATGCCCGACTTTTCCGACTTGTCGGTCGCGAGCTTCAGCACCGGCTTCGGATTCTTCGGCTCGGTGAGGGTGAACTCGAAACGCGTGTTCGCCCCGGCGGTCTGGTACCAGAAAAGCGTGGGCGCCTCGTGCGTGGTGAGCGCCGCCTGCTCGGGGACGAGCACGTAGAGCGCCGGCAGTTTGTCCTTGTCGGAAATGCCGCGCGAGCCGCCGTCGCCGTCGATCCGCCCGCCGGTCGTCGCGCCTTTGGGGGCGGTGTATTTGAGGAGCGAACGTTTTGCCGGCGCGGGCGTGGCCGCAGGCGCGCCGGGCGCGGTCGGGGCCGGCTCCGCGGGTTTCGCCGGCTCGGCGGGAGCCTGGGCGTGGGCGGAGACACCGAGCAGGACGGTGGCGGCGAACAAGGGGAGCAGTTTCATACGGGGACGGTGGAGGAGGTGTTCGAAGGCGTGGAGGTTTTCGAATCGCTGCCGGCGGCGCCGGCGGCGGGCTTGGCGTAGAGGACGCTGTGGACGATAATTTGATTCGCCTTGCCTTTCAAGCTCATCGGTCCGACATATTCCGTCACGAATTGGTCGCCCAGACGCTGGAGCGTGGCCTCGCCGATGAGGATGGTGCAGAGCTTCGTGTACTCGTTCACCGCGAGATCCTTGCCGGCACCCTCGAGCCGCGCGGCCGTGTTCGTGGTGTCGCCGAGCACGGTGAACATCAGGCGATCCGCGCTGCCGAGGCTGCCGGCGACGAGCGGCCCGGTGTAGATGCCGATGCGCATGGCCACGTTCGGCATACCGCGCGCCGTCCACCCTTGGTTGAGCTTTTCCATCTCGCCCCGCATGGCGAGCGCGCACTTGACCGCATTGACCGCGTCCCGGTCGATCTCCTCCTCCAGCGTATGCGCGACCGGCGCCCCGAAGAGCGCCATGATGGCGTCGCCGATGTACGAGTTGACCACGCCATCGTGCAGATCGACGTGGCGCGCGACGGCGTCCATGTACTCGTTCATCCAGTTCATCAGCTCCGCCGGCTCCATCCCTTCCGAGATCGTGGAGAAGCCTTTCAAATCGGTGAACATCACGGTGCAGGTGAGCCGCTGCGGCTTGAGGCGGCCGCCTTCGAGGAACTGATCGCGCGCCTCCCAGAGCGTATCGACGACATCGGAGGAGACATGCCGGGCAAAGATGTTCTGCATCGTATCGCGCTCGGACCGCTCGAGGTATGCGATGAAGGAAGCGACGAAGGTGGCGGCGACGAAACAGCCGATGGCGGGCGCGGCGACGAGCAGCCAGGTGCCGTGTCCGAACGCGAGCCAGGCGGCGACGACGAGCCCGCCCAGCGCGACGATCAGCGCCGGTGCCAGCTTCCAGGGCGAGCGGAGAAAGAGGCTCAAGACGCCGCCCATTCCGGTGAAAGTGGCGATCCACAGTAGCTCCGCCCATTCCGGCCACCAAGTCATCGGCGCCTTGCCATTGATCGCCGCCTCGAGGAGTTGGTGCACGAGCATGGCGTGAATCTGGACGCCGCGCAGGTCGGGATCGATCGGCGTCGGATTGCTGTCCTTGATGGAATGCATGACCGTCGCCATGAGGACGATCTTCCCCTTGAGCGCATCCGCCGGGACGCGTCCCTCCAGCACATCGCCGAAGGACCAGTCGTACGAGGAATCTTTCTGCTCCAGATCCCTGCCCGCCACGCGCCGGAGATCGTGCCGGTACCGGCGCGGCGCCTGATAATTCGCCAGGTACTCGTAATCGTCGACCTGGACCCCGACGCCAGAGCCGCGCTTCCCGGCGAAAAAGCGGTAGGGAACATACCCGCCCGCGTCGGGGGTGAGCCGGGGAATGATGGTCTTGTTGAGACGAATCAGCGGGGGATCGCCTTCGAAGCTGAATTCGATCCCCTTGGATTTGAGGTATTCCAGCGTCACCCCCAGGCTTAGACTCGGCTCCGGAGCCTGGCCCTTCGTCTCGAAAGCCAGCGGCCCGCGGCGATAGTAACCGTCGACGTTATCCCGCGGGAGATTATTGGCGACGATGCGGTCGGGCTCGTCGGCGAGCGCGGGGGGCGGGCCGAAGTAACCGAGGCGCTCGATGGCCATCAGCCGCTTGACTTTCTTGAGCGCCGCCTCGAGCTCCGGGTAGTATTCACGGGAGCGCGGCTCCGGGAGATCGCGATACAAGTCGAGGCCGATCACGCATGGGTCGAGCTTGTCGACGCCCAGGATGACCTGGGCCAGCTTCCGGTCGTCGAGCGGGTACCCGTATTTGGTGAGGTCGTCCTCCGTCATCCCGACAAGCACGATGCGCGGGTCGGTGGAGTCGCGGTCGGAATGCCGCTTCACAAACTGATCGTAGAAGAAAAGCTCCGCCGGCTGCAGCCAGCCGGTCGCGCGCAGGCCGAGCACGGCGGCGAAGATGAGCAGGCTGATGACCGCGCACGCGACCGGCGGCCGATTGAGTGCTTTGCGGATCCACTTCATAGCAGCAAGTGAGATGAGCGCGGAGCGCGAACGGCCCGGGGAGCGCACGCGCCCCGCGTGCTGGATTCGGCGCCCTCGCCGAATCCCGTTGTGCGCGGCACACCGTTTGGTGATTTTGCTCTCGCAGCGTGTTGAACGCTGCCCGGCGAGGGCGCCGGGCAGAACACGCGGGGCGCGTGTGCTCCCCGGACCAAAGCTGCCTGCGGCAGCGGAGCAACCGATTCGTTCCCTTTCATAGCCAATTCCCAATGATCAGGTACGGCGCCCAGAAGCAGGGGTGCGAATACTTGTCGCTCTTCAGCAGCCTCTTCTGCGCGGCTTGCAACGCCTGCGCCTTGGAATTCTGCGGGTGCGTCGTCAGCTCCGCGTAAAAGTCGCTGACCAACTCGGTGGAGGCCGCATCATTGACGAACCAGAGCGTGGCAAAGGCGCTCCGCGCGCCGGCTTTCACCGCCACGCCGGCGAGGCCGAGCGCGGCGCGGTCGTCGCCCGCCGCCGTCTGGCACGCGCTGAGCGTGAGCAACTCCAGCCCCTGGTCGCGGAGCTGCGCGGGGCGGATGTAGCGTTCCAGGTCGTCCAGCGTCATGTGCTTGTCGTAGGTCAGCACGAAGCTCTTGCGCACGTCGTCATCGAAGTGCCCGTGCGAGGCGATGTGGACGATGGTGAACGGCTCGCCCGAGATCTTCTCGCCGACCGAGTCGTGCAGGAAATTCTGGTTCACCATGGCGCCGGTCTGGTTGAAGACCTTCTCCAGGTTCGCCAGCTCGGCGGGGACGTTTTGCAGCGCCGGGAAACCGTCGCGCGCTTCGGAGAGCCCGCTGATCATCACGTGCGGCGCCAGGCGCGAGGAGGGGTGCGCCTCCATGAGCTCGAGGCCGGGCGTCACCGCCACCGCATACTTTTCCACGAGGAACTTGCTGCCATCGTAGAGCGCCGCCATCGGCACGGTGCGCATCGCGCCATCGGGCACGAAGACCATGGTGTCGAGATGATGCTGCGCCATCAGGGGCTCGAGCGGCTTGATGAGCCACGTGTAAAGCTGCTCCCCGCCGGCGTAGTATGCCTCGGAGGTCCGGTCCTCGAGGCTCTGCCGAAATGCCCGCACCGTGTCGGTCAGTTGGTCCTCCGTCACGTCCGCCTTGAAGCGCTCGAATTGGCCCGAGGGGAGGCTCACGAGGATCTCCGTACGAGTGGGCAGCGCGAGGATGTAGACGATGGCCGCGGTCGGCGAAAGGTTCTCCACTTTCTTGATTTTCGACTTGAGGACATTCACGCAGTCGTCCTGGAAGTAGTCCTCGAGTTCCGCCGCCTTCAGCAGCTCCGCGGTATCGCGCGCTTCGTGCAACAGCGCCTGCAGCTCGTCGCCCGGCTTCAGCGTATCCGCGCGCTGCAACAGCAGATCGGCCAGCTCGAAGAACGTCCCGCCCGCTGTTTCGCGAAAGGAGGAGTGCGCGTTGCGATTGCCGTAGCGCATGGAGACATCGTTGCGGATGGTCTGGAGCGTGGTCACGGCGCGCCGGTAGGTCGCGATGGCCGCATCGCGCTCGTGCAGTTTCGCGAGCAGCCGGCCGGCCTGCCGTTCCCAGCGATAGAGCGCATCCGGCGAGTGCGCCTGCTGCGCGGCAAAGACAGCGCGCCGCGTGAGCGCCAGCGCTTCCCGGTGCTTTTTCTCGAACTCATACAGCCCGCCCTGGTAACCGAGCGCATACGAAAGCGCACGCGCGTCGCCGTTCTTCTCCGCGATTTTCGCGGCCTCCTGGTGCAGCGCAAAGGCCCGCTTGCGCAGCGCATTGTCGTGCGCCGGCGCGTTGAGGAAAAGCTGTTCCAACACCTGCGCCGCGCCCATCAGCAGGAAGGCCTTCCCCTGCTCTTCCCGCAAGGCCTCCGCTCCTTGCGCGGACGCCTTGGCCAGCCGCTCCGCGAGGGTGTAATCCTTCGCCGCGAGCGCCGCGTCCGCCGCATTGCGGCGCGCTTTCACCGCCAGTTCCGGGTCGCCGATGCGCTGCGCGAGGCTGATCGATTCCTCGAAAGCCGCAGCCGCTTCGCCGCTCTTCTCCTGCCCGGAAAGCAGAATCCCGAGGCTGTTCAAGACGGCCGCGACGAGCGGGGTGTCTTTCTCCACGCGCGCCATCTGGAGGCTCTCCCGCAGCAGCGGCTCCGCCTGGTCGGCGGCGCGGGTGAAGATCGAGATCGCGCCGCGCGCCGCCTTCGCCTCGGCCAGCAGCCGGCGGTTCCCGGCCTTCTCCGCGAGTTCTTCCGCCTCCAGCAGCGTGTGCACGGCGAGTCGAAACTGCCCCAGCGACTGGCACGCGGTCGCCTGCCGCAGCAGCGCTTGAATCTGCCCGTCCATCGCCTTCGCTTTCGCATAATCGCGCTCCGCCTCCTTCCAGCGCACGATCGCCTGGTCGTACTGCCCGTGCGCAAACAGCTCCTCGCCCGCCTGCATCGCCGCGCCGCCGTTCTCCGCGCGGGTTGGAGTCGCGGCGACCGCGAGCAGCAGACCGAGAAGTCGGAGCGCGCTGCGGCCGCGATGCTTACGGGGAGTCATGGGACGGCGCAAAGCCTTTCGCCGGAACGATTGAATCGCAAGGCTAAACGCGGGTCTGCGGCATCATCGACCTGATCGACATGTCTCGCCTGACGATGCAGTTCAGCCCGCCGGCGGATTAGCCGCGCACGCACTCCAAGACCCTTGGCGCGCATCAATGCCTTGAGGTTCAGCCCCGGGGGCGAGAAGCGAGGCGCCGTGAGTTGCCAGGGGCCGATGACCGGCTTCCAACGACTGATGAACTTGTCAATGAAAGACTTGCCTACCCCAGCGTAAAGGCCTCCTCGATCAGCACCTTCTGCTCCTGCTTGTGAATCCCGAGCGAGCCGACGGCGGGGCTGGCGCTGGCGTTGCGGCCGGCGTAGGCGACTTTCTTGTCGCCAAGCAGGCGGCGCAGGTTCGGCTGGAGGTAGCTCCAGGCGCCCATGTTGGCCGATTCCTCCTGGCACCAGACGAAGCTCTTCGCTTTCGGATACTCCGCGAAGGCCGCCAGCAGCGCCTTCTCGTGCAGCGGGTAGAGCTGCTCCACGCGGATGATCGCGGCGTCGGTGACGCCTTTCTCTTCGCGGTACTTCAGCAGGTCGTAGTAGACCTTGCCCGTGCAAAGGATGATGCGCGAAACGTCCTTCGGTTTCGCCGGCGCGGGGCCGGGGTAGATCTCGTGGAAGCGCTCCTTCGTGAAGTCGTCCGCGGTCGAGACGCACTCCGCCGCGCGGAGCAGGCTCTTCGGCGTCATGAGGACGAGCGGCTTCTTGAAGGCGCGCTTCATCTGGCGCCGCAGCAGGTGGAAATACTGCGCCGGCGTGGTGACGTTCGCGACCTGGATGTTGTCCTCCGCGCAGAGCTGCAGGAAGCGTTCGAGCCGCCCGCTCGAGTGCTCCGGGCCCTGGCCCTCGTAGCCGTGCGGGAGCAGCAGCACGATGCCGCTCGGGCGCTGCCACTTCGACTCGGCGGAGGCGATGAACTGGTCGATGACGACCTGCGCGCCATTCGAGAAATCGCCGAACTGCGCCTCCCAGAGCGTGAGCATTTGCGGGAAGCTCAGCGAGTAGCCGTAGTCGAACCCGAGCACCGCATTTTCGCTCAGCAGCGAGTTGTAGACGCAGAAGCGCGCCTGGTCGTCGGTCAGGTGCTGGAGCGGGATGTAGCGGTTGCGCGTCTGCTCGTCGTAGAGCACGCAATGGCGCTGCGAAAACGTGCCGCGGCGGCAGTCCTGGCCGGAGAGCCGCACCGGGATTTTTTCGGCCAGCAGCGAGCCGAACGCGAGCGCCTCGGCGTACGACCAGTCGAACGGTCCGCCCGCCTTCCAGACCGCCACGCGCTTATCGAGAAAGAACTTCTTCAGCCGGCCCTGCGCGTGGAAATTCTCCGGCAGCGTCGTCAGCTTGTCGCAGAGCAGATTCAGCGTCTCCGTGCCGATCGCGGTCTCGACCGGGTCGTGCACGTACGGCGGCTGGAAGACGGTGTTCGCGTCCGCGAATTTGTTCAGGCTCTTGTTCGCCTCGGCCGCGCGGACCTCGGTAAACGCGGCCTCGTAGCGTTCCTCGGCCTGCTTGGTCAGCGCGGTTGCTTCGTCGAGCGTGAGCACGCCGGAGCCGACGAGCTCGCGCCGGAAAGTGGTGCCGACCGAGGGATGATGCCCGATGTTCGCGTACATCAGCGGCTGGGTGAAGAGCGGCTCGTCCGTCTCGTTGTGCCCGTACCGGCGGTAGCAGTAGATATCGATGACGATGTCGCTCTTGAAGGTCTGGCGGAACTCGAACGCAAGCTCCGCGCAAAAGCGGACGGCGAGCGGGTTGTCGCCGTTCACGTGGAGCACCGGCGCCTCGATCATCTTCGCCACGTCGGTGCAGTAGCGCGAGGAGCGCGCATCGGCCGGCGAGGTGGTGAAGCCGATCTGGTTGTTGACGACGAGATGGACCGTGCCGCCCGTGCGATAGCCGGGGAGCTGCGACATGTTGAGCGTCTCCGCGACGATCCCCTGCCCAGCGAACGCCGCGTCGCCGTGGATGAGCACCGGCAGCACCTTGGCGCGCTGATCCATGTCCTTCAGCACCCGCTGGCGCGCGCGCGCCATCCCTTCGACGACGGGGTTCACCGCCTCGAGATGGCTCGGATTCGCGGCGAGCCGGATTTCGACCTTGTGCCCGCCGGGCAGCTCACGTGTCGTCTTGTAGCCGAGGTGGTACTTCACGTCGCCGTCGCCCGCGACCGAGTTCGGCGCGAAGTTCTCCGAGAACTCGGCGAACATGACGGTGAGCGATTTTTGCAGGAACTCGTTGATGACGCTGAGCCGGCCGCGGTGCGCCATGCCCATGCAGATCTCGTCCACGTGCTGCGCGGGGCATTTCTCGAGCAGCCCGTAAAGCGCGGCGATGAGCGACTCGCCGCCCTCGATCGAGAAGCGCTTCTGCCCCACGTAGCGGGTGTGCAAAAAGTGCTCGAAGCTCTCGACGTTGAGGATCTGCTCGAGCATGCGGCGCTGCGTCTCCGCCGGCAGCGGAGCCTGCTGGACCCGCGCCTCGATCCGCTCGCGCACCCAGTTGCGCACGCGCGGATTCTGGATGTGGACGAACTCGGCGCCGATCGGCCCGCAGTAGGCCTTTTCCAGCGTGGCGATCATGTCGCGCAGGGCCATCCGCTCGCCGCCGTTGAGGAAGCGCGAGGAGACCTGGAGATCGAGGTCCTTCTCGGTGAAGCCGAGCTCGCGCAGGCTGAGGAGCGGGTTCTCCGGGCGGACCTTGGCCAGCGGGTCGAGATTGGCGATCGTATGGCCGAGCGTGCGGTACCCGTAGACGAGGCCGTCGACGCGCGTCTGCAGCGGCACCTCGCCCTGCTGGGCGGCCGGCGCGGCGGCGGTGGCGCCGTTCGCGCCATTCCCCCGGGACGAGCCGAACTCGAACCCCTCGTAAAAGGCGGCCCACGTCGGGTCGACGGACGCGGGGTCCTTGCGCCATTGTTCGTAGTTCTGGTCGAGCAAATCGACATTGCTCTTGGTGGCAAAAGAGATGGCCATGGAAATAAGCGGGGTACGAGTGTACGCGCGGAAGCGAAGGAAGCGAAAACGATTTTTGGGAAATGTGGGCGGCGGCGGCGGACAAGTGGTCCGCACAGTCCCCTGTGCGGCGGGACGGACCCCGTCCGTCCCGGCGCGTCAGCGCCCGTGCCCCACCCCGCCGCACAGAGGACTGTGCGGACCACGCAGTCACCTGCGCGGACCACGCGACTTCGGCCACTCCGCGGACCGGACCGTCTCCACTTTTCCCCCGACCAGCCGCTGCATCCGCACGCTCGTGCCCGGCCATTTCGCGAGCAGCTCCAGGCCGCGCTCATTGCCGAGGATGTCGATGGCGGTATCGAGGCCGTCGGCGGTCAGGCCGTCCGGCGCCACCACGGTCACGAGACTGCGGCCGGTGAGGCCGATGCCCGTCCGCGGGTCGATGATGTGCGAGTAGCGCACGCCGCCGATTTCCACGAATTGATACGCGTCGCCCGAGGTGGAGACGCCGCGGTTGGCCAGCAGGATGACCTCCTGCGCAGCCGGCGGGTCGCCGACGGCCAGGCCCTCGATCGCGACCTTCCACCCCGGCTCGCCGGGCGGCGGGTCGCCGGCGACGATATCGCCGCTGGCGGCGACGAGCGCCCGCGGCAGTCCGCGGCTTTTCAAGACCGCGATCGCCTCGTCCGCCGCGAAGCCTTTCGCGATGCCGCCCACGTCCAGCCGCATGTCGGGCTTCAGCAACTCGACCGATTGCGTCTCCGGCAGGAGCCGCAAATTCCGCCAGCCAACGCGCCCTCGCATCTCCGCCAGCAGCTCCGGCGTGGGCAGCTCGGCCTGGCGGCGCATGCGGCGCCAGAGGTTGACGAGCGGCCCCACGGTGACGTCAAAGGCGCCGGCGGATTGCTCCGCGATGATCTGGGAGCGCTCGATCACGCGCCAGAGCGGGGTGCTCACTTTCACCGTCTTCCCCTGCCCGGAGCTTTGTCCGAGGCGGCTCAGCTCGCTGTCGGGATCGTAATCGCTGAGGATGGAGTTGAGCGTCTCCACGCGCCGAAACGCCGCCTCCGCGGCCAGGCGCGCGGCGTCGGCATCTGGCGCGTACAGTGTGATGCGGAACGGCACCGCCATCTCGGCCTTTTCGAACACGAAGCGTTGGTCGTCCGCGCGCGCGCCGGCGGCGAGGCCGAGCCAGGCGGCCAGGAGGGCGAGTCGTCGCCGAGCCGGCGCAAACGTTCGGGAGTCAGACATACGGTGAGCGACCATCCCCGTT
>DASYIS010000014.1:0-5207 GCA_035997375.1 Chthoniobacteraceae bacterium
TCTCCGAATGCATTCGCCTCTTTTTTGATGTCCTCCTTGTCGGTGTTCAGCTTCTTCACTTCCTCACCCAGATGGACGAGGCTCTGTTTCGCCACCTCGCTCATCGTGGGTCCGCCGAGCTCGTTCAGCAGTCCGATATGCATCTCCTCGACGTGTCCCTTGATGCTCTTCGCCTGGTATTGGGCCCACTTGTCGGAGGCCAGGTTCGTGTCGATGATGGCGTCGGTCTTGGCGTTGTCGCCTTTGTTGTTCACGAAGGAGAGGACGACGGCGAGGATCGCGATCGTGAGGGCGATCTTCTTTTCAAAGGCGGTGGAAGCTTCGGGGATTTCGGTGGGGTCGGACATGGTCGCGGCACCGTAAAGAGGCGCCCGGCGCGTGACAATCGCAGATCGTCGCCGGCGGCCGCGCGGAGTTTTGATATGACAGCGCGGCGCGGAATCCCTACATGGGGACGATGACTCAGCGCCTCCGGCAACTCTGGCACCGGCACCCCGTGGTGCGCGAGGCCCTCCTCTGGGCCGTGCCCGCGCTCCTCTTCGGCCTGCTGCTGCGGCTCTGCCTGCTCAGCTACATCCCGTACGCGTACTGGGGGAGCGATTCGCGCTCGTACTTCGACTTCACCTACAAGCTCTACGACCAGCACTACTTCTCGCTCGTGGAGAAGCGCCGCTTCCTCTACCCGATCTTCATCGCGGTCGTGCATGCCTTGCCCGGCTCGCCCCTGCACTGGCTGGGCTGGATTCAGCATGCGTTCGGGCTGCTCGCGGTGCTGCCGATCGCCTACGTCATTCGCAAGACCTGCACCTTCTGGCGGTGGTGGATCATTCCGCTCACGATCCTCTACACGGGCATGCCGCTGCTGCTCTGGTACGAGCACGAGCTGCTGGCGGAGACGATGATGTTCTCCCTCGCGGCCTGGGCCTGCGGGGGATGGACGGCGTGGGCGCTGGAGGAGCGGCCCGAGCGCGCGGCGCGGCTCTGGTGGTGGTTCCTCATTCCCTTTGCGTGCCTCATTCTCACCAAGCCGGCCGCCCGCTTTTTCTGGCCGGGCCTGGGGCTGGGCCTGCTCTACCTCCGCGCGTGGCGCCGGATGAAACTCGCCGGCGTGCTTGCCACCATCGCGCTGATGGTGATCACGCTCTTCGTCGGCTCCAAGAAACACGGTGCCTGGCTCATGTACGTCGCGACCTTCCCGCTCACGCAACTGGAGACGCCGCTCCATGCCGAGTACAAGGCGCAGATCGCCGACGACGTGCGCAAGCACCGCGCGCGGATCGAACACTACTTCCACGAGGACGAGTGGGTCTTTGCCTTCCTCGAAAACCCGAGCAAACAAACCGAGCGGCCGCTCTGGACGAAGCTCGAGTCGCAGCCGGATCTCAAGCCGAAGATCTACAAGGATCTCGCGCTCGAGGCCATCAAGGCGAATCCCGGCCTCTTCCTGATGATGGGACGGGACCGTCTCCTCGGCTCCGCCAATATCTCGGATTTCAAGCGGGCGCGCTATAACGCGAGCTACTATCCGGATCGTTTTGCGAACGACTACACGCACGCCGGCGAGACGATCGCGCAAGGCCGGGCCGCGCCGGAAGCGATGGCGCTGGGGTTGCCCAAGCGAGGACCGCTCCCCCCCTACGCGGAGATCCGGGAGAAGTTGGCGCCGGTGCACGACGGCTGGGCCGAGCGCTTCATCACCGGCTGGATCGCGGGCTATGCGACCCATGGCGACCTCGTCGCCTGGCCCCCGGGCAAAGAGCGCGATCAAATCGGCAGCATGGCGCGCCCGACCCTGCTCGGCTGGTACTTCCTGGCGGCGATGGCCGCCGCCTTTACGACGCGGCGCTATCTGCGGACCCACGGCGTTTGGGTGCTCGCCGCGCTGAGCTACCTGGCGGGCGTCTTTCTTCTCACGCAGGTCAACGTGCGTTACTTCGGCGCGGCCTGGCCGGCGCTGTTGCCGATCCTGGTGCTGCCGCTGGATTTGCTTTGCTCGCTCGTAGCGCGGCTCGCGAAGGGCCGGCGGGAGGATCTTCAGACACCTGGCCCGACAACCTAAACCGGCCATGGCGGATCCCGGAAATGCGGCCATGGCCGCCGCAGGCGGCCTGGCCCGGGGAGCGCACGCGCCCTCGCGTGCTCCGGGCGGCGCCCTCGCCGACCGGCCGGCGCTCCGCATACACCCGCTGGTGGCTTTCACGTTCAACGTGCGCGCGACGATTCGGCGGGGGCGCCGAATCGAGCACGCGGCTCGCCCACCCACCGACCGCCGCTTGTCCCGTCCGCCACCTCGGAGGGCGCGTGCGCTCCCCGGGCCGCATGCGGCGCACGTCTGTCGCCATGGCTCGCCGCTTCCGGCGACATTCGTTTCGGAATTCAGGATCGAAGCGTTGCGCCGCCATGCATGAGACGGTTCAAATCAAGCGCCTGCGCGAGATGGCGGCGCGGCGCGGATGGTCGTGGACCGGCGAACCGGGCACCGGCTTCTGCGGCCGATTACAGGTCGCCGCGCGCCATTGGTTCGTCATCGGCGCCGACCTGGGGGTCAATCCCTCCGGCGCCGCGCGGATCGCCCGCGACAAGGTGTTCGCGCAGTTCTTTCTTAAGCAAGCAGGCCTTCCGACCATTCCTACCCGCGTTCTTCATTCGCCGGCGGACGCGGAGTCAATTGCGGACTTTCCCGTTCTCCTCAAGCCGAATGAAGGTCATGGAGGAGTGGGCGTTTCGGTCGCGGACCACGCGGCCGATCTCGCAGCCGCCTATAAGTTGGCGCGCGCCGCCAGTCCCCTCGTCCTCGCCCAACCGGTGATCGAGCAGCGCGAATTTCGCGTCATGATCTTCAACCGACAACCCTTGCTGGCTTATGAAAAGAATCCGCTGGCGCTGATTGGGGACGGGTCAAGCAGCATTCGGGAACTGATCCATACCAGCTCGCTCGGCCGGCGCACGCCGACCCCCGCCCTCACCGACCCACGAGTAACCACCCGTCTCCGACGATGCGGGTTTTCGCCGGAGACCATTCTATCCCCCGGACAGCGGTTCATTCCACTTCCCACCGCCAATCTGCAGTCGGGCGGGATCTGGCGTGAGTGCCTGGCCGAACTTTCGCCGGCCTTGCTGAACGCGGCCGGCGCCGCCGCGGAGACGCTCGGACTCGTCATGGCCGGGGTCGATCTCTTCGCAGAATCGCCGGCGGCCGATGCGTGCGTCATCAACGAGGTCAATGCCTCGCCCGGCTTGGAATGCCTCGCCGCCGAGAGCGCGTTACTCGATCCGCTCTTCGCGGCGATAGAAGAGTATCTGTCCCGACATTGATACGTTTCCAAGGCAACCAAACTATTCATATCACTGTGCCGCCGGGCGGCGGCGGATTGTATTCTGACATAACGTTCAATTCTTTACGGTTAGTATTGACGTGGGGGCAGCGCATTCTATCTTCCCCGCCCCAATTATGGCTACTTCACTAGATCGCATTGCCGCACTCACCGCAGAAATCGAAGCCCTCAAAAAGAGCGCCATCACCGAATTGATGGAACGCCGCAACTCCCTCGGCCAGCAACTGGCCGCCATCGATCGCGAGATCGCGGAGCTGACCGGCGGAGCCCCGGAGCCCAAACGCCGCGGACGCAAGCCCGGCGCCGTCTCCGCGCCGGCCCGGTCCCTGCCCCTCCAGGAGCTCAAGGAACTCCTCGCGGCAGCTCCGAACAAGACCGCGAATATCCGCAAGGACAACCTCGACCTCGCCAATATCAAGACCCTCGCCAACGCCAACCCGCACCTCCTGAAAATGGGCGGCAAAGGCGCCTGGCCGACCGTGACGCTGCTTAAGTAAGCGGCGGGCGCGCTGCGCGCCGGCTCAATCAACTTCGTGACGGTAAAGGGGCAGTCGGCGCGCTGCTATTGCGCGCCGTCGCGCTCCCAGCGCCGGAGCTTCTCTCCCATCTTGCGGTCGACGAAGTTGAGCGACTGGTAAGAAAGCCAGCAGAATAACAGGACGGCGGCGGCGGTAATCGCCGCCGCGGTCCAATAATGGCCGCCGAGCCGCTTGCGCCGCGGCGCAAAGGCCAGCAGACCGAGCAGCGCCGCGAGGAGGATGACGGCGTCGTAGCTCGCGCGCTGCCAGTAGCTCCCGCCGAGATGAAGCCACATGCCAAACTCATCGAAGGTCAGCGCCATGCCGAGCCCATAAGCGCAGGCGACCCACCGCTTGCGTTCGTCGGAGAGGTCCATGAAGAGCATCAAGCCTCCGACGAGGGCGAGGAGGAAGATGCCGTAGTTCAGGTGGTGGACGTGATTCCCGCCGAGATGGAGGAAGAGATCGGGCATCCGCCGGGTCATGATCAGAATGACGAGCACGCGCGACGCGATGAACGTCAGCGTGAACACGAGGAAGACGAGGCGGGCGCGGTGGCGGCGCGGATTGGGAGGGCGGTCCATGGAGCTGCGATCCTGAACCCTAAGAATGCGGGCCAACGAATGACGCGAATCGAAACGAATGGAAACACTCGCGCCCTGGCCTGTCTTTACCCATCGGGCGTGAGGAGGACTTGGATGTAAATTGCTCCATTCGTTCCAATTCGCTCAATTCGTTGGCCTGCCCAATCCCGAGTCCCCGCTGCACCTTGACGCGCGTTGCTACTTCGCCGGCACCGGCTTGGGCGGGGCCGGCGGCTTGGGGTTGTTCGGGTCGGGGAAGCTCGTCTTCTCGGCGGGCTTGGCGGTCGTTTGCGGGACCGGCTCGTTCTTCCCGGCGTAGTCATTCCAGGCTTTCTGGATGACCTCGGCGGAGGGCATGGCGCCGGCGGCGATCAGGAACCGCGCGCGGATCTCGCGCACTTCATCCTTGGCGAGCGTGTCGCTCCAGGTCAGCCCGAAACGCCCATAATCGCGGTAGGCGGAAATGATCGCGTCCTTCCGGTTGGCGGGGTGGTTGAGATACACCACGCTGTATTGCTGCTCGTTGACCGTGTAGGACTCGCCGAACCACGGGTAATCGCGGTCCTTGTGCGGGTTGGCGTCGGCCTTCGGGTAAAGGTAGGTGGTGAACTTGCGGTCGATCCGGTCGGCCGGCCGGTACTGCAAACCGGAGTGCTCGGGGTCGGGGTTCAGCTTCGTCTCGCCCGCGACCGCCTTGAGCTTGGAGACGACTTCGATCACCGCATAGAAGGGCGCCTTGGCCGGCAGGAACGTCATCGTCCGCTCCTCGT
>DASYIS010000015.1:0-4746 GCA_035997375.1 Chthoniobacteraceae bacterium
CGTGACCAAAACCGCGCGCGACGCGGACGTGGACGCGCTCTTCGACGAGGTCTCGATGACGATCGCCGAGCTGCGCGATCTGCTGACCGACACCGACCCGCGCTGGGAGAACTTCGGCCTGAACATCCCCGCCAACCCGAATCCGCCCGAAGGCGTCACCGCGCTCACCGTGACCGCCGCCGGCCCTGGCCGCGAGCATCTCGCGTGGCCCTACACCCCGCGCGCCGAGTATTTCCGCGTCTTCCTCAAGCGCGTGGGCACCGACACCGAATTCATCAACGTCGCCGACCCGCGCGACCTCGAATACACGCACAAAGGCTTGACCGCCGGCAGCACGATCGAGACCTACGTCGTCCCGATGAACGACGGCGGAGCGGGCCCGGCGAGCCCGACGGTGACGAAGGTGGTGGGGGCGTAGGGTATCCCACTGCCGGCCGGGAACACGTTGCCGGCGTACGTAGTACTCGACCAACCTACGAAACAACCCTGCAGATGAGCAAACCAGAAGAAGGGCCACATGATGAGGCCTTGAGGAGAATCGATGCGTGTCACAACAAGCATGGATTCTTCCAAGCACTCGACCTCAGTGGCTTAGGCTTGGCTAAGCTGCCAACGGAAATCAGCCGGCTTACGGACCTCACCGAACTTCATTTGCAACACAACCAAATCGTCACGTTGCCGGTCGAGATTGCAAAACTCACGGCGCTAAAGTGGCTCGATCTTTCGAACAACGAACTCAGGGTGCTCCCCTCGGCGATTGGCAGTTTGACTCTGCTGGAGAGATTGTACGCGTACGGAAATCGCCTCGTAAGCCTGCCTAGAGAGATCGGTAACTTGAGTTCTTTGTTTTGGCTTTCACTCTATGACAACGAGTTAGAGACCTTGCCCCGAGAGATCGGCCGTTTGGAAAATTTGGGCCTGCTTTATTTGTCGAACAACCGACTCAAGACACTGCCGGAGGAATTCGGCCAACTCAATGCGTTGATGGAGCTGACTTTACAGAAAAATTTACTCGAAGCCTTACCGGCAGGACTCGCGAAAATGGTGAATCTGAGCGTTTTGACGCTTCATGGAAATGAGGCACTAGAGATACCACCAGAGGTCCTTGGTCCGAAGTATGTTGAATTGCGACATGGTGCGTCCTTGCCGGCTAAACCGCAAACGATTCTCGACTTTTACTTCGGACGCCGAGCTGAAGGGGAAGAGGCAATGAAGGAAGTGCGGGTGCTCTTTGTTGGGAGAGGACGGGTCGGCAAGACGTCTGTGCTGAAGGTGCTGCGAGGCGAGACGCTGGCCCCCACCGAGCCGGAGACGCCGGGCATTACGGTGCTGCCGCTGGGCTTGCAATGCCCGAAGGGGACGGCGACGGGGCATGCGTGGGACTTCGGCGGACAGGAGTTCCTCCACGGGACGCACCAGATCTTCTTGAGCGAGCGGTGTGTTTACCTGCTGGTGCTGGAGGGCCGCGAGAGCAATTGGGAGACGGAGACGGATTACTGGCTGCGCTTCATCCAGAGCTTCGGCGGGGACAGCCCGGTGGTGGTGGCGCTGAACAAGTACGACGCGCACGCCTTCACGGTGGACCAGTTCCGGTTGCAGGAGAAGTGCCCGCAGATCGCCGGCTTTGTGCAGACGGATGCCTCGACTGGCCGCGGGATAGCGGAGTTGCGGGCGCTGCTGGAAGAGACGGTGAACGGGATGCCGGATGTCTGGCTCGGCGTGCCGCGGCGCTGGCACCGGGTGAAGGAGAAGCTGGCCGAAATGCCCCGAAGCTTCCTCGATTACAAAGAGTACCAGGCGCTGTGCGCGGAGGAGAAGGTGACCGACGAGGGGCAGCAGGCGAGCCTGGCGGAGACGCTGCACCGGCTTGGGATCGCGCTGAATTTCCGCGATCATCAGCGGCTGAAGGAGACGAGCGTGTTGAAGCCGCAATGGGTGACGGAGGGAATCTACGGGGTGCTGCGGTTTTTGCAGAAGCAGGATTGCCACGGGGTGCTGGAGCGCGAGTGGCTGGCGCAGGCGCTGTCGGCGAAGGAGTATCCGCCGGAGAAGCACGGGTTCGTGATGGAGTTGATGGAGAAGTTTGAGGTGGCGTTTGCGCTGGAAAAGCCGGGCGTAGATGAAACCCCGGGCGCGAGAGCGGGCCGCCAACCAGCACCGACGGAGCGGTGCGCTCCAGCGCAAGGGGCGACGCGCGACGTGGATCAGTGGCTGATCCCGGAGCTGCTACCGGAGGTGCAGCCGGCGGCGTTTGCGGAGTTTCGCGCGGCGGGGGTGAAGCGGCTGCGGTTCACCTACCCGGAGGCGCTGCCGCCGGGGCTGTTGCCGCGCTTCATCGTGCGGACGCATGAGATGAGCGAGGGGCAGGCGCGCTGGCGCTCGGGAGTGGTGCTGGCGTGGGGCGAGGCGCGCGCGCTGGTGCGGCTGGATCGCTCGCAGCGGCAGGCGACGGTGGAGGTGCTCGGCGCTTCGCAAGAGGAGGCGCAGGCGCTCTTCGATATCATCCGCGCGCACCTGGTGGTGCTGCACGGGAAGGTGCGCGCGGTGGAGGAGATGGAGCTCGCGGGGCATCCGGACTCGTGGGTGAGCATGGAGAAGCTGCGGTTGCTCGAGCGCAAGGGCCGGAACGAGACCGACGAGGAAACGAAGGAGCGCGAGCTGGTGACGGTGCAGGTCTCCCCGACGCTCGATACCACGGAGAGCAAGGAGGCGCGCGTGGCGGAGGGACCGGCTGCGCCAGCGCGCCTGAGGCTTTTCGTGAGCTACGCCAGCGAGGACAAGCGCCGGCTGAAGGCGCTTTCGCAGCACCTCACGATCCTCGGCCGGCGCGGCTACATTCAAGCGTGGGACGACAAGCAACTGGTGCCGGGCGAACGCTGGGACGACCAGATCATGCGGGAGCTGGAGGCGGCGGACATCGTCCTCCTGATTTACTCGACCGGAACGCGCGCCTCCACCTACGTGCAGGAACACGAAATCCCCCTGGCGCTGCAGCGGGCAGGGGAGGGGAAATGCACGCTGCTCGTCGTTCCGCTCGACCGCGATGACTGGGACCCCAAGGACGAGTTGGATCGGCGGCTGGGCGAGCTGATGACCGCGACGTGGAAGGCGAAGCCCGTGCTGAAGTTTACGCCGCAAACCGCCGGCTGGCTGGAGGTCGAGCACTCGATCCGCAAGGCGGTCGAGGGGCGGCGCGGGGAATGAGCCCGGCTACGCGTTGGTCGGGATCATCCCCGTTTGCCGCGCGTAGTTGAAGAGCCCGCCGGCGTCGATCACCGGCTTGGCGGCGCCGAGCGGCTTGAGCGCGTAGGTCTTCCCGTTGACGGTCAGCGTGTCGGCTTCGAAGTCCAGCGTCGCCACGTCGCCGGTCTGCACGAGGTTGCAGAGGCGCTCGGGCGAGTCGTACGGGTAGAGCTCGCCGGTCGCGACGCAGTTGCGGAAGAAGATGCGCGCGAAGCTCTCCGCGACCACCGCGGAGACGCCCGCCGCGCCGAGGGCGATCGGCGCATGCTCGCGCGAGGAGCCGCAGCCGAAGTTCCGGCCGGCGATGATGATCCGGTACTTCGTCTTCAGCTCGCCGTCGTTCACGAAGCGGGTCGGGTAGAGCGCATCCGGCAGGCCGATCATCGCGAACGAGCCGAGCTTTTCGTACTCCTCGGCGATCGTCGGGACGAGGGTGAGGTATTGCGCGGGGATGATCTGGTCGGTGTCGATGTTGTCGCCGACGACGTAGACGGGGCTGGTGATGGCTTCCATGGCGTTGATGAAGAAAGAGTGCGAGCGGCTATTGCGGGAGCGGCGGGGCGGGGGTGTCGCTGAGATCGAGTCCGCGCTCGGCCACCGGCGGCGACACGCGCCGGCGCGAGGCGATGACCGGTTTCGGCGTCGCCTTTTCCGGCGGCAATTGCGTCAGCTCGTCGCTCGAGACGTAGCCGACCGTGTTGTCGTCGAGGCGGATCTGGCTGAAGGGGCCGTCGCGCACCACCATCGTCACCTTTTGCCCCGCGGGCAGGACCGCGTCGGGGCCGAAGGCCTGCGCCGGCCCGTTCTTGTAAAACTGGCAGTGCGCCGCGATGACGACGAAACGGTTGCCCGAGACCGTGCGATACTTCGAGCCCGCGGCGCAGCCGAGCATCAGCACGGCGAGCAGGACGGACGCAGGCGCGCAGCGGCGAAAGGTGGCCATGTTTTTGAACCGGCATCAGGCGCAAGAGCGAGCTTAGCCGATGTAGTCGCGGGGATCGGTCACGTGGCCGGTGAGCGCGCTGGCGGCGACGGTGTACGGGCTCGCGAGGAAGACTTGCGACTCCTTGTGGCCCATCCGGCCGGGGAAGTTCCGGTTCGTCGCCGAGATGCATTTCATCGGCGAATTCATCCGGCCAAACGTGTCGACCGGCCCGCCGAGACAGGCCGCGCACGAGGCGTTTTCCGTCATCTGCACGCCGGCATTCTGGAGGATGCTCCAGACGCTCACGCCATTGATGACGGTATCCTTCAATTCCTGCACAACCTTCGTAGTCGCCGGCACGCCAAAGGTATCGATCTTCACGGTTTTACCCCTCACGACGTGCGCGAATGCGAGAAAATCGCTGGTCTTCCCGCCGGTGCAGGAGCCGATGTAGGCGCGGTCCAGCTTGGTGTCGCCCATATCCTTCGCCAGCTTGCGCTGGCCGGGATCGGGGTGGCACGCGACCGTCGGCTCCAGCTTGGAAAGATCGAACACCTTGTCGTAGACGAAGCTCTGGT
>DASYIS010000016.1:0-33250 GCA_035997375.1 Chthoniobacteraceae bacterium
CACCGACCATGAGACCATACCGCCACTCAACCACCGTACCCCCAGCCGCCTTCGCCCGCAGCGGTCGCGCCAGCCGCGCCGATCGCTGAGCTTGCGGGCGTTATCTGCCCCAAAAGTCCGCATGAACAAGCGCCTCGGCATCATCATTACGGCAGTGGCCATGCTCAGCGCGATCAGCGTCGCCGGCATTCGATCCCCGGGAAAGTACAGCGGGGTCGTCATCTTCGACCGCTGGGGCGGCTGCACCCTCTACGGCGGCGTTTCCGTGATGTACGTCTCCGAAGCCGTCAAAGAACCACTGCGGGCGGAGGCGGGGAAGTGCGTGCAGATCGACGCCGTGCAGGTCGAACAGCCGGTGAATCCGGGGGACGGATTGATCAAGCGGTTCACTTACCTCGGTCCCGCCCCCGCCGACGAACGCGGAGCATCGGCGGAAGGGTTGAAGATCAGCGCCATTCCCGATTTCAAAGACGGAGGCGTGCCGCAGTTTGTCATTCGCGTGGAAAACGTAAGCGACCAGCCGCGCACGGTGCGCATGGGCACGCTCGCGGTAACGATCCTGGCCGCGCAGACGAAACCGCCCAGCGGGTTGAGCCCCTCAGACGGCCCTTCGGTGGCGGTGGTCACTCGACAATCGTTCTGGAGCGACGGTCCGCGGATGCAAGCGGAAGGAATAGACCAATCGGTGTCCTATCGGTGGTGGGTGACGGCGCCGCGCGCGTTGGGGGAGCTGGTCGCGCTGCCACCGAAGGCGGCCTTCGAACTGCACGTGTCGTTCAAGATGCCGGCGGGCGAGTATGAATTTCTGGCCGGCTACGGCGGCATGAATGCGGGACGATGTATCGCTTCGAATCTCATCGCGTTCGACGCCAAGGCCGACGGCACCGCCACTTTGCCGAAAGTGCCCGGCCGATAGCCAGCCGTGGCAGCGGACCGCCCACAAGTTGGCGTGAGGTCGGGACTTAGTCCTGGCGGGGCGCGGGTGGAGCGGCGGCGAGCTCGGGCGGCAGGGCGTCGATCATCTTCCTCGCCTCCAGCGGGCTGATGCCGTGGCTGATGGAGAAGCCGAATTTGCGCGAGAGGTAGGCCTCGATCGAAATCCACGGCTTCGAAGCGGGCTCATTGACGCGGCGGTCGGCAGCCCGTGGTTGACGGGCCGCGGACCGGCCCTACGCTCGCGCCATGCGGCTCGCTCAATTCATCCCGGCCAACATGGAAGCGATCCTCAGCGAATGGGAGGCCTTCGCGCGGACGCTTTATCCAAACTCGTCGCGATTGACCCCGCTGCAGTTACGCGATCACGCGGAGCAAATCCTGGAGGCGGTGGTCAAGGATCTGGAGAGCGCGCAGTCGAAGGAAGAACAGTGCGCGAAGTCGTGGGGCCGGTCGCCGGTCCCCATGGACGCGCCGGAGACGGCGGCGCAGACCCATGCGGTGCTGCGGGCGCAAAGCGGCATGGACATTACCCAACTGGCGGCGGAGTACCGGGCCCTGCGCGCGAGTGTGCTGCGGCTCTGGGAGGCGGCGTGCGCACCCGGAGCCGATGGGCTCCAGGAGGTCATCCGCTTCAACGAAGCGATCGACCAGGCGGTGGCGGAGTCCATCGGCTTTTTCACCGCGCGGGTCGAGCGTGCGCGCAATCTCCTGCTCGGGACGCTCGGGCACGACATGCGCAACCCGCTCACGGCGATCATCATGACCGCGACCAGTCTGGCGCGCATGAACGCCGGGGAGGGCGTGTCGCACGCGGCGGAGTGCTTGATCCGGAGCGGGTCATCCATCAAGGCGCTGCTCGATGACCTCGTGGATTATGGCCGCGTGAAGCTGGGCGTGGGCATTCGGATCGAGGTGAGCGACTGCGATCTGGGGGTGCTGTTGGCGGATGAGCTGAAACAACACCGCGCGGCCCACCCGGGACGCGAAGTCGAGATGACGGTGGAAGGCGACTTGAAAGGGCGCTGGGACGGCCGGCGGCTGCAGCAGGCGCTCCGGAACCTGGTGTCCAATGCGATCGCCTATGGGTCCGACGGAGAGCCGGTGCGCGTCGCGGCGCGTGGGGACGAGACCGGGGTCCGCATCGAGGTGATGAACAAGGGCACCGCCATCGAAGCCTTCCAGGCGGAGCGCCTCTTTGACCCGCTCCGGCGCGGCGAGACTGGCCACCGCAGGTCCAATCGGGATGGCCTTGGCTTGGGACTGTACATCGTGCGCGAAATTACCCGCGCCCATGCCGGAGAGGTAGACCTGCGCTCAGACGCGACCGAAACGGTCTTTTCCGTCCGCCTGCCGCGCAGTTCGGCCCCCGCGACGGTGGTCTCCTGACGGCGACCGAGGCTCGGCGAGCGAGCGATTCCGAGGTGGATGCATTTCGACGCTTTACCCCAAGAAGATCGCACGCTGATCGAGGCGACGGAGCGGATGCTCGTCGAGTCGCGGCGCTTGCTGGAGGAAACCAGGGCATCGCACCGCGCCTACGAAAAGAGCATGCAGGCGATGCGGGAGCAGATCGCCGGGCTGCGTCGCGATCTCCGGGAAGAGAGACAAACGCGGACTCCACCCCTTGCTTCCGGGCCAGTGGGAGGGCGGTGATGGTCAAGCAGAGCGCCGCAGCGCCTCCAATTGCTGCGCCTCCGGCCGGGCCGGTGCCTCCGCGGACGAACCCTCGCATCGCCATTCGACTTTAGCCGTCGTATCACCACGCCATGAGCAAACGAACTCCCCTTCCCAGAGCCGGCGGCCAGTCATCGCGCGCGGGGTGGCTCCTGTGGCTGCTCGCCGCGTTTGCGCTCGGCTCGGGGGTGACGTGGCTGATCCTCAGAAGCTCGCCCACCGCGCCCACCCCACCGTCGAGCACGCCGAGTGCGGAGCTGGCGGCCGGCGAGCAGCTGCCGGATGTTTCGAAGCTCTCACCCGCGCGCGCCGCCGCCAAGCTGGGCAATTGGAATTACGACCGCCAGAATTGGCCGCACGCCATCGAGCACTACGAGGAGGCGATTTCCCTCGGACTCGACAACGCCGACATCCGGACCGACCTCGGCAACTGCTACCGCTTCGCCGGGGAACCGCAACGGGCGATCGAAGAATACGCCATTGCGCAAAGCCAGAACCCGCAGCATGAGGCCAGCCTGTTCAACACCGGGGCGACGTATCAGCAATCGCTCCACGACAACGCGCGCGCGGCGGACGCGTTTCGGCAGTATCTCACGCGCTTTCCCAACGGGCAGAGCGCCGAGGCCGCCCGGCGGATGCTCACGGAAACGGGCCAGGCCAGAAAACCAATGGACGAGGCGACCGTGCGGAAAATGCTGGAGCCGGTGAATTGAGGCAAGGCGACGATGCGGGCGGAAGGATCGGTGCGGAACGAGCTGCTCGTCACAAGCTGGCGTGATCCGGGGGAACGCGGGCGCTCGGGAAAGGCCGGCCCGCGTGAGGAAGGCCGGGAGAGTTTATCGGGTTCGACTGCACCCTCCCGGCCTTCGTAACGCGGCCCGGCGCCGCGAGCAGTTGGCTGCTTGCGACGGGCAGGCTTTCACAAACTGAACGAGCCTGCTGGAGAGGTGACGGGAGCGACGTTTGAATATGCACCAATCCGGTCCCGACCTCTGGCATTCCGCCGATCTGCGACGTTGCGATACCACCCGCGCCAGGCGAAGGCAACTGGTTTCCAAGGAATGTACTCCACGCGTGGCCGGAGAGGCGGCCGGCGAAAGCAACGAGGGCTGATTTATGAGGGCGGCGACCGCCGTGGGTTGAGGGCGTCCTCGCGACTTCCCGCCTCCTGCGCCTCGCTCAATTCCCGCCGCGCGCGTTCGACGATCTCCCTCGTTTGCGCCGCCGCCCGCATCGCCGCGGCGGTCATCACGCGCGACTCCTCGACCATCTCGCGTGTTTGGGCGAGGAGGTGCTCGATTTCTGCCCGGGGCGGTCGCGGCATGACCGACCTTCCAGCGACTCTGCGTCGCGATCAACCGCTCTTTTTGCGGGGCTTCAGTGACGCCGAGCCATCCCGCGCCTTGGCCGCCGCGAGGATGAGAAGCTCCAGTTCGCGCATCTCCTGGTTGAGTTTGTCCGAGTGTCCCGTAACCGGCGCGAGCGTGCGATCAACTCGTCGAGCGTCGGTCCGGAGTCGGGAGTCGGAAGGTCTGCCATGGGTCACCTTTCATCGCAACTCGCGCCTCTGCTGAGCGGGAATTCGGGACAGTCTCCGTTGGCAGGCGCGTGCGGAGCTCAGGATTCGCCCCCCTCGGTGCCTTGAGTACGACCAGCTCGGGGGCGGGCTGCGAATCGGGGAAAAAGCGGGCGAACAGAACGTACGCTTTGCACCGTGGAACCCCTATGAACATTCGCTTCAATCCCCCACAACTGGAAGTGGCGCGCCGCTCGGAGAGTCTACGCCGGGTCGTCGAAGAGCTGGTGCCGCCCGACTTTCAGGGTGAGCTCCGTGTGCTGCATCCCTTCCCCCACGAGCCGGTGCGGCTGGTCTTGATCACGAGCGGCACCCAGCCGCTCTCGCTCGAGGTCCCGGGCAATTGGCTCTACGCCGATCTGCCGGAGGAGGAGATGCGCAATCAGGTGGCGCAACTCACCAGCAGACTGGCCTCGGGCGCCAGGCGCAACCGGTGCGCGGCGTAGGCCCGGGGCCCGTGTTGCGTCTTCAGGTCTCGGGAATCTGCTCGGAAAAAGCAGTGTCCGCGTGGCGGCACGGTGTGCCGACGTGGCGAAACCGACCGCTCGCCGCGTGGAATTCGAAGGACGCACACGGCTCGGCCTGGCCGGGTATCCGCAGGCTGATGACGGTCCAATCGTCGAAGGTGTGAGAGGCAGAGAGGATGAGGGCATGCGTGGCCGCGCGATGGGTTTCGAATCTGAGCAGGGCCTCGACGAATGCTGCCTCGTTGATGTGGCCGGCCGCCTGAGCGGCGACCAGATCACGAATCTCTTCGTCGATCTCACGGCAGATGATGGCGAGTTGTTCGGAGGAGAGAGGTGGGGGCATCTGAAACGCGCGGTTCAGCAGACAGTGCGGATCGGATAGCGTGATCCTATCGCGGGCGACCCCTCAGCGAGGAGTACGTCAGGTGCGATAGGCCCAAGCGGGTGGAAGGCCGGGAGAGGTTGTTAAGTTTGACTGCACTCTCCCGGCCTTCGTAGCGCGTAGCCTCGCGCCGCGGCTGGGGGGGCACTCGGCGGGCAGGCTTTCTCTTGCACAAACCGAACGAGACTGCTGGGGACGCGAACCGGAACGGGCTCTACATCTGCACAAATCCGGTCCGAAACCCTGTCAGTACCGCTGATCTGCGGAGTTCAGATACTCGCGGCGAAAACGCGCTTCAAGTGGTTTTTTCGAGGAAAATGTCGAGCTGCCACTCGGCCCTCGTCGCGCGCAGGTTACGCGTAGCAGCGGCAGCAGCTTTGCGAGCATCGCCACCCGTAGCCTCGCGCCCCGTCTCTCCTCTACGTCACGCCAAGGCTCGCCTAGTCCGGTTTCTCCAATCTCCGTTTGACGGCGCCTGCAGACGGGTCGAGTCTCCTCTTGCTCCAACGATCCCGGTACACGAAGCCGGCCAAACTCGTTGGAGTACTTTTTTACCCTGATACCGCCGCCGGCTCGGACGGGGTGAGACTTTCGATCGCGGAGGCGAGGTTGTCGTAGGTCCGCGTGTCGACCTTTGGGTCGTCGTGAAAAAGGGAGATGAGGCTGTAGCCGATGTCCTTGCTGGGATCGGGCACGACGCGCAGGACCGTCTTGATTTCCTTCGCGTTGCAGAGGTCCATGATCTCCGCCATGTAGGGGGCGCAGTCCGTTTCCATGGAGTCAAGGCCGCTCAGGTCGGTGAGCAGCAGAAAGCCGGGCTGGAGATTGGTGAGGAGGTCCCGGACGGTCCCCAGGCAGCACCGCATCTCAGCCGCCCCCACGTGGTGACTGTAGCTCATGGTGAGGATGCGACCGGATTCATCGGCGGAGGCGCGGAACATCGTAGCAAGGCGGGGTTAGGCGGCAGCCGGGAGATCATCGCGCGGGAGGATCGGCGCGGGATCGACGGTGGCGAGGCAGCGGGTGATGGCCTGGGCGATCATGGCGCGGGTGATGGGCTTGTGGAGGACGGTGTCCACGGCGCGATCGGGCCGGGGATCCACGAAGCCGGTGACCATGATGACGGGCGTGTGCGGGGAGAGCTTTTTGATTTCGCGGGCGAGGGTTTCGCCATCCATGCCGGGCATCGAGCGATCGGTCACAACCACGTCCCAGCGCTTCGTGTGGAATTGCCGCAGGGCGTCCACTCCGTCGGTCGCGAGGCCGACGGTGTGCCCGTCTTCCTGGAAGGTCGCCTCCATGACGAGGAGCATGCTGAGCTCATCGTCGACGAAGAGGATGGAGAGGGGGGAGGATTCGTAGGTGAGTGGGAGCATAAGAGGAGCGCACCGGGCGGGGACCACAGCCGGCCGGAGGGAATGCGCTGCCTATGTATCGCACACCGGCGGGAGATGCATGGGTTTGTTTTGCGGGTCCCGATGACCGGGCGCGCTTATGGCGCATACCTTCTGCGTCATCGCCGAGCCTGAGCACGGGCGTTGTGCGTGGCGACAAGGCGCGCTAAGGACAGGGCATGAGTCACAAGAAGATTTGGTTCATCACGGGCGCCGGCCGCGGCATGGGGGCCGATTTCGCGGAGGCGGCGCGGGCGGCGGGGCATGCGGTGGTGGCGACGGGCCGGGACGTGGACGCGGTGACGAGGGCGCTGGGGGCGACGGACGATCTGCTGGCGGTGAAGCTGGATGTGACGAGCGGTGCGGAGGCGGAGGCGGCGGTGCGGGCGGCGGTGGAGCGGTTTGGTCGGATCGATGTGCTGGTCAACAATGCGGCGAGCTTTTATGCGGGCTTCTTCGAGGAGCTGACGCCGGCGCAGATGGGCCGGCAGTTGGCGGTGAGCCTGCTGGGGCCGATGAACGTGACGCGGGCGGTGCTGCCGGTGATGCGCCGGCAGCGCGCGGGGCATATCATCTCCATCTCGTCGTCCGCGGGGCTGGCCGCCGGGTTCGATTTCGTCTCGGCGTACGCGGCGTCGAAGTTCGGCCTGGAAGGGTGGATGGAGTCGCTACAGGCGGAGGTCGCGCCGTTTGGGATTAACACGACGATCGTCAATCCGGGGTTCTTCCGCACCGAGTTGCTGACCGAGCAATCGACGAACTACGCCGGCGCATCGATCGCGGACTACGACGAGCGGCGGGCGGCGCAGCTCGCGTTCTGGAAGTCGCAGAACGGGCAGCAATCCGGCGACCCGGCGAAGCTGGCGCGGGCGCTGATGACCATCGCGAGCAAGGAGCCGCCGCCGCGCCGCTTCCTTGCCGGCGCCGATGCGATCCGCACCGCGGAGCAGAAGATCGCGGACCTGCAGGCGCAGATCGAGGCGCACCGCGCGCTGTCGTCGTCGCTGGATTTCGACTGAGCGAGAGGCCACCATCGATGGCAAACGTCACGCGCACTCCCATCGATGACAACCACCGCAGCGTCTGCTGATTCGACGGTAACCCATGAGTCCCACGCGGTCTTTTTCTGCGCCGGTCGCGACAGTGGGCCGTGGCCGGACCAAATCATGCCGCTGGTCGCGGTCGCGAGAGCCAGGGGATTCTTCGTGGAGAGCCTCGACTTTACGGGGGTGGCCGATCCCGACCTGCGGGCGGAGCAGCTCCGGAATTCACGGGCTTCGGAGTTTCCATGCTTGATCCTGGCCGGGCGAAGCATGGGCGGCTATGTGGCGACGGTGGCGGCGGAAACCCTGAAGCCCGCCGGTTTGTTCCTGCTCGCGCCGGCGCTGTATTTGGAAGGTTACCGCAACCAGGACCCGCATCCGCAGGCCGGACTGATTAGCGTCGTGCATGCCTGGCAGGATGAACTCGTTCCCGCCGAACATAGTCTTCGCTTCGCGCGCCAGCACCACGCCCAGTTACATCTCATCAGCGGCGACCACGGTTTAGCCGGCCAGATGCCTTATGTCGCGTCGCTCTTCGGCTTCTTCCTGGACGAGGCGTGCAAGGAAGCCACGCCGCCGCAGATCGCCCACAAGCTGCCGTGACGAGCGAAGGCGCAGAATGGCTGCCATCGGGCGACCCGGCGAAGCTGGCGCGGGCGCTGATGACGATCGCGAGCGAGGAGCCGCCGCCGCGCCGCTTCCTCGCCGGCGCCGATGCGATCCGCACCGCGGAGCGGAAGATCGCGGACCTGCAGCCTGCTTTGACGGCGCTATTTTTTCTTTTTGCCGCGGGGTTTATCCAGCGTGGTGGTGCCGGCCTTGGGCGTGGCGCTCGTTACCTGGAACTCCGCGAGCGCCGGCGCTTCGATGACCTGGATGCCCTCGGCTTCCGTCCAGGGACCGCCGGTGTCGCTTTCGCCCTGATCGCCGTCGCCGGTCGAGTCGTTGTACCACTGGTCGACGATGCCGGGCGTGGGCGGAATCAAACCGATGGAGAGCGGATGTTTGCCGAGGCTGTCGAGCGCTTGCATGAAGGCGCGCATGTGGGTGATCTCGCGCGTCATGAGGAACTGCAGGGCTTGCTTGGTGCCGGCGTCGTCGCAGAAATTGATCAGCCGCTCATAGACGATCTTGGCGCGGGCTTCGGCGGCGATGTTGCTGCGCAGGTCGACATCGAGCTCGCCGGTGATCTTCAGATACGTCGCGGTCCACGCGTTGCCCATCGAGTCGCACAGGCCGACACCCCCGCCGCCGGCGATGGCGATGAGCGGATCGTGCTCGGCGGCATCGGCATCGGTCTTCATCGGCTTCAAGTGCATGCGCGCCAGGGTGCCGATGACTTCGAGGTGACTGAGCTCTTCCGTGCCGATGTCCATGAGCAAATCCTTGCAAGCCATGTCGTCGCAGTTGATCCCCTGGATGGTGTACTGCATGGCCGCGGCGAGCTCGCCGTTGGCGCCGCCGAATTGTTCCAGCAACATATTGCCGAAGCGTGGATCCGGCGTGCCGACGCGGACGGTGAACATGAGTTTCTTGATGTGGTGATACATATTTGTTTTTTTTGGTTGGACAAAGGGCGCGGCCCGTTTGACCGCGCCCGATGGCCGGGGGGAATTGGTTTATTGGATGGACCTACGGCTTAAGCACGACCTTGATGCAGCCGTCCTTCTTGTCGCGGAAAGTTGCATAGGCCTCGGGCGCCTTTTCCAACGGGAGACGGTGCGTGATGACGAAGGAGGGATCGATGGCGCCACTCTCGATCTTTTCCAGCAGGGGCCGCGTGTAGCGCTGCACGTGGGTCTGGCCCATCTTGATCGTGATCCCCTTGTTCATCGCCTGGCCAAACGGGAACTTGTCGATCATCCCGATATAGACTCCGGGGACCGAAATGGTGCCGGCCTTGCGACAACAGTAGATGGCCTGGCGGATCACATGGGCGCGATCGGTACCGAGCATCACCGCGGCCTTCACCTTGTCGATGACCGCATCAACGGAGCCGGCGCCGTGCGCTTCGGCGCCCACGGCATCGATGCAGCGGTCGGGGCCGCGGCCGCGCGTCATTTCCTGCAGCCGCTCGTACACGTCCTCCTCGTCGAAATTGATCGTCTCGGCTTTGCCCTTCTCGCGCGCCATGGCGAGGCGCTCGGGGACGCGGTCGATGGCGATGACGCGGCCGGCGCCCAGCATCCAGCAGCTCTGGATGGCCATCTGCGCCACCGGCCCGCAACCCCAGACGGCGACCGTGTCGCCGGGCTCGATGTCGGCATTCTCCGCAGCCATGTAACCGGTGGGGAAAATGTCGGAGAGGAAGAGCACTTTTTCATCGGGCAGATCGGACTCGATCTTGATCGGGCCGACATCGGCGTGCGGCACGCGCAGGTACTCGGCCTGTCCGCCGGCGAAGCCACCGAGCAGGTGGGAGAAACCGAAAAGGCCGGCGGGCGAATGGCCCATCATCTTCTCCGCCATAGCCGCGTTGGGATTGGTGGTATCGCAGCACGAGAAGAGCGTCTTCGTGCAAAAGAAACAGGTGCCGCAGGCGATGACGAAGGGGACCACGACCCGGTCGCCCTTCTTCAGATTCCGCACGGCGCTCCCGACTTCCGCCACGACTCCCATTGGCTCATGCCCGAGGATGTCGCCATCCTCCATCGTCGGTTGATAGCCATCGAACAGATGGAGATCGGAACCGCAAATGGCGGTCGAGGTGATCTTGATGATGGCGTCCGTCGGTTCCTGGATCACCGGATCGGGAACTGTGTCGACGCTGACGTTATAACGGCCATGCCAGACGAGAGCACGCATAAGCAGGAATTACTTGTTCGCAGCGGCGAGGTTGATGATCGAGTTGGCAAGCTTGGTGAGCTTTTTGTCGGTGGCGGCTTCCTCATCGAGCGTGGTCTGGAGGAGCGTGGCGCCCTTCTCGTCGCCGAGGAGTTTGGCATAGGTGCGCGCGCAGCCGTAGCCGGCGATCTCGTAGTGCTCCACGCGCTGGGCCGCGGAGATGAGGCCGGCGTCGCGAACTTCGTCATCGCCTTCCTCCTCGATCATTTCCGCGCCTTCGGCGAGGACGCCTTCCATGCCTTTGCACTTCGGCCCGCGCGTGGTCTGGCCGTGGCTTTTCAGGATCTCCTCGAGCCGTACAGCCTGTTCCTTGGTTTCGGTGAGATGATCCGCGAAGCCGGCAGCGAGTTGATCGTTGCTGGCGGCTTTGATCATCTTCGGCAGGGCTTTGATGATTTGTTTCTCCGCGCTGTAGAGATCCTTGAGTTCGGTGACGTAGAGGTCTTTGAGGGTTTCGAGTTCCATAAGTATATTTGGGTTGGCGACGGTGACTTCGTCGCGCATCCGAAGGCCGGTTGCCCGGCGGCCATCAATCAGGGGTCGCCCCGCTTCACGACTGCAGGAGCGACTGCGCGCCGTCGATGTACACCTCGGTGCCGGTGATGTGGCTGGACCTTTCCGAGGCGAGGAAGAGGACGAGGTCGGCGACGCTCTCGGGTTTGCCGGCGGTGTGGCCGGTGAGCGGGATGGGGCCTTCGAGGGTGTCCACCGCGTGACGCAGTCCCTCCAGGCCGCGGCGAAGCGTATGCTCGTGGATGTGGCTGTCGATAAAGCCGGGACAGACGACATTCACGCGAATCTGGTAGCGGGCGAGTTCGATGGCGGCGGTCTTGGCAAAGGCGACCTGGCCGGCCTTCGAGCAGGCGTAGGCGGTCGCGCCGGCGGTGCAGAACATCCGCGTGCCGTTCACCGAGGAGGTGATGATGATGGAGCCGCCGCGCACTTTGAGCAGCGGCAGCGAGGCTTTGGTGGTGAGAAAGGTGCCGCGCAGATTGACGTTGAGCGTCTGGTCCCACTCCGCGGCGGCCAACTGCTCGAGCGGCGCCCAGGTGCCGTTGATGCCGGCATTGGAAAAGAGCACGTCGAGTTGGCCCCAGTGGCGGCGCAGCAGCTCGAACGCTTCGCCGACCTCCTCCTCGGACGTGACGTCGGCGGGCAGGAGCAGGATCTCGCCGCCCTCCTCCTCGATCTCCCGTGCCATCAGCTTCAGCTCCTCGCGTGGCCAACCCAACAGCGCGACTTTGGCGCCCTCGCGCGCAAAGAGCCGGGCGGTGGCGGCGCCGATGCCGGAACCGGCACCGGTGATGAGGGTCACTTTGCCGGTGAGGGAGGGCATGGATCGGCGGGATCCGGCTATTTCATCTTCTCGACGACGATCTCGACGCGGCGGTTTTGCTGGCGGCCCTCTTCGGTCTCGTTCGGCGAGATCGGTTTGGTTTCGCCCAGGCCGCGCGTCGTGAAGTTGATGCCGGAAAGGTCGGCGCGCTTCTTGAGGTATTCGCGCACCGCCACCGCGCGCTTCTCGGAAAGGTCGAGATTGACCGACGGTTTCCCTTTGGAATCCGTGTGGCCTTCGATGAGGACGCCGGCGGTGGGGAATTGCGAGAGGACGACGCCGATCTTGGCCAGGGCCGTCTCGGCTTCGGGACGCAGCAGCGCCTTGCCGGAATCGAAGAGTGCATCGCCTTCGAGCCGCATGGTCACGCGCTGGGCGGTTTCCTCGACCTTCAGTTGTTTGCGGGCGGCGTCCAGGTCGGCGCGTTGGCGGTCCAGGTCCGCCTCTTTTTTCTGGAGCTGGATTTCCTTCGTCTGGAGCTCCTTCTCTTTGGTGGAAGTTTGCGCGGGAGCCGTCACGGCCAGAGCGGCGCCGATGGCCAGGGAGAGCGTGGTGCGGAGGGTGTGGGTCTTCATAAATCAGTCTTGGGATTGTGGGTAATGGCGCCGATGCGCTCCGTCGAATCGTGCGCCGAGCCGAATTTGGCCCCCCGCTTCTGTATCTGCCGCACCTCCGTCTCCCCGGCGTGCGCTCACTCCGGCGGCGCGGACGGGATGGTGAAGCGGAAGGAAGCGCCGGCGCCCTGGACGCTCTCGGCGCTGACGGTGCCGCCGTGCGCCTCGACGATTTGCTTCACGATGGCGAGTCCCCAGCCGGTCCCTTCCTTGTCGGGATCGGTGGTGAGCTTGTCGAAGACCTTGTCGAGCATTTCCAGCGGGATGCCGGCGCCGTTGTCGTGGACGAGGCAGGTGACGCCGTCCGCTTCTTCGGTCGCGCTGACGACGACGCGGCCTTGCGCGGCGTATTTGAAGGCGTTGCCGAGCAGGTTCTGGAAGACCTGCGAGAGGAGGCCCGCATCCGCAAAGATGGTGAGCGCGCGGGGAATGGCGTTGACGACGTCGATGGCGTGTTTGCTGGAGACGGCGCGGAGATCGAGCAACAGGCGCTGGACGAGCGGCCAGAGCTCGAAGCTGCGGCGCTCCGGCCGGAAGGCGGTGCCCTGGCCGGCGGGTTGCACGGCGAGGACACGCTGGATGAGGCTCTCCACGCGATGCAGGTTGCGCGCGAGCATGTCGAAGAGCTCGCCGGTCTCCGCGAGCGCGGGGGCGTCCAGGCTGTGCTTGATCTCTTCCGCGATGAGGCCGACGGCATTGAGCGGGGTGCGCAGATCGTGGGCGAGAAAGGCGAGATGCTCGTCCTCCTGCTCCTTGCGCATGATGGCCTGCTGGGCCTGGAAGGCCATGACCGCGAGCCGGACGGCTTCGTCGATGCGGTGATTGATGATGCGCGCGGCGTCGCCGACGACGAAGAGGCTGCGCCGTTCGGCAATGGTGATGAAGGCGGTGCGCAGGAGGTTGTACTCCGCGACGACTTCGCCGACATCGAGCCCGTCGTGGAAGCGCTGCACGCCATGCACGGGCGGGCTGCCGCGGGTGTGCTCGACGGAGAGGGCGCCTTCGCGGCCGAGGGCGAGATCGCGGACGATCTCGGCGATGACGTCGGGCAGGTGATCGGTGATGGTCGGCTTGTCGAGGTGCAGCTCGCGCAGGAGCTCGCCGGCTTGCGCCCGCCATTCGGCGACGATCTCCCCCTGCGCTTCGCGGAAGACGCCGGCGAGATGTTGGACGGTGCAATGTTCACGGTGAGGCATGGGAACGCACCGTCGCATAGTGTCGGCTTCTTACAATGAGCGCCTGATACTGATGAAAATGAAAAGAACTTCACGACATTCGTCTCGCTTTCCTCCCGGGAACAACGCAAGAGATGGCGCGCGTCCTCTCCGTGCCGTCTTTCTTCGACGGTCCTTGAAAAGGCTCCGCCTCGGGGCTCACGCCGGACCCTGGGTTTGCTCGAACACCTCGCTTACTTTGTCGTGAACCTTTTTGAAGCGGCCTTCCATTCCTCCTCCATCGGGATTGCGCTGGTGGGGCTCGACGGGACGTGGCTGCGCGTCAACCAGGCGCTGTGCGATATCGTCGGTTACTCCCAAGCGGAGCTGCTGCAACTGACCTTTCAGGATATCACCCACCCCGACGATGTGGCGGGGGATGTGGCGCTGGTGGAGAAACTGATCCGGGGCGAGGCCTCCCACTACGAGCTGGAGAAGCGCTACCTGCACAAGGACGGCCGGATTGTCTGGATCAACCTGAGTGCCACGCTCACACGCACGCCGGAGGGCGCGCCGGGGATTTTCGTCTCGCAGGTCCAGGACATCACCGCGCGCAAGCGGGCCGAAAAGGCGCGGGAGGCGCTCTTTCTCCTGCCCGTGGCGCTGCACTTCGTCGCGGGATTCGACGGCTGGTTCAAGGAGCTGAGCCCCAGTTGGGCGGAGTTGCTCGGCTACCCAATCGAGCACCTGCTTTCCCTGCCGTACCTCGCGCTGGTGCATCCGGATGACCGGCAGCAGACGCTGGACGAAGCGGCCAGGTGCGCGGCGGGGCGCAACACTTTCCTCTTTGAGAATCGCTATCTCCATGCGGATGGCAGCACGCGTTGCCTCCTCTGGACCTCCAGTCCAGTCACGGAGGACGAGCTCATCTACGGCGTGGCGCTGGACTACACGGCGCGCAAGGCCGCGGAAAACGCGCTCCACGAAAGTCTGGCGGACAAGGAGCGGCTGCTCGGCGAGCTCCGCGCCGCCCAGGAGGAGAGTCTTGCGCTGCGCAAGGGGCTGCTGACCGTGTGCGCCTGGACGAAGCGGATCAAACATGACGGACGCTGGATGTCCATGGACGAGTTCCTGAGCAAGTACCTCCACCTCAACCTGACGCACGGGATTTCCGACGAAGGGCTGAAGACGGCGCTGGCGAACATGGCTGAGCACGGGCATCCCAGTCCACCGCGCGATCCGCTGCCTCCGTAAACGGGCCCCGCTCCTCCGTTCGCGAAGGGCTCATGGTCCCCGCCGTGCGCTTGGGAAGTCCGGAAGGTGTCATTCGCTCCGCCGGCGGATAGCCGCAAGCTATGGCGCGCAGCCTGAGGGGTATTGGCGCGCGAACGAATGGGCGCTGATCGTCCTTGCCCGTCCCTCCCGAAAGTGAGGACCGCGGATCCCTCGGCCGCATCCGTCCGCGCAGAACTCCAGGAAAGCCCGTCATGAAAATCCACCAGCTCACGGTAGCCGATGCGCTCGCCGGCTTGCGGAGCAACCGCTCCGGGCTGAGCGACGAGGAGGCGCAGCGACGGGTCGGAGAGTTTGGCAGGAACGAGGTGCAGGAGGTCGCGCATGAGGCGCTGCTGCTCACGTTTGCGCGGGAGTTCGTCCATTTTTTCGCGCTCATTCTCTGGATCGCCGCGGGGCTCGCGTTCTTCGCGGAATGGCGCGAGCCGGGGCAGGGGATGGCGACCCTCGGGTTCGCAATCGTCGGCGTCATCGTGATCAATGGCTTCTTCTCCTTCTGGCAGGCCTTTCGCGCCGAACAGGCACTGGCGGCGCTGAAGAAGCTGCTGCCGAACGCCACCAAAGTCATGCGCGCGGGGGCAGTGCGGCAGGTGCCGGCGGCCGAGCTCGTGCCGGGCGACGTGATCCTGCTCGAGGCCGGCGACATCCTTCCCGCGGACTGCCGCCTGGTGGAGGCGTTCGGCGTGCGGGTGAACAACTCGACCGTGACGGGCGAATCGCTCCCGGTCTCGCGCGACGCCGCGCCGTGCGAGGAGCCCGAGCCGATGCACGCCCGCAACACGCTCCTCGCCGGGACCTCGCTCGTCTCCGGCGAAGCCACGGCGCTGGTCTTCGCGACTGGCTCGCACTCCGCGTTTGGGAAGATCGCGCTGCTCACGCAGGCGACCGGCGACACCGTTTCGCCGCTGCAGCTCGAGATCGCGCGGGTCAGCCGCATCGTCGCCGGACTCGCGCTCGCGCTCGGCGTGGTCTTCTTCTTCATCGGCCAGGCGATCGGGTTGCCGTTTTGGGCGACGTTCATTTTCGCCATCGGTATCATCGTCGCCAACGTGCCGGAGGGGCTGCTGCCGACGGTCACGCTCGCGCTCGCCATGGGTTCGCAGCGCATGGCGAAACGCAACGCGCTCATCCGGCATTTGCCCGCCGTCGAGGCGCTCGGCTGTACTACCGTCATCTGCACGGACAAGACCGGCACGCTCACGCAGAACCGCATGTCGGCACGGCGCGTTTTCATTGCGGGCCGGATGTTTGAGACGGACCAACTCGCCGCGCTGATCGTACCGCATCGCCGCTTCTTCGAAGTGGCGGCGTGCTGCCACGACTTGAAAGACGCGCGCGCCGCCGCCGGCCCCGGCTGGCTCGGCGATCCGATGGAGGTGGCGCTCGTCCAACTCGCCGCCGCGGCGCTCCCTGAGCTGCCGCACAGTCCGCGCGTGAACGAGATCCCCTTCGACTCGGAGCGCAAGCGGCTCTCGACCGTGCATGCGACGCCGGAAGGCCGGGTGCTCTATTGCAAAGGCGCGCCGGAGGTCGTCCTCCCGCGCTGCACGCGCGTGGCGATGGATGGTGGCGCCGTCGCGCTGTCGGAGGAGCTGGCTGGCACCTTTCGCACCGCTGCGGAGGCGATGGCTGAGCAAGGGCTGCGCGTGCTCGCCTTTGCCTGGCGCGAGATGCCCGAGGGGCTCGAGCTGGCGAACGCCGAAGCGGAGATGACGCTCGCGGGACTCGTTGGCCTCGAAGACCCGCCGCGCCCGGAAGTCGCCGCCGCGCTCCAGAAATGCCGCGACGCCGGCATCAAGGTCATCATGGTCACGGGCGATCATCCGCACACCGGGACCGCGATTGCCCGGGAGATCGGCCTGGTGCGCTCCGCCTCGCCGGTCGTGATCACCGGCGAGCAACTCGGGCACCTTTCGGACATCCAGCTCCAGCTCGCGCTGGATGCCCCGGAGATCATCTTCGCGCGCGTGCTCGCGGAGCAAAAGATGCGCATCGTCGGCGCGCTCCAGAACAAGCGCGAGATCGTCGCGGTGACGGGCGACGGCGTGAACGACGCGCCGGCCTTGCGCAAAGCCGATGTCGGCATCGCGATGGGCCGCAGCGGCACCGACGTCGCGCGCGAGGCCGCCGACATGGTCCTGCTCGACGACAACTTCGCGAGCATCGTCGCCGCGATCGAGGAAGGCCGCGCCGTCTTCGCCAACATCCGCAACTTCCTCACCTACATCCTCACCTCCAACGTACCGGAGCTGATCCCGTATCTCGCGTTCGTCGTCTTCCGCATTCCGCTGCCGCTCACCGTCATCCAGATTCTCGCCGTCGATCTCGGCACCGACATGCTCCCCGCGCTCGGCCTCGGCGCGGAAAAACCGGCCCCGGACATCATGAAAGCGCCGCCGCGCCTGCGCACCGATCGCCTGCTGAGTTGGCCGCTGCTCGCCCGCGCCTACCTTTTCCTCGGGCTGCTGCAAGCCGCCGCGGCGATGAGCGCGTACTGGTTCATCCTACGCCGTGGCGGCTGGCAGTTCGGCCAGCAGCTCGCCGCGCACGACCCGCTCTATCTGATGGCCACCACCGCCTGTCTCAGCGCGATCGTCGTGATGCAGGTCGCCAACGTCTTCCTCTGCCGCAGCGAGCGCCGGTCTGCCTTCGCGTTCGGCCTGCTCAGCAACAAGCTGATCCTCGCCGGCATCGTGGTCGAGATCGCCCTCATCGCCTTCATCGACTACACGCCATGGGGCAACGCCCTCTTCGGCACCGCGCCGATTCCGCCGGCGGCGTGGCTCTTCATCGTCCCCTTCGCGCTCGGCCTGCTCGCGCTCGAGGAATTGCGCAAATGGTTCGTCCGCCGCTGATTGAAGCAACCACGGCGGTCCTTCCGCGCGATAGAAGGGTACGATCAAGATGTGATCGACGCACTTCCCGGCCTCCGCCGGAAGAACGAGCCCGCTGGCGACTCGCCCGCGGGCTTTTTCGTTTTTCGCACAACCCTTCATCGCCCCGCATCCTATGAAAATATCGCTCTTGTCGCTCACCGCCGCTGCGCTCCTGGCGCTGGTTTCCAATCACGCTGCCCTGGCCGCCGATCCTGCCGGTGACGTCAATAAGGCCCTGATGCAGGAGAAGCTGAAGGATGCACAGAGCGTTCTAGGTTCTGTCACCACCGGTGATTTCGCGGCGATGGAAAAGAGCGCGAAGCACCTGGTCGAATTGAGCAACGTCACGAACTGGTATTCCCGGCAATCACCCGAGTACGACCTCTTTCTCAATGGCTTCCGGCGCGATGCGCAAGCCCTCGCCAAGGCCGCCGGCGACAAGAACCTCGACGCCGCCTCCGCGGCCTTCGTCCAGCTCACGCTCGACTGCGTGAGCTGCCACAAATACCTGCGGGTTCCCCCGACCGCTGGCTTTCAGAACCTCGACCTCTCGCGAATCGCGCAAAGCGGTTCCGTGCCGAAATAGGTTAACCCGTCGATGCGCGAGGCGCCGTCTGCTCAGCTCGAAGATCCCGCGGCTCGTCTTTGGCAGCGGAAGTCGCCGGTGATTGCTACGCTGGCCATCGCGGGCATCGCTTCCTATTTGGCGCTCCGCCTCGGGTTCCATGCCTCGGCGAGCATTTGCCAGGCTCCGCTGCTGGCCACGCTTGTGCTCGGGGGCGTGCCGATGCTGTACGATCTTGTGCGGAAGCTTTTGCGGCGGGAGTTCGGCTCCGATCTTCTCGGCGGGATTTCCATCATCACTTCCGTACTGCTGGGAGAGTACCTGGCCGGCACGATCATCGTGCTGATGCTCGCCGGCGGTGAGGCCTTGGAAAGCTACGCCTTGCGCAGCGCCTCCTCGGTGCTGGCGGCCCTGGCCAGGCGAATGCCCTCGGTCGCCCACCGCAAACACGAGGCGGACATCCTGGATGTGGCGCTGGCCGACATCGCGGTGGGCGACGCGCTGGTGATCTATCCCCACGAGATCTGCCCGGCGGACGGCGTCGTGACCGAGGGTCACGGCGTGATGGACGAATCGTATCTCACGGGCGAGCCGTTCCAGATTACCAAGACCTCCGGCTCGCTGGTGATCTCGGGGGCGGTGAACGGCGAGTCGGCCCTGACGATTCGCACGACCCAGCGTGCGGCCGATTCGCGTTACGCACAGATCATGGAAGTGATGCGCGAGTCCGAAAGCACGCGGCCGCACTTGCAGCGACTCGGCGACAGCTTGGGCGCATTCTACACACCGCTGGCGCTGACCGTGGCGGCGCTGGCGTGGGCGATGAGCGGCGAGTCGGTTCGCTTTTTGGCGGTACTGGTCATCGCCACGCCATGCCCATTGCTCCTCGCCATCCCCATCGCCATCATTGGCTCGATCTCCCTCTGCGCGCGCCGGGCGATTATCATCAAGACGCCCGTGGTCCTGGAGCAAATCGCCGGCTGTCGGACCGCGATTTTCGACAAGACCGGCACTCTCACCTATGGCGAACCTAAGCTGACGGATCAGCTCGTTGCACCGGGCTTCGACCGGAAGGAAGTGCTGACGCTGGTGGCGAGTCTGGAGCGCTACTCGAAACATCCGCTGGCTCGCGCCATTCTTGCCGCGGCGAAGGAGGCTGGGATTGCTCTCCCGGAGGCCAATGAAGTGGGTGAAGAGCCAGGGCACGGATTGCGTGGGAGTGTCTCCGGCCACCAGGTGCAAATCACGAGCCGCAACAAGCTTCGTAGCCAAACAGTGACCGGCGCCGATCAGCTCCCCCCGGTCGCGGGCGGGCTCGAATGCGTCGTGGTGATCGACGGAGTCTACGCGGCCGCCTTACGCTTCCGCGATACGCCGCGCGCCGAGAGCCGCTCGTTTGTGAGCCATCTCGGACCAAAGCACCATTTTGACCGCGTGATGATCGTCTCCGGCGATCGCGAATCGGAGGTGCGCTATCTCGCCGAGCAGGTCGGCATCAGGGACATCCATGCGCAGAAAACACCGGAGGTAAAGCTCGTGATCGTTCGCAAGGAAACCGCCATCGCGAAGACGCTCTACGTCGGCGATGGGATCAACGACGCCCCGGCGATGTTGGCCGCCACGGTCGGGATCGCGATCGGCCAAAACAGCGACGTAACGGCGGAAGCCGCTGGCGTCGTGATCATGGACAACTCGCTCAAGAAGGTGGACGAGTTCATGCACATCAGCCGCCGGATGCGGATCATCGCACTCCAGAGCGCAGTGGGCGGCATGGCCCTAAGCCTGTTCGGCATGATCTTCGCTGCCACCGGCCACCTCAGTCCCGTCAATGGCGCCATCGCCCAGGAGATCATCGACGTCCTCGCCGTGCTGAACGCGCTTCGCGCCGCCTTTCCACCCAAAGTGATTCACGACCTATGACCCCGTGGTTAGTAATCATCGCCACCCGGCAAGGCGGCTCACGCGGAGCGGATTTATGACAACCATGAAAGCGACGGTGTTTCACGGCCCGAACGACGTTCGTGTCGAAGAAGTAAAGCGGCCCCACGCCGGGGTCGGGGAGGCGGTGATCCGCGTGACCTTGACCACGATTTGCGGCACGGACCTGCACATCGTCCGCGGCGAGTATCCCGTGAAACCGGGCCTCGTGATCGGACACGAACCGGTGGGAGTGATCGAGGAACTTGGGCCGGGGGTGACCGGCTACGAGATTGGCGACCGCGTGCTGGTGGGCGCCATCACTCCGTGCGGACAGTGCCGAGCCTGCCTTTCCGGCCACCTCTCCCAATGCGGACACGGCGGCGGTTACGAAGCCCTGGGCGGGTGGCGCTTCGGCAATACCATCAACGGCGCGCAGGCGGAGTATCTCCTTGTCCCGTCCGCGCAGGCGAACCTGGCCAAGATTCCCAGTGAGTTGACGGACGAACAGGTGGTCTTGCTGTCCGATATCGCTTCGACGGGAATTTCCGGGGCCGAGGCGGCGCCGGTGCGCATCGGCGATGCCGTCGTGGTCTTTGCCCAGGGGCCGATTGGCTTGTGCGCCACCGCCGGCGCCAGGTTGATGGGGGCGTCACTGATCATTGGGATTGATGGCGATGAAACCCGGCTGGCCACGTCGCTGCGCATGGGGGCCGATGTGGCCCTCGACTATCGCGCGGTGGATGTGGTCGCCGAAGTCAAACGTCTGACGGGCGGCGGAGCGGACGTGGCCATCGAAGCGCTGGGCACGCAGCAGACCTTTGAAAGCGCGCTGCGCTGCCTGCGACCAGCCGGGACGCTTTCGAGCCTCGGTGTTTACTCGGGCAAACTACAAATGCCGTACGACGCCTTTTCCGCGGGCCTCGGCGATCACCGCATCGTCACGACACTTTGTCCCGGTGGAAAAGAGCGCATGCGGCGACTGCTCACGTTGGTGCAATCCGGCCGATTTGATCCGACTCCGCTCATTACCCACCGGTTCTCGTTGGAGCAGATTCCTCAAGCCTACCAACTCTTCGGCGAACGCTCGGACGGTGTTCTAAAGGTCGCGATCAAACCGTAGAGCATGGAGTCGCCTGCCAAGGGAGCCTGGTACAGCCAGTCCGCTGAGGAAGTGCTGGCCGCATTCGGTTCTGTGCCAACGGGACTCTCAGCGCCGGAAGCGGCGCGACGTCTCGCGTTGGATGGCCCGAACGAATTGACAGCCGGCCGGCGGATCAGTCCGTGGCGGATTTTCCTCGGGCAGTTCAAGAGCCTGATCGTTTGGATTCTCATCGCGGCGGGCGTCGTCGCCGGCGTGCTGGGCGAAGGGATGGATGCCATCGCCATTCTCGCCATTGTCGTGCTCAACGCCGCCATCGGGTTCTACCAGGAGTTCAACGCGGAGAAGTCCATCGCGGCGCTGCAGAAGATGACCGCACCTCAAGCCAAGGTGGTCCGCGATGGGCAGGTCATGGCGATCCCGGCCGCGGGCATCGTCTCCGGAGACATTCTTGCGCTGGAGGCCGGCGACCTGGTCGCGGCGGATGCCCGCCTCCTCACGGCGGCTTCGCTATCCTGCGTCGAGTCCGCATTGACCGGCGAATCCGAGGCCGTGGCCAAGAATACCGCGATGATGGATGCGGGGGACATCGCGCTTGGCGATCGCGCGAACATGGTCTTCATGGGCACGAGCGTGGCGGCGGGCACGGGCCGGGCGGTCGTGGTCGCCACGGGAATGAAGACGGAACTGGGCCGGATCGCGGACCTGCTGGAAGCAGCGGGTGAAGATACCGGAACTCCTCTTCAGCAGAAGCTCGATGCGTTTGGGCGCGTCCTCGTCTGGGTGGCTCTGGGCATCGTGGCGCTGCTCTTTGGCCTGGGCCTGCTGCGCGGCACGAAGCCGCTGGAGTTGTTCCTGACCGCCATCAGTCTCGCGGTGGCCGCGGTGCCGGAGGGTCTGCCCGCGGTGGTTACGGTGTCGCTCTCCTTGGGGGTGCTCCGCATGGCCCGCCGCCGCGCCCTGATGCGCAAATTGGCGGCGGTCGAGACGCTCGGTTCGACCAGCGTCATCTGCACGGACAAGACTGGGACTTTGACGGTGGGCGAAATGACCGCCCGGGCGCTCTACGTTTCCGGCCAAGGCTACGAGGTCACGGGCGAAGGCTATGGACCGGAAGGCCGGGTGCTCGTCGCAGGAAAGAAACCGGCCTCCGACCAGGCAGCGCCACTGCTCGAACTCGCGACGGTCCTCCTCGGCTGCAACAACGCGCACCTCGTCGCGGAAAAAGGCGCATGGCATACCGTCGGTGATCCCACCGAGGGCGCTCTGCTGGCGGCCGGGGCCAAAGCTGGCGGCGACCGGGAACGGATCGAGCGGGAGTCTCCGAAGCACCATGAGATCCCCTTCGATTCCGACCGCAAACGCAGCGCCGTCATCCGCCGGATGCCGGACGGCCAATTCCGCGCGCTCATCAATGGCGCGCCTGGCGCGCTCCTGGAACGCTGCACCAGTCTCTATACGAGCACGGGAGTGCGTTGCCTGACCGATGAAGATCGGGCCGCGATCCTGGCGCAAGTCTCCGCGATGGCGAAGCAGGCTCTGCGGGTGCTCGGTTCCGCGACGCGCGACTTGGGCGAATGTTTACCCACCGAGCTCACGGCGGATGCCGTGGAGTGCGATCTGACCTTCGTCGGACTGACGGGCATGTACGACCCTCCCCGCGCCGAAGCCAAGTCCGCGATCGTTGAATGCAAGGCCGCCGGGATTCGCGTAGTCATGATCACGGGCGACCATCCGCAGACGGCGGCGGCCATTGCCCGGGAGCTCTGCATCGCCACGAACGCCGAAGCCGTGACCGGCCGGGAATTGGACAAGCTCTCCGATGACGAGCTCCGCCATCGTGCTCCCGAAGTCGCTGTCTACGCCCGCGTGACGGCGGAGCACAAACTGCGCATTATTCGCGCCCTGAAAGCCAACGATGCGGTCGTGGCGATGACGGGCGACGGCGTCAACGATGCGCCGGCCATCCAGGGCGCCGACATCGGCATTGCGATGGGAAGGTCGGGCACGGAAGTGACCAGGCAGGCGGCGGACATGATCATCACCGACGACAACTTCGCGACGATCGTCGCCGCCGTCGAGGAGGGCCGCGGCATCTACGACAACATCCGCAAGACACTGCAATACCTGCTGGCCGGCAACACGGGTGAGCTACTGTTCATGACGATCTGCGTCGCCGCCGGTTTCCCGTCCCCGCTCCTGCCGATCCACTTGCTCTGGATCAATCTCGTAACCGATGGGCTGCCGGCGCTCTGCCTGGCCACCGACCCCGTCGATCCGGACGTGATGAAACGACGCCCCCGGCTGCGCTCGGAAAAAATCACCGGCGGCGGTTTTCTCGGCACGATGTTCCTCACCGGAGCCCTCACGGCGGGAGTGGCCTTCGCCGTCTATTTTCACGCCTTGCAGTCGCAACCGCTGGAAGGGGCACGCGGTTCCGCCTTTGCCGTCCTGGTCTTTGCCGAACTCTTCCGGGCCTTCGGCGCGCGCAGTGAAACCAAGCCCCTCTGGCGCATCTCGCTCTTCACCAATCTGAAGCTCGTCCTGGTGGTCGCGCTTTCCTTCGGACTCCAGGTCGGGAGTCAGCATAGTGCCACGTTCGGCAACTTCCTCCGCGTGCCGTACATGCCTCTCGCTGATTGCCTGCTGCTGCTTGCGCTGGGAGCGATTCCGCTGCTCATCTTGGAGGCCGTGAAGTTGAAGTCGCCGCACTTGCATGTAGAGCGGACAGGCGAACGCTGCGGGCGATGATTTCCAAGCTGCCTCGCTGGGTTTGGGCCGGCGCGTGGGCGCTCGCTTTCATTGGCGGCATCGTCAACGCCATCGGCCTGCTCGGCTTCGAGCATCAGGCGGTCACCCCGCTGACCGGGCAACGTGCTGAGCGGTTTTCTCATTCAGGATAGCACGCTGCAAATCGGCCGCCGCTACGGCGTCGCGCTCTTCCTGGAGTCGCTCCTCCTTGCCTTGGCCGTCCCGCTGCTGACGCGCCAGAATATGTTTGGCATCTATGCCGCCTCCTGCGCCTGTGGCCTTCAAAATGCCATGGTCAGCACCTATAGCGGCGCCGTCATCCGGACCACTCACGTCTCCGGCATGTTCACCGACCTCGGCATTTTTCTCGGCCATCGACTGCGCGGCCTTCCGGTCGATAACCGGCGGTTGCGCCTCTGCTTTCTCGTGATCACCGGCTTCCTCTGCGGCGGCGGCGTGGGCGCGGATGCCTTTCACCATCTCGGCTATGCCGCGCTCTTCATTCCCAGCGCGCTCACGGCGTCGACCGCTTTACTTTACGGCCTCTATCTCCTACGCCGTCACGCGACGCCCTATGAGCAGTGACTCCATCACGATTCGACGTGCGCTGGCCACCGACGCCGCGGCGATTGCCGGGATTTACAACGAGGCCATCCTGACCACGACGGCAACCTTCGATACCGAGCCCAAAAGCGTGGAGGAGCGCGCGCAGTGGCTAGCCTCCCACGACGACCGGCATCCCGTTTTGGTGGCGCTCGCGGAGGGGGCGATCGTCGGGTGGGCCGCGCTGACGCGCTGGTCAGACCGCGCCGCTTACGATGACACAGCGGAGACTTCCTTCTATGTTCACTCCACCGCGCGAGGAAGGGGCATCGGGCGCAAACTCAAAGAGGCGATCATCGACGAGGCGCGGCGGCTTGGTTATCACACGCTCATCGCGCGCGTCGCGGAAGGGAGCCTGGAGAGCTTGCACCTCAACGAGCGCGCGGGATTCACGCACGTCGGCACGCTGAAGGAAGTTGGTCGCAAGTTCGGCCGACTCCTCGACGTGCACATCCTCCAGAAGATGCTCGAATGAAATCGAGGCGCCGCGGCTCGATGCACGCATCGCGGGCGGCTGGGGCGATGGTTACAGCATGAACACGCTCCGGATCGGCGCGATCGGCGCCGGAGGTTTCGGGCTGTTCGCACTTCAACAGTTTCTGCAATTCCCCGGCACGCAGCTCGTCGGCATCGCCGGCACGCACCGGGAGGCGGCGCTGGCCATGGCGCGGCGCTTTGGGGTGCCGGACCCGGTGGAGGCGGAGGCGCTGCTCGCGCATCCCGAGGTCGATCTCGTCTACATCGCGACGCCGCCCTTCCTGCACTATGCGCAGGCGAGGGCCGCGCTGCTCGCGGGGAAGCATGTCATCTGCGAAAAACCGCTCGCGCTGGCCGATGCGGAGGCGGAGGAGCTGGTGGCGCTGGCGGAAGCGCGCGGGCTGCTGTGCGTCGCGAACCTGATGCAGCGCTACAATCCGCTGACCGAAGCGGTGCGGCTCCTAATCGAGGCGGGGACGCTCGGAGCATGCCTGCACGGCTGGTTCGAGAATTACGCGAGCGACGAAGGGCTCGGCGCGGACCATTGGTTCTGGGATCGCGCGAAGAGCGGCGGCATTTTCATCGAGCACGGGGTGCATTTCTTCGATCTCTTCGAAGGCTGGCTGGGGCGCGGTGAAGTGGTGGCGGCTCAAAGCGTGCGGCGGCCCGGCAGCGGGCTGGAGGAACAGGTGCAATGCACCGTGCGCTACCCCGCGGGGGTGCTCGTGAATTTCTATCACGGCTTCACGCAGCCGGGCCGGCTCGACCGGCAGGAGCTCCGGCTGCTGTTCGAGCATGGCGAGATCATGCTGGAGGAATGGGTGCCGGTGCGCCTGCGCATCCGCGCGGCCGTGGATGAAGCACAGACGCGGGCCTTGATGGAGCTCTTTCCCGGCGCGCAACTCGACGTGCTGAAGAGCTATGGCGGACGCGACCGCGCGGCGCGCGGCCGGCACAAGGACGTGGACATCGCCCAGGAGATCGAGCTGCGCTACGGGCTGGGCGATGAAAAGATGCGACGCTACTGCGAACTGCTGCGGGCGTTCTTCGCGGACCAGATGGCGTGGCTGAGCGACCGGACGCACGTGCGGCGGATCACCGAGCGCAACGGGCGGGATTCGCTGGCCATGGCGGTGGCCGCGACGCGGCTGGCGGGCTGAGCCGGCAGAGTGCCGTGGCGTGCGCGTGCTCCGCCGCGAGCGCATCGCCGCGGCGATCGTCGAATCGCCGAGGAGGGGGCGAACGAGGCGGGGGAGAGAATCGAACTCTCGAATACAGCTTTTGCAGAGCCGTGCCTTACCACTTGGCTACCCCGCCATTCGTTGCGAGCAGAATGACGTACCGGAGTTTGCGCGCGGCGTCAACCCCCCCGTTGGCCGCGGCCGCGCTCAGAAAGCGAACTCCAGCGGGGCGGTGAGGATCTTCACCCGGTCGCCGGCGGCGGGCGCGCCTTCGCTCTGCTCGAGCGAGCTGACGAGGTTGTTGTCGAAGACGATGCTCAGGTTGCCCTTGGCCACCTTGATGTAGTAGACGCTCGTCACGAGGCGGCCGAAGTTGTCGCGACTGGTCGTCTGCTGCGGGATGCGCTCGTAGCGCGTGTATTCCCAGACTTCCTGGCGCCCGCCGGCGTCGAGCTTGGAGGTCTTCTTCGTCGGCTTGCCCAGCGAGCTGAAGACTTCCTCCGGCGTCATGTTGATCGCCACTTCGTTCTTCGCAATGAGGGCGACGATGGCGTCGCGGCGGACGGCGTTTTGTTTCAACGCGGCAAGGAATTCCGGCTTGAGCGGCCCGAGGAACTTCGGATCGACCCACCCGGCGACCTGTCCCTGCTGGGCCTGGCCGCGCACGCGGTAGAGCGTGTCGCTGACGGCCTGCAACTCCACCAGTTGGCCGGCGCGCAGCACGCCGAGTGACCGCACCTTGTCCGGCTGAAAGAAGATCGGCGCGTCGGCCGTCACGCCGATCTTGACGGAGTGTTTCGCGAAATCCTCCAGGTAAATGGCGCCCGGCTCCCGCAGGAGCTGACCGGTGGGCGGCTTCGGGGCGGCCAGGGCCGAGACGGCGCAGCACAGCAGGAGGAGGGGGAGTCTCGACAATGGGCTCACGGAGAAAAGGATAGCCGGAAATGGACGCTTCGTAAAGAGACGGAAAGGAGGCGCATTCCTTCAAAAAATTCCAAGTACCAGTGACCAAAGGCCAAATAAGCTCCAGAATCCAGGAGCCAAGGGCCAAACGTCTGCACATCGTGGCGGCGGTCCGGTTTGGTTTTTGAGCCTTTGGCCCTTGGGGCTTATTTGGCCTTTGGTGTTTGGTCCTTGGAGCTTTCCGCCCGGGCGTGATGTGACGTAGCGTGCCACCATGATCTCGCACGTCCATTCGAAGAAACTGTTCGCCGAAGCCCTCAGGATGATCCCCGGCGGCGTGAATTCCCCGGTGCGCGCGTTTCGCGGGGTCGGCGGTGAGCCGTTTTTCGTCCACCGCGCCGCGGGGGCGCGGATCTGGGATGTCGACGGCAACGAATACCTCGATTTCGTCGGCACCTGGGGCCCGGCCATTCTCGGCCACGCGCCGGCGCCGGTGCTGGAGGCGATCGCGGACGCAGCCCAGCAAGGGGTGAGCTTTGGCATCCCGAATCCGTACGAGGTGGAGATGGCCCGGACGATTCTCGCGTGGGTGCCGTCGATCGAAAAAGTGCGGATGGTCAACAGCGGCACCGAGGCGACCATGTCGTGCATCCGCCTCGCGCGCGGCTTCACCGGGCGGGACAAGATCATCAAGTTTGAAGGCTGCTATCACGGCCACGTCGACTCGCTGCTGGTGAAGGCCGGCAGCGGAGCACTGACGCATGGCCAACCGGACAGTGCGGGCGTGCCGGCGGCGCTGGCCGAACTCACGATTACGCTGCCGTTCAACGATACGGTGGCGCTCCGCTCGATCTTCATGGCGGAAGGGAGCAAGATCGCGGGCGTGATCGTCGAGCCGGTGCCGGCCAATGCGGGCCTTTATTTGCCGGAGGAAGGGTTCCTCGAGCTGCTGCGCCAGCAATGCTCGCAATACGGCGCGGTTCTGATTTTCGATGAAGTGATGACGGGCTTCCGCCTGGCGCGCGGCGGTTACCAGGAGCTCTGCGGAATCTCGCCGGACCTCACCGCGCTCGGCAAGGTGATCGGCGGCGGGTTGCCGGTCGGCGCCTTCGGCGGGCGTGCGGAAATCATGGATCAGCTGTCGCCCGAAGGTCCGGTCTACCAGGCCGGCACGCTCTCGGGCAATCCGCTGGCCATGGCCGCCGGGCTGGCGCAATTGCGCGCGCTGGACGAACAGGACGGCTGGAGCCGGCTGGAAAAGCTGGGCGCGATCTTCGAGGAGCAGGTGCGCGAGGGGCTGCGGAGAGCCGGGCGTCGTTATCAATTCCAGCGCATCGGCTCGATGTTCTGTCTCTATTTAACCGAGGAACCGGTGCGTGACCTCGCGACCGCGCAGCGCAGCGATCGCGCGCTCTTTGCCAAATATTTCCATGCCTGTCTGGAGGCCGGAGTCTATTTTGCGCCCTCGCAATTCGAGGCCGGCTTCATCTCGCTGGCGCACACGGAGGACGATCTGGTTCAGGCCGGGAAGCTCGCGGGCGAGGCGCTCTGCGCGGTGCTCAAGTAGCGGCGCCTCGCAGGGAAAGAAAGGAAAGGGCGCCCCTGGAGGAGGCGCCCTTCGACGAGCTCAGGACCTTCGGCCCTTTCATGTGCCAGGGCCGTCGGCCCTTTCGTGAGTTATAGGTTGGGTGTTTAGGGGAAGGCGGCGACTAGCTTTCGAGCCGGTAAACCGCGGGAGCGACCTTTTTGATCTTCACGTTCTTCTTCCCGGTGGTCGCAAACCAAATGTAGATGTTGCGATAATTTGCCCCGATCCTGGTGGCAATGTCGCGCACGCTGATTCCCTTGGCGCCGGCCCTTTTCAACTCGCCGAGCACCTTTTCGGAAAGCGCGCCGCGCCGCGTGCCCGTGCTGCCGTTGCTCGCCGCCGGGGCGCTTTTCGCGGGGCGGCCCACCGGCCTGGGGGCTGCGGCCTGCGGGGCGGCCTCGGTCTTCCGCGGACGGCCGCGTTTGCGAGCTCCCGCCGCGAGATCCAGCTTCCCGTCCAGTCGATAGTGCCCGCCCTTGATTTTTTTAATCTGGGGGAACCGTTTCAGGGAGGAATGAAACCACGAGTGGATATTGACCGGTTTGATGCCGAACTCCTTGGCCAGCTCCGTGACCCGGACGCCGGCCGACCCGGCGGTTTCCAACGCGGCGGCGATGTATTCTTTCAGCGCGCCGCGTTTCAGCGGTCCACGAGGTTTCCGGCCGCGGGGCGCGGCGGACTCGGCGGCGGCCGGAGCCGCGTGCGAGACAGGGGCTCCGCCTTCGTCGAACAGGGAGTCGCGAAGGGAAACCATACGTTGCGTGATAGACTCGAGATCCTGCTGCACTGACACCCGCCGCTCCTCCAGGCTCAACAGTTCTTTAAGTCGTTCGAGACGAGGGTTCTGACTATTCATAAGTGCGCAAAGTTGCGTTACAATGAGCTAACCGCAAGCACTTATATCGATTTTGTTTCATTTTACCGTTGCCAGTCCCCGCCGGCTGCGCTTCTCCTAATTCATCCCGTCTCCCGTGCAAGCCGCCCTAATCTCCCGCCGCCTCCGTCCCGCCCTGCTCGCCGCCCTGGCTATGTTCACGGGCGGTTGTATCTCCACCGGAGGCAAACCTTTTACGAAGCCGTTCTTCGATTCGTTGACCCATATTGTACCTTCTGCCAAACCATCGGCGCCCCCGGGGGAGCCTAAGCCGGGCCCAAAACGGGTGTGGAATGGGGACAAGGTCGCCGGTTCACCGCACATCAAGATCGTGATCGGTGAACAGCGCGCCTACTTTTACAAGGCCAAGACGCTGGTGGGAGAAACGGATATTTCGAGCGGTCGCCAAGGCTACGATACGCCGCCGGGCCACTATCAGGTCATCCAGAAAGACAAGGATCACCGCTCCACGCTGTATGGCGAATTCATCGATGCCGCCGGCCATGTGGTGAACTCCAACGCCGACCTGACCAAACAGCAGCCGCCGGCGGGGACGACTTTTCTCGGGGCGAAGATGCCTTACTTTCTCCGTTTTCAAGGGGGCTACGGCATGCACGCCGGCCGCCTGCCGGGGCACCGTGCGTCGCATGGCTGTGTGCGCTTGCCGCTGGAAATGGCGGAACATTTCTTCCAGGCCGCCCCGGAGGGGACACCCGTGCTGGTGACCCAATAATCGATGAGACGCAAGGTTGCATTCGGCGTCGCCCGTGGGCATTCTTCGCCCATGCGGAGGGTTAGCTCAGCGGTAGAGCGGCACGCTTACACCGTGTTGGTCGGGGGTTCGAATCCCTCACCCTCCAAGGCATCCGCCCAGGTTGTAGGATTATTCCTACAACGTTATCAGAATTAGAGTAATTGCGGCGCTCTGCCCCCAGTTTATTCTCCCGTCGCAGTGATGGCAAGCCTTAGCAGTGAACGAGTGAATCGAGGAGCGGATAGCGTCTCCCGGAATATCGCCGCACCGGGTTGCCCTCGCTCCAGTACGTCTCATCGAACCAACCATCCCAAGCAGCATGAATAGCAGCGACTCACCCTACCCACACGCCCCGATTGCCTCGGAAAAGATCATTAGCGATCGAAAAATCTTTTTCATCGATCTCAAGGAAAACAATCGCGGCCGTTTCCTGAAGATCACCGAAGACGTGGCGGGCCGGCGCGACACGATCATGCTGCCGATTCCGGTGCTGGCGGAGTTTATCGAGGCGCTTACGCGCATCGGCGAATTCGAGTCGAAGCTCGGCAACACCGACCAAGGCTGAACTCGGAGCTCCGAGCTCGTAGTTCCTTCAGGCGGTCCGACGCGGTCTTCCGAGCCGCCTAAAGGCGGAACTACGAACGTCTGCGGCCCTCCGCCGGGTAGGACCCCGTGTAATCCGCGAACGACGCAGCTTGCGCCGTTCGCGGGAAGGCGTCAGCTTTCACATGATGATTGCAGTTGTCGGCGGTGGACCGGCGGGCCTGCGGGCGGCGGAAGTCGCCGCGCAAAGCGGCGCCGAGGTCGCGCTGTTTGACAGCCGCCCAAGCGCGGGCCGCAAGTTTCTGGTCGCCGGTAAAGGCGGGCTGAACCTGACCCATCAGGAGCCCGCGGTTGAGTTTGCCGTACGCTATCGCGGGCGGGATCAGCCGGCGGATCTCTGGATGCGCTTGCTGGCGGAGTTCGGGCCCGCGGAGTTGCGCGCCTGGGCGGAGGGACTCGGGATCGAAACCTTCGCGGCGACGAGCGGGCGGGTTTATCCGAAGGACCTGAAAGCGGCGGCGCTCTTGCGCAGTTGGATTCATCGCCTGCGCGCGCTGGGCGTCCATTTTCACGTGCGACATCGGCTGGTGGATCTTTCGGTCAACCAAGCCGGAGGGATTCAGCTTCAGTTCGCGGAGGGTGGCGTTGGCGTTCAGGCGGACGCGGCGATCCTGGCGCTCGGCGGCGGCTCCTGGCCGGAGACCGGATCGGACGGCCGCTGGGTCTCGATGTTGGCCGAGCGCGGAATCACGGTCCAGGCGCTCACGCCCGCGAATTGCGGTTGGGAGGTCGCGTGGCCGCAAGGCGTGTTGGACAAGGCGGACGGGCAACCGCTCAAAAACGTCGCCGCGCGCGCGGCCGGGGAGTCGGCCGCCGGCGAGTTGCTCGTCACGCGCTACGGGCTGGAGGGCGGGGTTGTCTACCAACTGGGCAGCGCCTTGCGGCGGATGGAACATCCCCGGCTGGAGATCGATTTCAAGCCGGGCACGAGTCACGAGCAACTTCGGCGCAAGCTCACGGGGGTGAAACAGCGCGTCTGGGAAACGGCGTGCGAGCGGTGGCGGCTGTCGCCGGCCGCGCAGGCCATCCTGACCCGTGGCACGGGCGTTTCGCCGTGCGCGGCGATCGCCGACCTGGCTCTGCTCGTGAAGAGCTTTCCGGTGCCGCTCAGCGGTCCGCGCCCGCTGGCGGAGGCGATTTCCAGCGCCGGCGGAGTCGCATGGAGCGAACTGGATGAAGACCTGATGTTGCGGCGCCTGCCCGGGGTCTTCGTCGCCGGAGAAATGATCGACTGGGAAGCCCCGACGGGCGGCTATCTCCTGCAAGGCGCCTTCTCGACCGGCACGCGCGCCGGCTGTGCGGCGGTCCGCTACTCGGCGGGTTCCGTCGCCGCGCGGACGACGCGAAAGCCGTAGTTATCCGTGCTGGATCCAGGATTGGCACTGACGCGGCACGAGGAGAGGAGCGACAGCTTCAGCGCGCCGTTGTACCAGGAGGCGCCGCGCAGGACCTTCGCTTTGGATTCGAAGCTCCAGTTGTCCATGCACCACTGCCAGACGTTCCCGCTCACGTCGAAGAGACCGAACTTGTTCGCGGGAAAGCTGCCGACGGGCGAGGTCCAGGGGAAGCCGTCGTTGTACCCCTTGATCGCCACATCCGAGCCGGTTTCTTCCCCGGTGTAGTTGCCGGATTTCGGCGGCGGCGGCCATTGGTTTCCCCAGGGAAAGACATCGGGCACCCCCATGTCCCGGGCCTCGGGGGTCTTGCCTCTTTCCGGGCCGAGACCGAGGATCTTGCTATACTCGAGGTCGGTCGGCAGGCGGTACGACTGCTCGGGCGGGAGCGTGCCATCCTTGTGCTCGCGGTCCGTGAGCCACTGGCAGAACGCCATGGCGTCATCCCAACTCACGTTGACGACCGGATGATCCGCCTCCTGCTTGAAACCCGGACTTCGCCACGCCCGGTTCAAGACGACCGAGGCCTTGGCGAACTCCTCGAAGTCCTTGATCCGGGTCGGCCAGATGCAAAAGTCCACCTTGTCGATCGTGACGAACTTCATCCCGAGACTGTTCGTCGGCTTCGCCGGCTGCGGCGCCGGGGCGGGTGGCTCCGCCGGCGCGGGGGGCGGTGGGTTGTTTTTCGGGTCCACCTTCAGGCCGGCCAGCGCGCTGAACGTCCCCAGGAGGAGGAGCGACAGGATTGCGCCGATGCGCCCGGGTTGCCGGTGAATCCGAACGCCGTGAGTGCGAACCGCAGGAATCGAAGCCATGGGGCGACCATGAGGAGAAACCGACCGCGAAGCGAGGCCGATTTTTCTCCGGGATTGACGCCTCCAGACGCGGCGATCAGCCTCGTTGTCCTTATGCGTCTTCCCCTGTTTTCGCTTTTGTTTGCGCTCACTCT
>DASYIS010000017.1:0-5107 GCA_035997375.1 Chthoniobacteraceae bacterium
ACGTGATCCGCTACAACGAGTGCTTCTCCGATCCGGAGCACATGTTCAACGACGCGATCGGCGGCGGCGCGAACGGGAGCTATCGCGGCGCACCGGGGCCGGACTCGGACCTCTACGGGAACATGGTCACCCACTCGTGGGACGACGGCCTGGAGGTGGAAGGCGGCGGACGCAACGTGCGCGTGTGGGACAACTACGTCTCGCGCGCCGCCAACATGATCGCCAACGCCGCCACGTCCATCGGTCCGCTCTACATCTGGGGCAACGTCGTCGGCCGCTGCCAGGTGACGCCGGAGCAGGCCGGGTACGGTTTCATGAAAATGGGCTTTGCCGGCAGCGCCAACTGGATGACCGGCCATCAATACATCTTCCACAACACCGTCTTTGCCGAAGACGGCTGGCTCCCGACCGGCGGGCTCGGCGGCAGCCGGATCAACAAACACGTCACCTCACGCAACAACATCCTCCACATTCGCTCCGTGACCGGCCGCAGCGTCGGCTCGAACCCGGAGAACATCGACAACGATTTCGACTACGATCTCTTTAACGGCCAGGTCCCCGAGAATCACGAAGCCCACGGCGTCCGCGGCGAGCCGGTCTACGTCGCGGGAGCCGGCTTCGATGCGGGAACGAAGACGGGCCGCTTCCAACTCGCGCCCGGCAGTCCCGGCCTCGGAGCGGCGCTGGCGGTCCCAAACTTCACGCCGGCCTTCAGCGGCAAATCCCCCGACATCGGCGCGCACCAGCGCGGCGAAGCGCCGCTGACCTACGGGATCGCGGCGAAGCTCCGCCCGTGAGGAGTGCGAAGCACGAGCCAGCTCGCCGTGCGTCTTTTGGGAACGCACCGCCGCCCCGAATCTCCGTTTCCTCAGCGACCATCCAGTCGATGGTGCCACGCCGCGCCCCTGGCGATTGCGGCAAGCATGTCACATCCAGCGTCGTCTTCGACGGACGGGCTGTCGTTATCCCAAAGAAAAAAGCGTCTTCTCGGCCATGGCCGAGGCAGACAGCACCAACAGTACCACGAAGAGAAGGAGAGCGAGAGACTTCATGACTTCACACTACCACCGGCATGGCACTTGTCGATAGGAAATTTTGGACTTGCACCCAAAGAAAGTGCTTGTCGTCCGCGACGTTACAATAGAGTTCGGCCACGATTCTGGCCTCAGCCGCTTCTCCCATCGCCCAAAAGGCTTCCAGAACGGTGGAGATCAGGATCATCGACGTTTCGAAAGCCGGATGCGTACGCAATTGTCTTGCGAGCCGCGCAATCTCATGCCGCGCCAACGCGTCGCTACCGTAGAGCAAGATCGCGTTTTGCAGACTGAGATCGTCTCGAGTGCAAAGATGAGTGGCATCGTTCAGAAGGGCGTTCTTCGCCCGGATGTAACTGGGGTCCAATTCAAGGGCGTGTTTGGAACCCTTCATCGAATCGACAGGCTTTTTGAGCGTCCAGTAGACGAAACCGGTCCGACATTCGATTTGCGGGTGCGAATGGCCATGCTGGGACTCGAAACGCCGGGCCTCCGCTAGCATCGTCTCCAGGGCCTGCTCGCGCTTTATCGTCGCTGCGTCCGGGTCGCTCGTCTTGCTCGCTTCGATCAACCAGCGCAATACACGCATGTAAGGGATTTCAGGATGCCTTTCCGCTTCCTGACTCTCCAAACGGTCGAGAATTGCCAGCGCCTTGAGGATCTCGTCCTGCCGGTCGAAAACGCCGTCTCCGACATAGTGGGCGAGCCAGGTATAAGTCAGCGCGGTGAGGAAGTGGGGATCAGGAAGGTTGCGATCCATGTAGCTGGCTCGTTCAAACGTACGGATCGCCCTCCAAGGTTGCGGGCTAATCATTTCCTGGATGCCGCGCACGGTCAGCATCAGCGCTTGGATGCGAGGCCTTCCCATCTGCCGTTGCTGCAAATCGGGAAGATAACGCTCCAAGAAACGCTCCACCGTGTAGCGCAGTTCGACGACGTCTTCCGCCTGCATCATGGAGGGGTCAACTCCACGTACGTTCGCGCAACGTTCGTCGATCAAAATCTGGACCCGAGTCAGGATGCCGGTCAACTGCACGAGCGTCTCTGTGAACAGATCGTCTTTGAGTTCGTCGCGAATCTGTTCGACCGCGGTACGAACGGCTCGCGCGCCGAGTGCTTCTGCGCTGACCGCAGTTTTCAGTTGATCCTCCCATTCCGTCTTCGCGAATCGAATCCGTTCGTTGGCGCGCTCAACGGCGCCGTCTGCAGCTTCTTTGGCCTGCGTCATCGCAACATTGACGAGATTGTTGATGTGCCAGACAAGCGCCGTGAGGATAATGCCAACAAACCCCAAGGCACCGAAAGTCAGGATCCGTCCCCGCTTCTCTTCGAAACCAAGAAGGTCGGACAAATAGAGGCGAAAACCTTTGCTCTCTTCGTGGAGAGCCGCGGCTCGGGCGTCCGCACCCTTCTCAAGTCGCTCCATCCGCGCGGCAAGATCGATCAGCGACGGCGCATTGGGAACCGGCGTTGCCACCGCGGAAGATGTTCCTGCGGCAGCGGCGACAGACGGGGCACCGCCTGGGGGCGCTATGGCATTCGGAGGCGGAGGCGGAGGCGGGAGGGACTGGAATTGGAAGCCGCTGCCAAAGATTCCCGCTGCGCTCATCACAAAGAACAATATCGGAACCATTCGCAGTTTGACCATCGGCATGAAGAGTTATCGTATCCCTGTTGGAACGCGGAGCTTGGCCACCCGACGAAAGGCCCGCCGAGCCGGGGCAATGAAGTCCTCCGCAGGGGAGGATGGGAGGACCTTTTTCATCAACGAGGTAGAATAGACTGAAGTTGATGGGGGGAACAAGCGGAGGATTGCGCTATCAGGACAGGCGGACTGGTCTGATTATCCCACTGCTCCGAGAGCGGGGCGTAGTCGGCCGGAGGCTGCGGCGCGCGAAGGTGGTTTTCCCCGCGCCATGGCAGCCGGCGATGATTTAGATCGTGGGCTGCTTTTTAGACCTCGGCATTGGGAGCGGGCAGCCAGGATGGTTTCCTACTCGGCGCGAGCCCGGAACAACTCGGCTACGACCGCCTTGGTGCAGGCCAGGATGAGCAGCACGGCTTCATCGCGCGGACGCTCCTTGCGGCGGAGTCGGTCGATGACGGCGAAGAGGGCTCCGGCGAGGTCCTGCATCACCACGGGCTGGGGGGAGTCGCACGCCCACCGCTCGAAGGCCTCGCTCGTGGATTTCGCGGAGAGCACGATCTTGGAGCCCCGCGCATATTCGCCCGCAAGATCGCGCACGATGCGGTCGAAGTGCAGCGCGGGCCCGGGCGGCGCCGGCGGCGCGAGGAAGTGACAGGCGCGCACCACGAGAAAATCCAGGAGCGTAAACTCATTGTCGTTGAGCGAGTCCTGCGTCGCTTGATCAACGAAGGCGAGTAAACCGGGGAAATTCCCTTCGACGGCTTGCGCGGCTTCCTCGGGCGACGGATAGCGCGTCTGCATGAGCTTATGCAGCCGGCTGACGTCGCGCTCACTGAGCGGAGGCCGCACGGCGTGCGGGCCGAGGCCGCGGCTGAGCGCCGCCAATTCTTCGAAGGCCTCGTCCGCTTCCTCATCGAGCTCGTCCTCTTCGTCATCCGCCGAACCGAGCGGAGGCGGCTCCGAGACCAGCTCGTGCAGGCCGAGCTCCGTGAGCAGCGGGTTCAGATCGAGATCGAGCCCCTCGTCGCGCCGCCGGCGATCCGTGTCGCGGATGTGCGTCTTCATGAGCGCCACGAGGCGGGGCCGCAGGGCGGGATCGGAGGCGGCGGCGCGCGGGGTCTTTCCATCGAGTGCCGGGATCGGCTCGTCGGCAAAGGTGGCGTATTGCTGGCGAAAGATGTCGAGCAGATCCGGCGGTCCTCCGTCGTCGTCCGCGGCGATGCGCTGCGAGGCGAAGACGATCTGCCGGGGTTGCTCGCGCAGCCGCGGCGGCACCAGCGCGGCGTCGAACTTCGCGGCGTGCCGGGCGGAAGTTTGGGCGCCGAGGTCGTCGGCGCGCTCGCCGACAAACTCGAGACGCCCGGCGGCAAATTCCTCGAACCGCGCGCGCAGTTCCTGGTGGCGCGCGCCGGTCATCGCCTCCACGCGGACGCGTTGGCGGCCGAGCAGGATGCGTCCCAGCACCACCGGCGCCTTCCCGATTTTCGCCGGCCCGGTCAACGGCAGGGCGAGCTGGTCCGCTTCCGCCGCGGGGTCCTCGGTGAGCCAGACGAAGGCACGGTCAAAACCCTGCGCGGCCTCCTCGTCGGACGGCGTCTCTTCGTCCACCTCCGGCCGCCGGGCGAGCCGCTCCGGGAGGGGCGCCCCCGGAAGGAGGCGATAGTCCGTCTTGATGTAGCGCGCATCCATCGCCGCCACCGCATCCTGCCAGCGCGCAATCTGCACCGCGCTCAGCGCCGCGCTCACCCGGACGAAATGTTCGCTCAGCCACGCCCGCTCGCCGGCCGCCTCCGCCGGCCCGCCGAGATGCCGGATAACTTCGCACACCACTTCCTCCGGCCGTAGCTCCGACACCTCCAGCACGAAGAGCGCGCTGCCGCTGATCCGGTCGTAGTGCGCCATCGGATACACCCAGCCAATCAGGACGCCATAGCGCAACGCGCACGCGGCGGCTCCATAGTCGACGATGTGCAGCGGCTGCCCGGTGAGCAAATCCACGCCCTCGATCGTCTGCTCATCGAGGATCCGATGAATCTCGATCAGCGCAGGGTGCATCTCATTCAGCCCCGCGAGCAGCACGCGCTCGTCGTTCGTCAGGCCGGCGGCTTTGTCGGCGAGCCAGCGCTCGCCCAGCGTGCGGCCCCCGGCATCGCGCCGCCCGTGGAAGAGCCAGGCAAAACGCGCGTGATTCGTGAGGATCGCGTCGTCCGCGCCCTCCGAGGCTTCGAGCGCGTGGAGCAACGACTCGCGTTCCACCGCCGGCATCTCCTGGGCCGCGCGGGCAAAGGCCTTTTGAATCAGCCGTGACTCAATCTCCCCGTGCTTGTCGTAATTCGCGGGCGTGAACGGAAAAAACGGGCAGTCCGCCGGGCAGCGATACGCCGAGCCGCGCCCCTCCCCGCACTCGCCCGCCGTGATCTCGCGG
>DASYIS010000018.1:0-6796 GCA_035997375.1 Chthoniobacteraceae bacterium
CGTGGGTATCCGAGTGGCCGCGCTGCCGGATCGCCGCGCAAATCTTGAGCACCGTCTCCGGCGTCCGCAGCGAAGGCCGCCCGATGTTGGAAGCCGCCTGCTCGGCGGCGGGAAAGATCAAAAGAGGAGGTAGTTTCTTGAACATCCCTCCATTGCAGCACCCATTCTTACAACACTTACATGAAATTTGTTCCACGGGCCGAATTTGAAACGCGCCGCAGGAGCATCGGCGCAAATTTTTGCCTCGCGGGCTGTTCCACGACCGATTTTGTCACGTCAATGGGACGAGCACGCTTTTCCGGCACCCACAAAAAAGTGGAAAAAATAGCTAAAAAATGATTGAATCGATTCATTTGCTGTGTATCTTGAACCCATGAACGCGAAGAAAACCATGACCTTGAACCTCACCGATCAGGAGATGGGGGTGCTGGAGAATCTGGCGCAAAAAAAGGAGCTGACCAAAACCGGCGTGATGAAGCTCGCCCTCCGCGTCCTCCAGACGCTCGACGCCCGCATCGAGCCGGGGAAGAAACTCCTCATCGAAGACGAGGCGACCAGCGAAAAAAGCGAATTGGTGATGTTGTGACGGAATCCAAAGTTTATCTCCGGGACGGAAAAAGCGCGGGCCTCGTCGAAGCCGGCCTCTTCGACGAGATCACCCCCGCCCACCTGAACTTGTGGGACCGCGCCTGGGTTCCCGCGATGCAGGATTATTGCGCGGGGGCGCCGCCGGGAGAGAAACCCGAGGACTCGCACTGGGACTGGCGGCGAAAGTCGCGGGCCTATCGCGGGATGCTCGGCTACAGTTCCTTTGCGCTCGTGTGCCGGGACGAACTCCAAGGATTGATGATGACGAACGACGTTACGTCGGCCCGCCTTGCCGGACAGTTCGGGAAGCCGCAGATCTATGTGGAGTTCGTGGCGACCGCTCCGTGGAATCGTCCCAAATTACAGGATCCGCCGCGCTATCGAGGCGTCGGGCAGGTGTTCATTCTGGCGGCCATCGAAACGAGCTGCGAGGCCGGGTTCAAAGGCCGGATCGGCCTCCATTCGTTGCCAGACGCCGAATCCTTCTACGAGCAGCGATGCGGCTTCCACCGGCTCGGGCCGGATTCTTCCCACCAAAATCTCACGTACTTTGAAATGACCGAAACCCAGGCGGACGCGTTCCGCCACCACCACTGAAAGCAACATGAAACTGAACTATCCAAAAGCGTGGTTCGAGCAACGCATCGAAACGGAAGGACAAGTCGAGATCGGAGCCGGGATTTTCGCCGCCGCCCGCCCTGTCGGGACTGCGGCCGAACCGAGAACCAATTGGTGCGCTCCGCACCTTGCATTTGGCCAATTCGTCGCCCTCTGGCGGCGAAACAAGGGCTGGAACGCGGCGCGTCTCGCCGCGGCGGCGGGCATCGACCGGCAAGAAGTCCTGCAGATTGAATACGATCCGCAGTGCGAGCCGGAACCCGATGCGGTCTTCAAACTCGCGGATGTGTTCGGTGTCTCCTCCCGGGCGCTGCTCGAGCTGGCCGGCCTGGTGGTGGACCGCGCGCCGCGTCTGCGGGAGGAAGCGAGTCGCTTCACCGTCCGATCTGAGTCGATGGCGGCTCTATCCGATGTCGAGCGACAGGCCTTGGAGGCTTTCGTGACGACGCTTTCCGAAGGAAAGGGCTGAACCACCCTGCAATCACCGGCGCATCAGTCAGGGCGCTTGACGGCGCGGGGTGCAGAGACTCCGTGGAACACCCCGACGTCTTCCCGCTACGATCACCTCTCCAAGGATGAACTCCTCCGCCTGCCGGAGGCGGGCGACCGGCGCGACGCGACGCACAAGCGCTTGTCGCGCGAACCGCGCTCAAGAAGTTGGAGGCGGCACCCCTGCGCCTCTGCTCAGGGAGAGCCGCGCGCTGCACATGCTTAGGAGTGCTGCGCGCAAGGCTATTGCGCCAGCGCCGCCTTGTTCAGCGCGGTCGGCTGGTCGATCCCGAGCGCGGCTTTCACTGCCGCGTGCCATTGGCGGATTTTTGCGTCGTTCGTAAACGCGTAGAGGCCCTCGTCCGGACCGGCCCAGTCGCGATGCGCAAGCAGGAGACGCTCGCGCTCTTCGCCGAGCTCGAAGGCGTGGCGCAAGGTTTTCTCGCGCGCCGGCGGGTCGTCGCGGCGCTCTTTCACCACGGCGGAGAAGGTGTCGAGCTTCACGCCCAAGACGGCCAGTTCGCGATACGTCGAAAGTAGGTCGAGCATCACGCGCGTGTAGTCCTGGCCGAAGCGGTGGAAGCGCACGCGGTCGGCGTATTCGCCGGGCGGCGCTTTCTTTTCCGCCTCGCGGAGGTGGCGTTCCGCTTCCTCCACGGCCGCGGTCGGGATGAGCCGGCCCCACGCGCCGATCACGTTCGCATAGGCGATGCCCGTCGCATCGACGTTGCGATCGCGTTCCGCCCAGTGCGCATCGAGCGCCTGGCGGTAGCTCGCGAAGAACGCCTCCATCTCGCGCGCGACCGGTCCGTAGGCCGAGTCGTAGAAGTCGCGCATGAGCGCGGCGGCGTCGGCCTTGGGATTCCACATGGCGTGCGTGATCGCCCAGTAGTTCGGCGCGATCGTTGCGAAGTTCTTGCTTCCTTCGCCGTACGCCGCCACGAAGCCGAGCCGGTGCGCCTCCGCCAGGTTGTCGGTGATCTGCCGATCATGCAGGAGCGGCAGATCGAAGTAGTAGTGATTGCCCCAGCCCTCGCGGACCACGAGCTTGGCGCCGAGCTTCTGCCAGCCCTCGACGGATTCGCGCCATTCGCGGAGGTTCTCCGCGTCGCGCTGCGCGGCGCTTTGGTAGACGAACGAGAGATAGAGGTTCGGCTCCAGCGCGGCGATTTTGGCCGGCGGTTTGTTGTAGAAAGTGTACGCGAACATGCCGCACCCCTTCTCCGGATTGCGCTCCCGCACGCGCCGCGCGACCTCGTCGGCGTAGGTGAAAATGCGGTCGCTGAGCTGCACCGTTTTGTGATCGTAGGCGAGGAGGCCGGGGACATCGAGGGCGCGGCAGCGGTCGCACTCGCAAAAGCCGCCGCCATCGCTCGGCGAGATGTTCATGATGTCCTGCTTGCCGGCGAGCACGAATTCGACCATGTGCGCGATGACCTCGGGGTTTGTCGTGCACATCTGCGGCGGCTTGCGCACGCCGTGCACGAGCGCGAACCACTCCGGGTGCTCATGGAACGTCGTCTCGTGGCGCAGGTCGAACGCGTCGTTCCAGCTATGGCCGAAGACCGCGGAGCGCACCCAGCCGAGTCGCGAGCGCCGCGCCCATTTGCGCCCCTCCTCGTGAAAGGCCTTCGTATGGTACGCCGAGTAGCCGAGCTGCACCGAGCGGATTTCGAAGACCGGCTGCCGGCGCACGTCGAGCGCCGGAATCACCGCCTCGGGATCGACCGGCACATGCTCGCCAAATTCGCCGGGCCAATACCAGCGCACGCCGAGGTGGTCTTCCAGCAGCGTATCGACCGCGAGCATGCTACCGCCGGCGACGGAGATCGACCACGCGTCGCCCGGCGCATCGTGCCCCGCGAGGATGAGGCCGGCGGGGACGGAATGGAGCGTCCACTCCTCGCTCTTCCACGGCGCGAGCGGGCGGCCGAGGGCCTGTGCGCCGGCGGCTTCACCGACGAAGAACGTGAGGCCGGGCGCGTCGCGCGTGAACTTGTCGAGCGGCACCACGGCGAGCTCGCGGCCGGCGACCTTGCCGGCGTAGCGTGCGAGCTCTTCCGCCGCCACGCGCGTGACCGGCAGCGCATCCGCGGCGACGACGACGCGCTGGAAATCGCGCAGAGGCTGCGGCGCGGCGGCATCGGCTCCGCGTGCAGCGACGGCGACGCCGAGCAAGAGGACGGCGGATGAGGAGACGATCCGGGGGAAGGAGTTCACGCGAGCTGACGGTAGCGCGTGGCCGGGCGGCGCGCCAAAAAGAAACGTGCGGCGCAGGGGCGGCTTTGGACTGCCGTGGCAAGCGTAAGCGCGACACCGCTTTGGAAACCGGGCTCCGCACTACGCCGGCGATGGTTTTGCGAATCCCCTTGCGCGCGAAAGCGGCGTGGCGCTTACGCTTCCCGCCGCAGTCCATATCGTTTCGGCTCATCGCGGATCGAGAAACCGAATGTAACCGGTGACCCCATTCAACACGAACTGCACGGCCAGCGCGGCCAGTACGATGCCGAGGACGCGCGTCGCGACGTGCAGACTCTCCGGTCCGAGCCGGCGGACGAGCTGCCCGCCGACGACGCCGAGCACGAGGTGCGTCAGCAGAAACACGAGCGTGAGGGCGAGCACAAGCGCGCCCATTTTCCCCATGCTGCCGCGCGCCTGCGCCGTGAGAAGGAGGATACCGGTGATGGTGCCGGGCCCGGCGAGGAGCGGGATGGCGAGGGGAAAGATCCAGATGTCATCGCCGCCGGCGCCCTCCTTGTCGTCCGGCGATTGCAACGGCGCGCGCTGGCCGAAGAGCATCGGGAGCGCCGTCGCGAAAAGGAGGATGCCGCCGCTGATCGCGAAGGCGTGGACGGTCACGCCGAGGTAATCGAGGAGGCGATTGCCGCCGAGGAGAAAGACCATGGAAACCGCCCAGCCGAGTGCGACCGCCCGCGTGACGAGACGCGCGCGCTCCTCCTTGGTCCGCCCCTTCGCGAGCGAGATGAAGATCGGCAAAATGCCGAACGGATCGACCACGACGAGAAAGGTCGTGAAGGCGGTGAGGCCGAACTGGAGCGTCGTCGCGGTCATGCGGGGGGAGGATACTTGGTTCGACGCCAAGACGCGAGGGCGCGAGGGGACAATGAGACAATGAGACAATGAGACAATGAGACAATGAGACACCAAGCGGCGCCCTCTCATGGTCTCATGTCTCATTATCCCAATGTCCCAATGTCCCATTGTCCTCCGCTCACTCACCGCGTCAGCTCGAAGAACGCGCGTGCCAGCTTCTCGCCGTTGACGGCGATCTCGACTTCGTGCCGGCCGGGGTGGTGCACGCGGGTGGTGAAGTCGCGGATGTGCAGGGCGCGCGAGAAGGCGATCGATGCGCCGGGGGCGAGCGTCAGCTCTTTCAGCTTGAAGACCTTGGCCGCGATGGCGCCGGATTTCTTCACGTAATGCACGATGTAGTCGACGACCAGGCGCTGCGATTTCGCGGCACGCGACTCCAGGCGGAAGGCGAGCGTGGTGCAGCTGCCGAGCTTGATTTTGCGCGGGGTCAGCGAGAGGTCGTGCAGGAGGACGTTCGGCTTCGCGCCGGCGCCGATGATCGCGAGCGCACGCCGGTCGCCTTGCTTGATCAACGTGCGGAGCGCGCGCTTTGCGATCCACGCGGTGTGCGGCTGGTCGAGGGGCCAGCTTTCGAGACGATCCATGACCCAGGCGGGGTGATCCTTCGCGATGTCGTTGAGATGATTGGCGACGGACTTGCGCACGTCGAGACTCGGGTCGTTGCGCAGTTGCTCCAGAATCGGCGCGGCCGGCGACGGATCGGTCACCAGCGCCTCGAGCCGGAAGGACCACGGCAGGCGCGGACGGCTTCCTTCGCTCGCCAGCCGGCGGACGTGCTCGTTCTCGTCGCGCGACCATTCAGTCATGATGGCGAGGGCGCGTGGCAAATCGCGCCGCAGAAATTCGCGCACCGCAAACTCGGAAGAGCCAAATGCGGTGAAGTATTTCAGCGCTTCCATCGAGACGTCGAATTGGTCCTGTCCGTATTGCCCCACATAGTCGGAGAGCGCCAGCGTGACGAAACTCCGCTCGATGCGCGGAGCGAGCTTGCGGAGCAAGCCGAGCGCCTTGCGGAAGCTCGCCGGCAGCGTCGCGTGGAGGCTCTCGGTCATGCGCCGGAGCCGCTGCATCAGCGAAAGCTCGTCAAGTCCCGCCAGCGAAAGCGCCTGGAAGCGCGCCGCGTTGAAGGTCGGGTAAATCGCCGTCATTTCGCGCGCGATCTGGCGGTACGTTTCCGCCGCGAAGATTTCCTTGAGCGCGGGCGCGGGGGATTCAGACATGGTCGGCAAAGGTCGCGAGATCGTCGGGCAAGCCGATGCTCCACTGCAATCCGAGGCCGTCGATTTGCAGGCTCGCGGAATGCAAAGCGTGTCGCGGCAGCAGAAGACGTTGGGCGAGCGATTCGGTCCAGCCGGTCTCGATGAACTCCAGGTAGCATCCTTCGTCGGGGCCGTAAATTTTGTCGCCGACCACCGCGTATCCGGAGTGCGCCAGGTGGACCCGGATCTGGTGCAGGCGGCCCGTCTCCGGCCAGGCGCGGACGACGGCGAAACGGCCGCGCGCATTCTCGAAGCGCTGCTCGACCCGGAAGCGCGTGCACGCGGCGGCGCCAAGCGGGTGCACGGCCTGCTTGAGATGAATGCGCGAGGCGGCTTGCTCGCCGAGGCGCAGGAGCGGCGCGTCGACGGTCCAGTCGTCCTGCGTCGGCCAGCCCCAGGTGAGGGCGAGGTATTCTTTGTGGATGCGGCGCTGCTCCATCAGCTTGCAAAACGCGCTCGCCGTGGCGCCATCTTTCGCGACGAGCGTGAGGCCGCTGGTTTCGCGGTCGAGGCGATTGATGATCGAGACCTGGCCGCCGCACGCGATCTCAAAGGCGAGCAGCCCGCGGAGCTCGTCCCAGAGCGTGGTCTTGGGAGAGGGCTTGGTCGGGTGGACGAGGAGATGCGCCGGCTTCTCGACCACGATCCAGTGCGGCGCTTCGTCGACGACGCGGATGTGCGGTGGGATGAAGCGGCCAGTCAAGGAAAGGGGAGGGCAAAAAAAAGCG
>DASYIS010000019.1:0-11622 GCA_035997375.1 Chthoniobacteraceae bacterium
CGACTCGGCGGGACGCCGAGCCGAACAGGCGGGACGCCTGTGCTACCCATCGTGGAGCGGAGCGCGTTTCGAAGAGCTATGGCTTGGCAGTCCCGATGGGAATATCGCATGAGCATTACCCCAACTCCCGGTGACAAGCTGCGCCGCGCGGTGGCGGAGCACGCGCCGCTGCAAGTCGTCGGCGCGGTCACGGCTTACTGCGCCATCCTCGCGCAACGCTGCGGGCACCGGGCGCTCTACCTTTCCGGCGGGGGCGTGGCGGCTTCGTCGCTGGGGCTGCCCGATCTCGGGATCACGACGCTGCACGATGTCTGCGAAGACGCGCGCCGCATCACCGGCGCCAGCGATCTGCCGCTGCTGGTCGACCTCGATACCGGCTGGGGCGGGGCGTTCAACATCGCCCGCGCCACCCGCGAAATCGCGCAGACGGGCGCGGCCGGTTTCCACATCGAGGACCAGGTGATGCAGAAGCGCTGCGGGCATCGGCCCAACAAGGCGATCGTCACCCAGGGCGAGATGCTCGACCGCATCAAGGCTGCGGTCGATGCGCGGACCGATGCGAGCTTCGTCATCATGGCGCGCACCGATGCGCTGGCGGTGGAAGGGATGTCCTCCGCGCTCGACCGCGCGCAGGCGTGCGTCGCCGCCGGCGCGGACATGATCTTCCCCGAGGCCATCCAGACGCTGGAGCAATACGCGGAGTTCACGCGCGGGGTTTCGGTGCCGGTGCTGGCGAATATCACCGAGTTTGGCGCGACACCGCTCTTCACAAGGGAGCAACTCGCGAGCGTTGGAGTGAAGCTGGTGCTCTATCCCCTCTCCGCCTTTCGCGCGATGAGCAAGGCCGCGCTGGGCGTCTACGAGCACATTCTCGCCGACGGCACCCAGCAGGCCGGCGTACCCGAGATGCAGACCCGCGCCGAGTTGTACGAGCACCTCGGCTACCACGCGTACGAGCAGCGGCTCGATCGCCTTTTTGCTGAAGAATCCAGTCGCCCACCATCGCCATGAGCACCGAATCCACCCTCCCCAAACCGAAGAAATCCGTCGCCCTCTCCGGCACCGTCGCGGGCAATACCGCGATCTGCACCGTCGGCCGCGCCGGCAACGACCTCCACTATCGCGGCTACGACATTCTCGATTTCGCGGAGTCGGCGGAGTTCGAGGAAATCGCGCATTTGCTGGTGTACGGCACGTTGCCGAATCGCGCTGAGCTTGCCGCTTACAAGGCGAAGCTGCGCTCGTTGCGCGGCCTGCCGGCGCCGGTGAAGCAGGCCCTGGAGGCGCTCCCCGCGGACGCGCATCCCATGGATGTCATCCGCACCGGCACCTCCGTCCTCGGCACCTGCGAGCAGGAGCCGGACGCGCACGCCGCCGCGCAGACCCGCGAAATCATCGACCGCCTGCTCGGCACTTTCACCTCGATGCTGCTCTACTGGTACCACTTCAGCCACGGCGGCCGGCGGATCGAGGTCGCGACGGACGATGACTCCATCGCCGCGCATTTCCTGCATCTGCTGCACGGCACGCCGCCCGGGCCGTCGCACGAGCACGCCATGCAGACCTCGCTCATCCTGTACGCCGAGCACGAGTTCAACGCCTCGACCTTCACCGCGCGCGTCATCGCAGGCACCGATGCCGACCTGTATTCATGCGTGTGCGGCGCGCTCGGCGCCTTGCGCGGGCCGAAGCACGGCGGCGCGAACGAGGAGGCTTTCCGCATCCAGAGCCGCTACGAAAATGCCGACGCCGCGGAGGCCGACATCCGCGAGCGCGTCGGCCGCAAGGAGATCGTCATCGGCTTCGGCCATCCGGTCTACACCATCGCCGATCCGCGCAACGAAGTGATCAAGCGCGTGGCCAAACAGCTCTCCGAGGAGCAGGGCGACATGCGCCTCTTCGAGATCGCCGAGCGCCTGGAGCGCGTGATGTTTGACGCGAAAAAGATGTTCCCGAACCTCGATTGGTTCTCCGCCGTTTCCTATCACATGATGGGCGTGCCGACGAACATGTTCACCCCGCTCTTCGCCATCCCGCGCGTCGCCGGCTGGGGCGCCCACGTCATCGAGCAGCGGGCCGACGGCAAGATCATCCGCCCCGGCGCCAACTACACCGGCCCCGAGCACCGCGCCTGGGTCCCGCTCGACCAGCGTTAAGGCGAAGGCTGGGAAGCGGAAAGCGCCGGAGTATTTGGAGAGCATCCCCCACGAGGGCCGATGAAGGATGACCAGACGACGGGCGCGCCGGGTTCTCGCCTGGCTAGGGGACGGGCGGCGCCGGGGGAACGGGCGGCGGGATCGGCGGCGCGGACGGGCTGTAGTCGTCGGAGGTCGGGACTTCCGAGCGGATGAGGTCGCCGATCTCCGTGCCGGCGACGAAGACCTTGGTCGCCTCGGCGTACCAGTCCTGGCAGTCGCGCTCCACCAGGCCGAGCCGGGCGTTGAGCCGGCCGGTTTCGCGGCGGTCGAGGGTGGCTTTGTCCGAGTAGGCTTCCTTCAGCTCGCGCAGCGAGGGCATCGCGGCCACCGGCGGGGTGGCCGAGGGGTCGGCGGCGTGGCCGTGGAAGAGGTCGCGGAAGGCGTCGTACGTCACGCCGGGGGCCGGCTCGAAGGCGGCGCCGTCGAACTCCAGCTTCCAGGCGGAAAGGACCGCGGTCCCTTCCTTTTCGATCCCGTCGCGCGAATCGGCGCGCGCGCTCAGTTCGTCGACCACGTGCTTGCTCTCGGGCTGCCGCGCCGCGCGCGCCCGCATGACGCCGGCGACGGCGACCGTCTGCGCGTGGATGGCATGCAGCCGCGTGTCGAGCACACCGCGCGCGGCCTCGGCGGTGGTGTGGGCCTCGATCGCCACGTTGGCGAGGCTGCCGTCCACACTCTTGTCGAGCGCGTCGGAGTCCGCCGCCCATTGGGCCGCGGTCTTGAGCGGCCAAAGCCATGTGGCGGCGATCTGCGTCTGGACGGCGCGCGTCTTGTCCAGGCGGTCCTTGAGGAAGTCGATGCTGGTATTGAGATTCATGGGGAGCGGGTTAAGGCAGGCGGGGAGCGGCGGGGTAAGGGCTTCGGGTTCCGGCCAGAATCCATCGAAGGTGATCCGGGGGTCGTCGAACCGTATTCCGGAGTCAAGCGTGAACGGACGCGGCATGAGAGATACTTCGTAAGTCCCAATGGTTTGGAGCGACAAGCAAATAGTGCGAAGATTCACCCTGCAGCCTCCTGGGGGCGCCCGGTGCGTCTGGAGCGTGGTCAAAAAGCGACAGGAGGGTCCACCGACGGCAACCAGAGGCTCGCCGACGACAACCAAAGCTCCGCCGACGAGAACCAGGAATGTGCCGACAAGAACCATGACCGAGCCGACGAGAACCAGCGAGTCCTCGACGGCCCCCATTTCCGCCCCGACGAGCTGGAGCTGAGCGCCGACGGACTCAAAAAGCCCGCCGACGCCGCAGATCTGCGCTTCGGTCCCATCGGCGCCCTCGTCGAAGCCGTCGACGCCCGCATCGCGCCGGTGGGCCGAAGCAAGGCCCCTGGCGGCGGAGGAAGAGAGCTTTCGCGACCAAAAGGCAAGCGCGTAGCTGAAGCAGGAGCTGCCGACGGGCGCCGCCTCAGCTCAGTCGGTCTTTCGGGGCTGGGTGGAATACATCGGCACGAGGACGGGCGAGCGGTCATCTCGGAATTTGAGCGACAGTCGGCGCTGCCAGGTTTCGAGCAACTGCGCGGGCGGTTCAGGGAGGACCGGGAGCCCAGGGCCTTCTCCGTTGAGCGTGATCGCCATGAGGGCCAGTGTGTCCCACACCCGCGCTGTTCTGTCGTTGCTGGCGGTGATGACCTTTGTGCCGCCCGCGCTGAAGCTCGCGCTGTTGACCCGATCCTGGTGGCTCAGAGGCGCGCCTAGCGGCTGGCCGGTGGCGGCCTCCCATACCCTCGCGGTGCGGTCGGCGCTGGCTGTTACGACCTTCGTGCCGTCCGCGCTGAAGCTCGCGCTATAGAGGAAACCCTCGTGGCGAAGCGGCGCGTACAGCGGCTGGCCCGTGGCGGTCTCCCAAACCCGCGCAGTACTGTCCGAGCTGGCGGTTACGACCTTCGTGCCGTCCGCGCTGAAGCTCGCGCTATAGACGGCTTCCTCGTGACGCAGGGGCTCGCCGAGTGGCTGGCCGGTGGCGGCGTCCCACACCCGCGCGGTCTGGTCGTCGCTGGCGGTGACGACCTTCGTGCCGTCCGCGCTGAAACTCGCGCTATTGACGGTATCCTCGTGGCGCAGGGGCTCGCTCAGCGGCTGGCCGGTGGCGGCGTTCCACACCCGCGCGGTTTCGTCGTCGCTGGCAGTGACGACCTTCGTGCCGTCCGGGCTGAAGCTCGCGCTATGGACGGTATCCTCGTGATGCAGGGGCTCGCTCAGCGGCTGGCCGGTGGCGGCGTCCCAGACCCGCGCGGTCTTGTCCTCGCTGGCGGTGACGACCTTCGTGCCGTCCGCGCTGAAGTTCGCGCTACTGACCGCTCGCAAGTGGCGCAGGGGCGCGCCCCGCGGCTGGCCCGTGGCCGCGTCCCACACCCGCGCGGTCTCGTCGCTGGCGGTAACGACCTTCGTGCCGTCCTCGCTGAAGCTCGCCATTGTGACTCCACCCTCATGTCGAAAGGAAGCGCCGATCTCCGTCATCGGGGTTTCCAACGCCACGCGGGAGGCCGACTGCCGGGCCGGGGAATCGGCCCAGCTCCGCGCTTTCAGCCACAGGACGATCGCCTCGTCGCGGCTGGCGCCTTGTTCCGCCTTCAGCGCCTGCCGGTCCCAGTACGCGGCCATCTTTTCATCCGCCACGCTCTTCTGGCCGGGGCGCGCGGCCAAGTCCGTATAGGCGTGCGTCGGGACGTCCTGGTTCGCGGAATCAATCTGCCCGATGAGGTCGGCGATTTTGCGTTGCTCGCCCTGCCGCTGCTGCACGACCAGACCGCCCACCGCGAGCAGCACCGCCACGGAGGCGGCGAGGGCCACGTTTCTGGTCCAACGGACGGGGGTGTTCTGGGCGATCCAGCGCTGGTCGAAGACGCGCTCGTAGATGCGGTTGCGGACGATGAGGCGACCGGGGTGCTCGGGGTGCAGCTTGAGCAGGCCGGAGAGCTTGAGCTCGGACTTGGCCGGCGAGAAGGCGTCGTCCTGGACCACCTCGCCACGCAGCGCGCGGCGGTAGATGCCGAGGAGCGCGGCGCGCTGGGGGAAGAGCGCGGCCCGGCTCTCGGAGATGTTCTTGAAATGCGATTCGGTGACGAAGACGCCGGGCTTGAAGAAGGTCTTCGCGACCACGTCGTCGACCAGCTGGCTCCAGCCCTCCACGGAGTCGGGCGCAGCCCCTTCGACAGGCTCAGGGTCTTCGACGCTTTCCTCGAGAGTCTCGGCGATTTCCAGGAAGAGCCGCTGCGTGAGATACGGGTAGCCGTCGGTCCAGTGGAAGATGCGGACGAGCGCGGGGTGATCGGCCTGCTCCGGTTCGCCGAGGCCGCGCAGCAGCCGGGCGGCGTCGGCCCGGCGGAAGTCGCCGACGTCGATCTGGGTGCCGATGTTGAAAGGGGTGCGCTTGCGGCTCTTGATGAGGTCGGCGGGGCTGGCGACGCCGACGAGCAGAAAGGTGAGCCGCTTCCAGAGGGGATCGCTGGAGCGGGCGTTGTAACAGCCGCGCAGGCCGACGAAGAAGTCGTCGCTGAAGGGGAGCGGGAGCGTGGTGTCGATCTCGTCGAAGGCGACGACCCACGGCTGCTCGGAGCGGCTGAGCAGGAACTCGCGCAGGAAGCCGATGAGGCGCTGCATGGGCGGGAGGAGCGAGTTCTCCTTCCACCAGGCGACCCAGCCTGGATCGACGAGGAAGCCGGAGCGGATTTGGGCATCGAGGGCGAGGCTGGAGGCGAGGCCGTAGTACCACTGCTCCGGCTCGCTGTCGACCGAGCCGATCACGAATTCGTGGCCGCAGACGAGGACGCCCTCCTGGCGCAAAGTGACGAAGGCGCGCTGGAGGAGGCTCGATTTGCCGACCTTGCGGGCGGAGAGGATGAAGGAGTACTTGCGGTCGCGGAGGGCTTCCACCAGCTCCCGGTCGGCGGGCCGCTCGATGTAGCACTCGGAGTGCGGATCGAGGGTGGCCTGGGTGTCGTAGAAGTTCGGGTCGGTCATGCCTCAGGCGTCGAGGTGCAGGGGGAACCACTTCTCGTAGAGGCCGCAGCGGACGGTGGCGTCGCCGTGCCAGTCGCCGTTGACGACGCCCAGGAGCAGAAGCGCCTCGAAGATCTGGTCGGTTGGCCGGCCCGTGCCGCGGATGAGGTCGAGGAAGGCCTTGGCCAGGGGGCGGTTCTGGAGGAACTCGCGACGGAGAGCGAGCAGATGGTTCTCAAAAGGGCCGCCGTTGCGGCCGGCCGCCGCGATCAACTCCTGCGGGGTGGCCTGGCCGTCGGCCATCTCATTCCAGGCGAGGCGGGTGAGCGCCGGATGCCCGCCGAGCAGCCAGTGGAGGTCGGGAACCGCGTGGGCGGCGAGCTGCAGGGCATGCCGGGCGGTGAGCGTGCGCACCTCCTCGAGGGTGAAGTCGCCGGCCGGGAATTTCTTCGCCACGTCGAACACGGAGCCGAGCGGGTTCTGCTGCTGCCGCGGGTGGAGAGTGTGGATGAGGAGCATCCGCATCTGGTTGAAGGGCGGGTTGGCGGTTCGGCCGTGCAAGGCGCGGAGGGCGCTGAGCGCCTGGGCGCTGCACGGCTGGTCGAAGAGGTGGTCGAGCCGGTCGAGCACCATGAGCACTTTCCCCTGCGCCTGCGGCAGCACGTCGGAGAGCAGGAACGTGGAGAAATCCGAGGGGGCGGCGTGCGGGGCGAAGCGCCCGGCAGCCGGCCGGGTGGTGTTGAGCTCACGGGCGATGGCGTCCGTCAGCGCCGCGAAGAAGCTCCCCTCATCGGCAAAGGCGCCGGCCGGGAGATCGTCGCGAATATTGACCCGCGCCAGGCGGTAGCCCGAGTCCTGGAGCCGATGCTCGACCCGGATGGCGAGCGAGGATTTGCCCATCTGCGGCGCGCCGCAAAGCGCGGCGGTGCGGCCGTTGCGGCTGAAGTAATTGATGAGCTGCTGGTCGACGCGGCGCTCGATGTACCATGGGCTGTCGAAGGGGATCGGCCCGGCATCATACGAGAGGTCGGCCACCGGCGCGGGCGCTGGCTCAGCGGCCGCGGGCGTGCCGGCGCCGGATGCATCGATGCACTTGAGCCGGTCGAGGATGAGCTGGACGGTCTGCTCGACCGGACGGCTGCGCGCGTCCGGGCAGATGGCGTTGTCGGGAATCCACGGCACGTCGCCGTCGCCGACACGCAGCGGGAGAATGCGGAGCCGGGCGTTGCCGTCTTCGCTCGCGGAGAGGCGCATCTCGAGGGCGCGGATCACGCGGCTCTCGACGGCGGTCCATTGCTTGCGGGCGTAGTCCCCCGAGACGCCGACGATCACCATCGCCGAGCGCTTTTCATAAATCTCCTGCAGGAGGAGATCGCTGTCATTGCCGGCGAGGATGTGCTCGTAGGTGTTATCGTAAAAGACGCTGTCTTCCCCCAGGCGCGCCCGCAGCTTCTCGGCGATCTCCTTGACCAGCGCGCGCTGCTCGCCCGCGAAGGAGAACGCGACCTGGAAGCGCTCGGGAAGATGATTAGGCATGAGGAGAACCACGTCAGCCGTCCGCCGCTACCTCCGCGTCGCACCGCTGTTCATTGACTGGATGCAGTAGCCACGGCGGATGGCAAGCCGTTTCAAGACGAAGAACCGCAAAGATGTCCCCGAACCTCGATTGGTTCTCCGCCGTTTCCTATCACATGATGGAGGTGCCGACGAACATGTTCACCCCGCTCTTCGCCATCCCGCGCGTCGCCGGCTGGGGCGCCCACGTCATCGAGCAGCGGGCCGACGGCAAGATCATCCGCCCCGGCGCGAACTACACCGGACCCGAGCACCGCGCGTGGGTCCCGCTCGGCGAGCGGGTAGCCGCCGACGTGGCACGGGCAACCAGCCCGTGGGGCCGGCGGGCGTCCCGCCCGTCGAAGCAGAGAGCCACCGTTTCCGACATTCGGCGGGCAGGATGCCCGCCTGCCCCACGGGCGGGACGCCCGTGCCACGCCGGCACCTGCACGCCGACTGAATCGTTACGGCCTTATGACGCCGAAAATCGCCCTTTTCCCCCTCCTTTCTTCCCATATCTCTCACCGGCGGGGGTTGTCCTGTGGGCGGGGATGCATTACATGCTCTTCTCCCTTTTCCGCCGCCCGCTCCTTTTTTCCATGAGTTTCCGCTTCGCCGCCACCCTTCTCGCCGCTTCGCTGGCGCTTGCCGCGCCTTCGCCGGCCGTGCCACCGCCCGGCACGCCGGCCACGCCCGCGGGACCGGGCGGCCACGACGCGGCGACGAACGCCATCAAGACCTTCAAGCTCGACGGACAGCTCAAGGCCGAGCTCTTCGCGGCCGAGCCGCTGTTGAAGAATCCCGTCTCGTTTTCCCAGGATGAAAAGGGCCGCTGGTACATCGCGGAGACGTATCGCCAGGAGCACGGGGTCGAGGACAATCGCTCGCACGCGCCCTGGCTGAACGACGACCTCGCCGCGAAGACGACCGACGATCGCCTCGCGATGATGCACAAATTTTACCCCGAGGACCAACGGTTCGCGGACAAGTTCATGACGTTCGAGGATCGCATCGTCCGCCTCGACACCGATGGCGACGGGAAGCCGGTCAAGAGCATCGTCTTCGCCGACGGCTTCATGGAGCCGCTCGACGGCACCGGCGCCGGCGTGCTCGCGCGCGGCGACGATGTCTGGTACACCTGCATCCCGAATCTCTGGCACTTCAAGAACCAGGAAGGCGGCGGCCAGGCCGAAGTGAAGGAGAAGCTGCTCAGCGGCTTCGGCGTCCACTTCGCCTTCCGCGGGCACGACATGCACGGGCTCAAGTTCGGGCCGGACGGCAAGCTCTATTTCTCGATCGGCGACCGCGGCATCCACGTGCAGAACCGGGAAGGGAAGATCGTCTCCGAAGTCGAGACCGGCTCGATCATGCGGTGCAATCCCGATGGCACGGAGTTCGAGCTCTTCGCCACCGGCGTGCGCAACCCGCAGGAGCTGGCCTTCGACGAATACGGGAACCTCTTCACCGGCGACAACAACTCGGACTATCCCGGCGAGAAGGCGCGCTTCGCGCAGCTCGTGGAAGGCGGCGACTCCGGCTGGCGGATGGCCTACCAATACATGACCGACCGCGGCCCGTTCAATCGCGAGAAGCTCTGGGACCCGGCGGAGGCGCTGAAGGCGAAGTACATCATCCCGCCCATCGCGAATATCGCCAGCGGCCCGTCGGGACTCGTCTACAATCCCGGCACCGGCCTCTCCGACAAATACAAGGGGAAGTTCTTCCTTTCGGACTTCCGCGGCTCGGCCGGCGCGAGCCTGGTGCATGAAATCGCGCTCGAGCCGCAGGGCGCGTTCTTCAAGCTGAAGGAGCGCCGCGATCTCGTGCAGGGCATTCTCACCACCGACGTCGACTTCGGCGTCGACGGCGCAATGTACGTGCTCGACTGGGTGGAGACCTGGGGCGGCGCCGGCAAAGGCCGCATCTACAAGCTGACCGACCCGAAGGCGAACGTCGCGCTGCAAGCCGAGGTGAAGAAGCTGCTCAGCGAAGGGATGGCCAAGCGCAACGAAGAGGAGCTCGGAAAGCTGCTCGCGCACGCCGACATGCGGGTGCGCCAGGCGGCGCAATTCGAGCTCGCCGCGCGCGGCGCGAAAGCGCTGCCGGTCTTCACGAAAATCGCGCAGGCGAATCCGGCGCAGCTCGCGCGCATTCATGCCATCTGGGGGCTCGGCCAGCTCGCGCCATCGCTGAAGGAGCAGGCGCTGACGCCGATCGCGGCGCTGCTCGCCGACGGCGACGCGGAGGTCCGCGCGCAGGCCGCGCGAGTCTTGGGCGACACGAAGTTTGCACCCGCCGCGCCGAAGCTCGTCGGCCTGCTCAAGGACGCCAACAACCGCGCCCGCTTCTACGCCGCGCTCGCGCTCGGCAAGCTCGCCTACGCGCCGGCCTTCGAGCCGCTCTGCGCCATGCTCGCGGAGAATGCCGACAAGGATCCGGTGCTCCGCCACGGCGGGGTGATGGGACTGACCGGCTCGGCCAATCCGGCGCAACTCGCCGCGAAGAGCAACGACAAATCCGCGGCGGTGCGAGTGGGCGCGCTGCTCGCCCTGCGCCGCTGGCAAAGCGGGGAGATCGCGAAGTTCCTCGCCGACGCGGATCCGACGATCGTGCTGGAAGCGGCGCGCGCCATTTACGATGTGCCGATCGTCGACGCGCTCCCCGAGCTCGCGAAACTCTCGGGCTCGAAAGGGCTGAAGGAGAACAACACCATCCTGCGCGTGCTCAACGCGCACTACCGCCTCGGCAAAGCGGAGAACGCCACTGCCCTCGCGTTGTACGCGGCCGATCCCGCGAGCCCCGAAGCCGCGCGCCGGGTGGCGCTCGATGCGCTCGCGCAGTGGGGCAATCCGCCGGCGCGCGATCGCTTGCTGAACATGCACCGCCCCCTCCCGCCGCGCGGTTCCGAGGACGCGATCGCCGCGATCACCGCGTCGGTGCCGGCACTGCTAAAAGATGGCTCCGCGGGCATCCAGGAAATGGTCGCGAGTTTGACCGCGAAACTCGGCCTGCAGAGCGCGCGCGACCCGCTCTTCGCGCTGGCGCAGGACCAGAAGGCGCGCCGCGAGCCGCGCATCGCCGCCATCCAGGCGCTCGCTTCGCTGAAGGACAAACGCCTGCCCGAGCTCGCCCGCGCGGCCCTCAAGGACAAGGACGCGAACATCCGCAACCAGGGGCTGCAATCGCTGGCCGCGGTCGATCCGGCGGCGGCCGTCGCGCTCATCGCGGAGATCATCAACTCCGGCAGTCTCGTGGAGAAGCAGGGCGCGCTCTCGGCGCTCTCGCAAATCCGCCGGCCGGAAGCCGCCGCGCTGCTCGCGACTTTGGTCGAGCGGCTCACTGCCGGCGGCATTGCGCCGGAGATTCAGCTCGATATCCTCGAGGCCGCGCGCAAGGCGGGCTCGCCCGAGGTGACCGCGAAAGTGAAGGCGTACGAGGCCTCGCTCCCGGCCAGCGACCCGCTCGCGGCCTACCGCGTCTCCCTCGCCGGCGGCGAGGCGGCGCGCGGCAAAGCGATCTTTCTCACCAAGCAGGAGGTGGGCTGCATCAAGTGCCACAAGTGCGAGACCGGCGACAGCGTGGTCGGCCCCGACCTGACCCACATCGGCGCGACCAAGGACCGCAACTACATCCTGGAATCGATCGTGTTCCCGAATCGCAAAGTGGCGGAAGGATTCGAGACCGTGATCCTCACCTTGAAAGACAAAAGCGTCGTCGCCGGCCGGCTTTCAAAGAGCGACGCCACGGCGTTGACCATCGAAACCTTCGACGACAAGGGAAAACCGAAGACCCAGGTGGTGCCGCTGGCGAATGTCGCCGAGCGCGCCGGCGCCCCTTCGCCCATGCCGGAAACCACACGCGATTTCCTGACGAAGACGGAGCTGCGGGACTTGGTGGAGTACCTCTTTTCGCGCAAGTGATGCAGAGCATGCA
>DASYIS010000020.1:0-7572 GCA_035997375.1 Chthoniobacteraceae bacterium
CTAATCTTGCTCTTGCTCCTGATCCAATGCCCCGACACCGCCCCGAACAGGATCAAGAGCAGGAGCAGGAGCAGGATTAGGAATCGGCTTCGCCTCTAAATCTCCCCATGCAGACCGCCAACGCCAACGTCGCCCTTCGCATCACCGGCCTCCACGTCACCGTGACCGATGCCCTGCGCGCGTTCATCACGGAGAAGCTGCGCCACCTGCATCTCGACTACCCGCGGATCATCGAGGCGCACACGATCCTCGACGTGCAAAAGTACCGGCAGTCGTGCGAGGTCGTCCTCCACTGCGCAAACCACATCACGATCGAGGCCGATGCCGAGACGGACGACATGTACGCCGCGATCGAAGCGGCCGTCACGAAAGTCGGCCAGCAGATGCGCAAATACAAGACGCGCCTCGCCCGCACGCACCGCTCTCGCCATCGCGACGAAGTGCGCCACATGGACGAGCAGATCCTCGCGTTGCCCGAAGACTTTACCGAAAGCGACGTCGCGCAGCCGACGGTCGTGCAGACCGAGCGCTACCCGGTGAAGCCGATGTACGTCGAGGAAGCCGTCCTGCAAATGGAGATGAGCCCGCGGCAGTTCGTCGTCTTCCTCAACGCGCAGACGGAGAAGGTGAACATCCTGCATCGGCGGAAGGATGGGAGCTACGGCTTGATGGAACCGACGTTTTGACGGAAAGCCGGCTGCCATGAAAACCCTCGGCGTTGCCATCATCGGTTGCGGCGGCATCACGCTGCAAAACCATCTCCCCGGTCTCGCGCTGTGCGCGGAGACCAAGCTGGTCGCGCTGTGCGACACCAACCCGGCTACGCTCGAACAGGCGAGCCGCGACACCGGGATCACGGTCACCTCCACGACCCATGAGGAGATCGTGCGGCGCGACGACGTGCAGGCGGTGATCATCGCCACACCGAATGTCGCGCACGGCCCGATCGCGCACGCGGCGATCGCCGCCGGCAAGCACGTGCTCTGCGAAAAACCGCTCGCGATGAGCTACGCCGAGGCGAAAAGCATGGCCGACGCGGCGGATGCGGCCAACGTGCGGCACATGACGGCGTACACGTATCGCTTCGTGCCGGCGATGCGCTACCTCGGACATCTCATCGCGCAGGGCGCGCTCGGCGAGCCGTATCACTACCGCTCGTGCCGGCTGCAGGATTGGGGGACGCGCGACCTCGGGTGGCGGCAGGTGAAGGCGCTCGCCGCGACCGGCGAACTCGGCGACATGCTCTCGCATCGCATCGATTTCGCGCAGCACCTCGTGGGGCCGATGAAGCGGCTCGTCGCCAACACGAAGCGGCTCGTCGATGACCGCGAGGGCCACGCGAGCGATCTCGACGACTGGGCGGCGATCATCGCGGAGTTTCTCGGCGGCGCGACCGGCGTGCTCGAAAGCTCGAAGCTCGCCAGCGGCCGCAACGAAGGCGGGCGCAGCCGCGATTACGTCGAGCTCAACGGCAGCGAGGCGACGTTCGAATTCACGACCGGCCAATGGAACGAGCTGCAATACGGCAAGCTCGGCGGCCCCGGCCTCGCGCCGCTCGCCGTCCCGCGCGAATTCTGGACCTGGCCCGGCAGCCCGCGCGACCCCGCGGCCGGCGACCCGCTCATCACCTTCCGCTACGACCAGGCGTTCGAGTTCATCGACGCCATCCGCAACCAGCGCCCGTGCGTGCCGAGCTTCCACGATGGCGTGCGCACCCAAGCCGTGCTCGACGCCGCCGTGCGGTCGGCGGAAACGCAGGCGTGGGTCGAGCTGCCAGCCGCGACAGCGTAAGGCCGGGCATTCCTGCCCGGCCGCGCCGTTCTTTGACAATCGAACTGACCGAAGACTAGTACGCCGCGCCGGGGAGCGGAGGCGCATTGCCTGCCGCGCCTTGGTAGCGGGCGCTCCCGAAGCCAAGGATCGGGAAGAAGATGATGCTGAGGAGAAGGAGACCAATTCCAAAACCCGCTCCTTGTCCGAAGGCCTCGGCCAGCGCGATACAAAGCAAGGCGGCGAAGATGAAGCCGACCAACGGAATCATCAGGAGCACCACCCACCAGCCCGGTTTCCCGGCGATCTTGCACAGGATGTAGGCGTTGTAGATGGGAACGATGGAAGCCCAGCCCGGCTGGCCGGCTTTCGTGAAGACTTTCCAGAACATCAAGGCGCCCAGGGCAAGCCCGAACACCAATCCGAAGAGGATCGGAATGATCAACAAAGCGGGGTTGATCTGCGGCATTTCCTGGGTACCGCCGGGAGTGAGGTCGGTCGCCGACTCAGTCGCTTGGGCGAGGATGAAGGGTAGGGTGAGAAGGTTCACTGGGAGTTGGGATGGGTTGGGTTGGGTTGGGTGAGGAACGAAGGGGCTTGTTTAGCGAAAGCGTGGGCAGGAAAGCCAATGAAATCTTAGGCAGGCGGCAAAAATACGGCCGGAAGCAGCCTGCGGCCCGTGATTCACAGTTCGTCGGCGCGCTCGAAGACATCGACCATCTTGCTGAAGGAATCGCGAATTCCCCCCTTCATCACATCGACGTTGAAACGTCCATCGGTATTCGGCATCGAGGCCACGCGACCATCGAGATAAAGGATGTTCGTCACCAGCCCTCGATGGTTTTGCTGACGGCTGATGTTGAATTGCTTCATCGACTCCGGGCAGAGGTAGTTGATGTCGCACACGATGGCCCGAATCGGCTTTCCATTCCGATTGTCGCCGAGCGATCCCATGCGCAGTTGGGGTTCGTCCGGGTTACGGTCGAAGAGTTTTGTGTTCCCGGCGTGCCGGTAATAGTAACCGCCCTGCGCCTGCTGCTTGCCGACCTTCGCCAGTTCCACCTGGGCCTCGACGGTGCGGCAGCCGGGGCAAAAGAGCACCTCGGGATTGTGTGCGAGATAATCCTTCAAGAGCAGTCCCAGGCCCACCGGTTGTCCGCTGCCGAGCGAGATCAGGCTCGTGGGACTGCCGGTCGAGGGATAAAAGTCGGCAAGCCCGGTGTACCCCCCCGCCGCCGGTCCCCACGGGATCTTCGTGTCGTGTTCGGCGGCGTACGCCGCAATCCCTCCGCCGATCGACTTGAGATTTCCGACGCAGGAAGCGACCTGCGCCGCGTCCCGCGCCGATCGCAGGGCCGGCAGGAGCAACGCGAGCAGGATGACGATGATGGCGATGACCACCAGGAGCTCGAGGAGCGTGAAAGCCCGGTTCTGAGCGCTCACGGGAAGTTCGGCTTCATTTCCGTCGCCGCAGGCCCAGGCAGGAACCGGCGGCGAGCAGCAAAAGCGCGGTCGCGGAAGGCTCGGGCACGGTGTCCAATCGGGCGTTGTCGAAATCCCAATAGCCACCCTGAGCGGTCGAATCCCCGACGAGCTCGACGCCGATCGCCTTGCCGATGGCCGCGTTCCCGGCGGCGATGACGGCGGTCGTGACCGAGTAATCGATCAACTGAGTGATCGCGCCCGGGTTCAGGGCCCGTGACTCGTTGCTCAAGACCTGCCGATCGGCGAGATACACCTTCTGGCTCGCGGCGTCCAAATAGTAGATGCGGATGCGGACCCCTTCGCCGTCCGCCGTCGCCTGACTGCTGGCGGAGAGCGCGAGGGTGAACTTGTATTGCTGGCCGAGGCTGACGGTGGACCCGGTGCCCGCGGCCGTCTGCCAGAGGGCGATGCCCGGCGTCGCGACGATAAAGCCGCCCTGGTTGCCATCGAGGTTATTGATGTGGCCGAGCGGATCCCCCACCGCGGGATTCTGGAAAGCGCCCAATTGATAATTGGGCGCCACGTCGTTCCTTTGCCAGTTGTCGATCACCACCGAGACCGGAAAGGAGTCGTGCGGATCAGGCGCCGTCGGCGACTCGAAAGAGTAGTTGAGGAGCGAAATCGGCGCCGCGAAGAGGGCGCTGGCGCCGCTCAGGAGAGAGACGAGCACGAGCGTGGTAGTTCTCATTGAAAGGTTGGGCAGGGTGGTGGTTGGGCGAATCGTTCCATGGTCGGCGAATCCGCGTCTAGGCATATATGCGCAGATGCGCATGTTTCTTAGAAAGCAATCTTGCGTCCCGCACTGCGGCGTTCGGCTTCCCGTCGCTTCTCACACCAAACTTCCAAATCGCACCAGCGTCAGCACCGGCTCGCCGCGCTCTTTTGAGGCGCCGAGGTCGACCTCGAACTCCGCCACCCAGTCGTTCGCCTCGGCAGGGTCGACGAGCATCTGCTGCACGCGCCAAGTGCGGCGGTCCTCCGCCGGCGTGACGTAGGTGTGCCGCACGTTGCGGCCTTCGGCGTCGAGGCGGATGCGCTCGTGCTCGGCGTGGTAGGCTTCCAGCGCCGCGCGCAGTTGCTCGACGGTCCACTCGCCGGCGACGAGCGAGAGCGCCTGCTCAAGGTCGCCGCTCACCACCGCGCGCAGGAAAGTGAAGATGCGCGTGCGGATCGCCGCGGTGAACGCCACCGCGTCGCGCGTAATGTCGCGCGCGGCTTCCTCCGCGCCGGGCGGGCGGACCTCGGGCACCTCGCCGGGCGCCTGATAAGCCGGGTCACGCATCTTTTCCCACTCCTCGAGCAGGCTGGAATCGATCTGCCGGAGCATGGTCGAAAGGTAGAGCTCCATCTCGCGGAGCGTCTCGCTTTTCGCCGCGTCGGGGACGGTTTGTGCGAGCACTTTATGCACGTTGGAAAGGTGACGCAGCAGCACCCCTTCGCTCCGCGCGAGCTCGTAGAGCTTGATGTAATCGCCGAACGAGCGGAACTCCTCGAACATCTCGCGCGCGATCGACTTCGGGCGGATGTTCTCCTGCCCGACCCACGGATGCTGCGCGGCGAAGGCGTTGAAGGTGGAGTAGATGAAGTCGCGGTTCGGCTTGGGATACTCGAGCTTCTCCAGCTCCTCCATCCGCTGATTGTAGTCGAGGCCTTCCATCTTCATCGCCGCGACGGCCTGGCCCTTTACCTTGTTGAGCTGCCGGCGCAGGATGACATCCGGATCTTCCAGGATCGACTCGACGAGTGTGAGCACGACGAGCGCGTAATCCGGCGCCTCGGGGTCCATGAGCGGCAGCGTGTCGTGGATGTAGAGCGAGAGCGTCTGGTTGAGCGCAAAGTCGCGCTGCAAGTCGAGGTTCACGCGCAGCTTCGCGAATGATGTGGCACGGGCGTCCCGCCCGTGGGGCAGACAGGCGTCCCGCCTGTCGGATGTCTCTTCGCCTTCCGGCGCGTCAAGAGCGTCAGCAGGCGGGACGCCTGCTGGCCCCACGGGCGGGACGCCCGTGCCACGTTCGCTCGCGGGGATGATCTCGATGATCTTCCGCTCTACGAGCGGGCGAAAGAGCTGCCACGCGCGGCGGATCAGGGCCTTCTTCGCCTTCGGCGTTTCGTGGCTGCGGTGAATGAGCGCCCGCAGCGCCTCGCAGCCGTCGCCCGGCCGGCTGAGCACGTTGAGCAGCATGCCGTGCGTCACCGTGAACTGGCTCGTGAGCCGCTCCGGCGGCGCGGCGATGAGGCGGGTGAAGGTGTTCTTGTCCCACGCGACGAAGTTCTTCTCCGGCGGCTTGCGCTTCACGAATTTCTTGCCGCCGCCCGCCTGCTTTTCCGAGAGCTGCAGGTTCTCGATGACATGCTCCGGCGCTTGCGCGACGACCCAGCCGCAGTCGTCGAACCCCTTCCGCCCCGCGCGCCCGCTGATCTGGTGAAACTCGCGTGCGCTCAGGATCGCGGTCTTCTCGCCGCTGTACTTGCAAAGCTGCGTGAAGAGCACGGTGCGGATCGGCACGTTGATCCCGACGCCGAGCGTGTCGGTGCCGCAGATGACCTTGAGCAACCCGCGCTGCGCCAGTTGCTCGACCAGCACGCGGTATTTCGGCAGCAGGCCGGCGTGATGCAGGCCGATGCCGTGGCGCAGCCATTTCTTGATCTCGGGCCCGTACGGGCTCGAAAACTTCACGCCTTCCAGCGCCTGCGCGAGCACAGCCTTTTCCTCCCGCGTGCAGAGGTTCGTGCTCGTGAAAGCCTGCGCGCTGTCCGCGGCGTCGGCTTGTGTGAAATGGACCACGTAGACCGGCCCCTTCCCTTCCGCGAGCAACGCCTCGAGCGTGGTGGCGAGCGGCTTCTCGGAGTAGGAAAACTCCAGCGGCACCGGACGATCCACGCCGGCGACGGTGACGGTGCGCCGGCCGTTCAAGCGCGTGAGCTCGCCCTCGAAAAAGGACGTATCGCCGAGCGTCGCCGACATCAGCAGAAAGCGCGACTGCGGCAGCGTGAGCAGCGGGGCCTGCCAGGCGACCCCGCGCTCCTTGTCGGAGTAATAATGGAACTCGTCCATGATCACGTCGTCGACCCGCGCGCGATCGCCTTCGCGGAGCGCGATGTTGGCGAGAATTTCCGCCGTGCAGCAGAGGATCGGCGCGTCGCGATTGACCGTGGCATCGCCGGTGCTCAGGCCGACGTTTTCCGGCCCGAATTCGCGGCAAAGCGCGAGCCACTTCTCGTTGACCAGCGCCTTGATCGGGCAGGTGTAGACGGAGCGCTTTCCCTGCCGGAGGCTCTTGAAATGGAGCGCCGCCGCGACCAGCGATTTGCCCGAGCCCGTCGGCGTGTTGAGGATGACGTTTTGCTCGTCGTACAGCTCGAGAATCGCCGCCTCCTGCGCGGGATAAAGCGACAACCCCGAGCGCTCGACCCGCGCGAGGAATTCGCCGAGGAGCGTGTCGTTGTCGATCATGCGCGAAACGACGAACATCAGGCGGCGAAGCCTTTGGACTGCGGCAGCCTGCTGCCGCTTTCGTGGCAGTCGCAGCCTGCTGCGAGCGGGGCGGAGCCAGTGCGTTTTTCCTCCCCACCCGCAGCAGGCTGCGGCCTCCGCAAAGCGGCAGCAGGCTGCCGCAGTCCAAGGGCTTCGCCGCCGGCGGTCACGGTCTCTTCCTTTCCGCGATCATGCGACTAATCAAACCGCTCCCCGCGCATCCGGAAGCACGGCTCGCAGATCGCAAACTTGTGCTCGTCCTCCAGCCCCTGTCCGCAGCGGCGGCAGCGGCGGACGCTTTTCTTCTTGAGCGAGCTCGAGATGAACAAATTTGCGGACGAGGCGGCGGTGACGGCTTCCTCCAGGTCGGGGAACAGCTCGGGCATGCGGTGATGCATCCAGCGATACGCGGCCAGTAGGCGGACCCAGCCCTCGGCGGCTTGCAGGTGCGTGGCGTTGGTCGTGCCGGTGTCGGGGAGATGCTTGGGTCCGCGCGGAATGGGCGACGGGACCTCCTCGGCGACGGCGGCGACCCATTGCCGCCAGACGCGGATATGCTCGCCGCTGCGCGTATCGACGGGGCAGGCGCAGAGCGCGAATTGCGTGACGAGCGGCAGGTTCCATTCGCCGATGAGCCCCGCCAGCTCGCGCATGGAGGAGACGTCGGCCTTGCAAAAGAGATCGGTGTCGCCGGGCAGCGCGGCGAAGCAGTCGAGCAGCGCCGGGAGATCGTTGCGGTTGATCTCCTGCGCCAGGAATTCGAGCATTTTCATGTGCGGCGCGATCGGCGCGACGATGGGGAGTTGCTCGGGCGCGGAGGTGAGCGCCTTGCGGATGTGGGC
>DASYIS010000021.1:0-5370 GCA_035997375.1 Chthoniobacteraceae bacterium
ACGCGTTCTTTCCAGGTCGCGCGACTGGCGGTCAGCCACCAGAGGAGGATCAAGAGACAGCAAAGGAGCGGGCCGAACACCGCGATCATCCAGTAAACGCCCATCCCGCCTTCCAGGAAGGCGGGGCCGAAGCGCGCCACGATCATCAGCACGACGATGCCCAACGCGGGCCAGACGCGGAGCGGCCGAAATCGCTGGATGGCGTTCGGCGGGTTGGCCGCGGCGACATCGCTGGTCGGATGGCTCGGGGCTGGATCGTTCATAGACGGGGCCATGGCAGATCAATTCTTCCCCGCCGCCCGCCGCACCCGCTTCACCCGGGCGGAAACGAACGCCGGCGCGAGGTTGGCGTAGCTCGTCCTCGCCGCCGCCAGGCAATCGAAGCCGGGCTTGGTGAAGATCATGGCCGAGATTTCGCAGCTGTAGTCGCCGCGATAGCCACCCTCGTGGAATTGCCGAATGAGGGCCGCGTAATCGATCTGCTTCGTCTCGCCTGGCAGTTTGAAAACCGCTTTCCCGTTTTCCGTCGCCACGTCTTTGATGGCCACGAATCCCGTCCAGGGCAACGCCGTGCGGATGGCGTCCGCCGGCGGCATGTCACGCAGGGCGAAGTGAGAATAGTCGAAACTCATCCGGAGCCGGCGCGGCGTGCCGAGCGCTTGAAACAATTCGACCGCCTGCTCCGGCCGGTCCATGGAGGTGTCACGGTGTGGCTTCACGACGATGGTCACGTCGCTGCGGTCGGCCACCTTGACCCAATCGGCCACGCGCGGCACGAAGAGCGCCTTCGCCTTTTCCCATGGCTCCCGGCCGCCCAGCCCCGCCTCGATCAGGAGCGGCTGTTCCGGCCAGAGGTCGTGCGCCAGCTCGGCCAACGCCTTCAATCGCTCCAAATCCGCCTCATGCCGGCGGTCGTCCGCGGAAGGACTCCGCATGCCCTGCAGCGCGGTGAGCTTCAAGTCAGACGCCTCGGCCAGCTTGCGTATTTCCGTCCGGCGGGCCGGCGTCATCTTCGGCAAATCGGCATCGCAACCGACGCTGCAGTCGAGCTGGACCGAGTCGAATCCAATCTTCGCCAGCTCGCGCAGGGCCTCCTCGGTCGTGAGCGTCTTCATGCCATAAGTGTTGAAACCCAGCGTCGGGCCGGCCGCCGCTCCCGCATTCGCGGCCAGGCTCGCCTTCGCGCCAAGCGCCCCGGCCAGCAGCGAACCGAGGAAGTGCCTGCGGCTGAGGAGTGAGTCCGCAAAGGAGCCACGGGGACGAGTGGGAGGAAAGCCGGACATGATCACGATGTTGGAACTTCAGTTTCTGGAGCCATGTTTTCCTCTGTAAGTCGTTGCTTTACAGGATGGCTCCGGCGGTAGGATTCGAACCTAATGTGCTGTGGCGTTTTTTTCGCTCAAAAAGCGGCGCTGTGGGCGGGGTGGGCGGCGATCCGGGGTGCGATGGGGTTCGACGCATCCCGGAGGCGGGGTTTCGGCGAGAAACAACTGTCACGCTTTTGTCACGCCTCAAAAGGCGAGGTGAGCCTGGAGCGGGACGATGTTGGTCGCCTCGACCGGCATGATGGCGAAGTATTCCGCAGCGAGTTTTTCGGTGACTGAGTCGCCGGCGACGGTGCAAACGGAGCGGTAGTTCTCGAAGATTTCCTTCGGCGAGGTGTTGGCTTCGAGCGCGACGGCATCGGCGTTTTTCAGGGCGGCCATGCGGTACGAGATGAAGCTCTTCCGGAGGACGTTCTTGGTCCACTTCGGCCAGCCGGCGCGGCGGACGATCCGCGCCTGGAAGGCGCGCTGGCTCTCATTGGTCGGCATGACGGCGCCGGCCGTGTGGCGATAGTTGCGGAGCCAGGCGGCGGCCGCCGGCAGGAACGGGGGGAGGTAGCGCCGGTTGATCTTGGACTTCGCGGCCGGGATCTGGAGGGAGGCCTGGTCCCACTTGACCATGCGCCAATCGAGCCGCTTTTGCGTAATGGTGCGGACTCCGCAGAACCCGCCGAAGACAACGTACGGCAACCACGGCGGCTCGAACTCGGCCGTGAGCTCGAGCAGCAGCTTGAACTCGCCCGGGCTGAGGATGTTGATCTCGCCGCGCGTGTGCTTGAGCTTCTTCACGAGCTCGGCTTCGTGCTCCTTGCCGCGAATCAGATACTTCTGGTCCCGCGCGTAGTTGTAGAGCGTGACGAGCGTGTCGCGGATCTGGTTGCGCCGGGCGGCGCCGGGTGGCTTCGCTTTCTTGCCTTTGCTGCTCACGCGATGCGACGCGCTGATCCACTCCGCGAGCTCGTTCGCCGGCACCTCGGAAATGAGTCGCGCGCCAAACCGGAGCGTGAAGCGGGTGAGATCGAGCCGGATCTGCCGGCAGTAGTCGTCGCTGAGGTCGGACTTCTCGACGAGGAACTGAGTGACGACGTCGCTGATCTTGCGATCGGTGACGCCCTCGCCGGCGTGGCGGAGGTAAAAGCGAACGGCGTCGAGCAGGGAGACCTGGCCAAGCAGCTCGCGCGCGGTGGCGTACTCGGTCGCGACCAGGTCGAGAGGGAGGTTGTATTTCGCGACGGTCGCGCGCGCGGCGACCATCGCGCGCGCCTGGTTGCCGTCGAGCTCGTTCACGTCGACCTGTCCGTTGTTGATCCGAATAGCCGCGTCCTCGAGGACTTTGCGGAGCGCGGGCTCGGTGGTACGCGTGACGCGCTTGCGCTGCGAGCCGTGGTAGTACCAAGATACGAAGCGGCCGTCCTCGTACTTGTGAATCGGGAAGGTGATCCCGAGGATGCGGATCTCGCCCTTCACGGTTTGAGTAACGCGCGGCATGACCCGAGGAGGCGGCTCAGCGTTTGGCGGAGCCCTTGCCAGAGCGAGGCGCGTGCGGGGCTTCGCTGATGAGGCCCGTGCTTTCGTCGGCGCCCGACACTCCTCTTCCGCGCGACGAAACAGTTGAGCCCATGTGCGCGGGCGCCTCTTCTTTTCCCAGGACAACCTCTTTCCCGATGATGACCAGCTTCTCTCCGAAGTCGATCGGCAGGAGGATGCGTCCGCCGTTCTTCTCCGCGTACTTCACCAGCTCGTCTATCGCCCACCGAATGAGCTGAGCGGGATCGACGCCGTTTTTCTTCGCGATCGCCTCGAGCTGTTCTTTCTGGCCGGGGTCGAGCCGGACGCTGGTTTGGTTACCCATGGGATGCGATGTAATGCGTTGTGTGAAAAAATGCGAGAAATATATTGCAGTGCATCCCAACGGGATGCATCGTCACACACGTATGAGCGACCAAATATCCATCCGCCTCGAGAAGCCGCAGCGCGCCGCGCTGGAGGAACTCGCAAAGCGCAGCTACACAAAGCCGGCTGGGCTGATCCGCTACGCAATCGACCAGATGATCGCGACGGCGAACCGCAACGGCGGCACGCTGCTGATCCCGCAACCGAAGGCCGGCAAATAGGGCGCGGCCATGGAGATCGACCGCGAGATCATCGTCGACGGAGTGGCGCTCGCCATCGAGCGCCTGCTCACGACGGGCGCCGGCGCCGAGCGGCTCGGCGAGCTGGTGGCCGATGCGGTGCTGAAACGGCTGGAGCTGCTCACGCCGCGGGAGACGGCCGGCATCCTCGACATCTCCACGCGGACGCTGGAGCAGAAGCACGTCGAGTGGAGTCTGGACAAGAGCGTCGCCTTTGGCGTGACGAACCCGCGCTACTTTCTCTCGCAGGTGATCGATCGCGCAAAGGCCAAGGCGATCAAGGGGCGGAAGCCAGCCAACATTTCGACGATGCCGGCGGCGCAAAGGGCGGCGTAATTTGCAGACTATGCGCACAAAAACATCTGCCGACGGCCCCGAATTTATTAACGATATTGCCGGGCAGCTTCGGGCTCACAAGCTGCGAAAAGAACAGGCGGAATCAACCATCACGCTGACCGGCGCCGTGGCGCTGGAGTGTGTGCGCGCGCTGGCGGCGGGATTGAGCGAGGAAGCGCGGCTGCGGTTGCTGGCGGAGAGTTTGCCGATGGAGGTGCGCGAGCGGGCGTTCAAGGAGTTGATGTATGAGATCGGGCTGATCACGCCGGAGCAGGGCGGGGCGATGGTGCATTGGACGGGGAGCGGGTTCGCGCGGGTGGCGACGCAGGAGAATTGCCCGTACGTGAAGCTGGGACACAAGCAGCCGGAACTCTACCGTCTGAAGGACGTGGACGCGATGCTGCGCAGGCGCCGTGTGTGGCCAAAGGGACGGCCGGCCGGGGAGGACGCGAGCAACATTTCACCGATGCCGGCGCAACGCGCGGCCTGACCTAAAAATGAACGCCGGATTTTTCAATACGATCGCGCAGCTCGCGGCGGTGGCGTTTCTGCTTTGGCGCGGCTATGCGACGGGGTCGCGGCTGGCGTTTTTCTGCGCGGGGATGTGCGCGTGGGGAGCGGTCTGGGCGTTCTGCACGGGCCGGAGGATCCGGCGCGAGAGTTATGAGGAGCCGGCGTGGAAGCGGGGCACAACGCCGCGCAACGGGATGACGCACGACGGCGGGATGGCGATGCGGCCCATGGGCTCGCGCCGGCGCCGCGGCGGGTTCGCGCTGCCGGAGTTTTTGGCGGGGGTGTTCTTTACGGCGCTGATCCTCGGGGTCGCGGGGCTGCTGCCTTTTTTGGGGATCACGGAGCGGATGTTCGACCGGGCGCTCCTGGCGGCGCTCTTTGTCCAGGTCGCTCTCCTGAGGCTGGAGAATGCCGACCTGAGAGCCAGCTTGATGGCATCGGTGAGCAGGTTGGCGACGATGGAGAGGCCGATGCCGCCCAAGACGGAGAGGAGCGAGACGTAAGACATGACCACCGCGGTGATGTCAACTTTCTCGCAGGTCCGGGCGGCGCACGCCCGCGACGGTGGAAGCCGTGCGAACGGGGTCAAAGAAATCACGGTGATTTATTTGGCGCGGCATGGCGCACCTTCCCGCGCGGCCGTCCGGTCGGCGAATCAGCGTGGAAAGGATGCAAATGCAGCGTGCGGCAAAAGTGACACAGTGTCACTTTTGGCCCGCGGACCGAGGAACACGTTTTGGAAGGCGCCGGGGAACATCTCAACGATGCCGGCGCAACGCGCCGCCTAACGACCCATGGGCATCATTCCTCTCAACACCTTCAGCCGGCCAAGCCTCCATCCGGCGTCGCTCGCTTCGGCGGGCGGCATAGAGGAGCTAGCCACCCACCCGCGAACGGGCCGGGGTCGCGCCGTCCCGACAAAGACAGAGGACGGATCCACCGCCGGGCAGGCCGGCGCGCGCGCGCTCTCCGGAGCGCGCGCCGTTTTCCGCGATGCAGCCGAAACAAAAAGCGCGCGCCGGCTGGGAACCCGGCGCGCGCAACAAAACGACCAAGCAGATGAC
>DASYIS010000022.1:0-5880 GCA_035997375.1 Chthoniobacteraceae bacterium
GCTCGCCCACCCAGCGACCTCCCTTGTCCCTTCCGTCTCCTCGGAGGGCGCGTGCGCTCCCCGGGCCACGGCGCCTGCGGCGACCGGCCCGTCCCTACGCAATCGCCCCCGGCGAAAAATCCCCCGCATACGGCGTGACCACCCGCCGTAGCTGCCGCTTCCCATCCTGCAGCGTCACCGTAACCTCCAGCACTTTCAGCGCGCCTTCCGCCGCGGTGGCGTAATTCACGTCCGTCGTCTTCTCCTTGTTCTGCGCGAGCCACGCTTCCAGCTCCTCCTGCGTGACGCTCGCCTCGCGCAGGAATTCCGCGCGGTCGAGCGGCACTTCCTGAAAGCGCGCGCCGACGAATTTCGGATCGAGAAACGCCAGCAGGTTCCCCGCCTTTGGTCCGGCTTCGCGATCAAGCAACACGCGGTAGATCGCCTTGAAGGCGAGCGGTTGCTCGATGGGCGTCAGGCGAGAGATCTCGAACACCTTGGACTGCAATGCATCGTCTTCCCAAGGCGTGGAGGCGAGCGCCTCGGCGAGCAGATGCAGGAACCCGCGCTGGGTCGCGGTGAGTTCCGCGGCGCGCTCGGGCAGCGTCTCCTGCAGGCGCGTCTTTTCCTCCTCGGCGGCGAAGCGCTCGACCCAGACACGCGCGGAGCGGATGCGGTCGGCCAGATGCCGCGCCTCGACCTCGGTCAGCGGCCGGCCGGCGCGCTTGGCGATCTCGGTTTCCACTTGCAGGTGCGGCATTTGCACGAGCGCGGAGACGAGCTGGAAGTTCGCAGCCAGGTAGTCGCCCTCGTCCTTCGTCTCCGCGAGGCGGAAGACGGCGGCTTCCTCGGGCTTCGCGCTTTGCTCGCGATTCACCCGCACGGCGTAGCGGTCGAACTCGTTGAAGAGCTTCACAATGCCGTCTTCGTTTGCCTCGAAGTTCACGGGCGAATTCGGCTTCGTGCGGATCATCAGGAAGCGGAGCACCTCCGGCGGCAGCAGATCCGCCATGTCGCGCGCGCTCGCGCCGACGCCGCGCGAGGAGGACATCTTCGCGCCGCCGACGAGGAAAAACTCGTACGGGACGTTGAGCGGCGGCGGCTTGTGGAAGATCTCCTTCAAACAAGCCGCGGCCACATCGCGCGAGCCGCCCTTGGTCGAGTGGTCCTTGCCGGCACCCTCGATGGTCACCGGAAACGTCACCCACTTCGCGACCCACTCGAGCTTCCAAGGCAGCTTCCCTTTTCCATCGAACGGCGAGACGCGCCCCTCGTGTCCGCAGCCTTTCGCCCACTTCACCATGTCGGGCCGGCAGCGGTAACTCACGAGCGTGCCGTCGTACGCGGAGACCTCGGTGGTGCCGATGCGCCCGCATTGCTCGCACACCGCCTGGAAGGGATACCACGTCGCCGGCCGGTCGGAATTCGAGACCTGCTTGTAGACGCGGCGCACGATGTCGGCGTGCTTGAGAATGGTGTCGATCGCTTCGTTGAACCGGCCGCTGCGATAGATGTCGCGCATGCGGTAGCGCTCCACCTCGACGCCGAGTTCCGCGAAGATTTCCCAAAACTCCCCCATGTAATGCTCCGCCATGTCGGGCGCGCTCGAGCCATCGGGCGGCGGCACGTTGCAGAGCGGCTGGCCGAGGTACTGCTCGAAATGCGCGCCTTTGCCGGCGGGGATTTCATCGAGCGGATCGTAGTCGTCGACGCCGAAGAGATAGCGGGCCTCGATCCCCTTCGCTTTCAGCGTCTTGAAAATCGCATCGTGAATGAGCACGCCGCGCAACGCCCCGACATGCACCCGCCCCGACGGGGTCTTCGAGTCGTTGATGATCTGCGGTCCGCTGCACTTGGCGGCGACTTCTTCGGTCCAAAACATAGGGAAAGAGTGAAAGAGGAAGTGGGTGCGAAACGAAAGGGAAAAGGGCGTGGCGAAAAACGGTCGAGCGCGCGACGCAGGGTTGTAGCCACGGCCCTGTGGGCCGTTTGGGCGCGACCAACGAGCGGAGCCCGGAGCCGCCGTGACGGCACTTCGAGGAGCGACGGCGTTGCTTGAAACCCGTCGGCTTGCGGCGTCCAAACGGCCCACAGGGCCGTGGCTACAACTCTGCGTTGCGTGAAGACGCCGCTCCCCGGTTCATCCGAAAAATCAGCGAGCCGAGAACTCGTACACCGTCACCGACTTGAACGTCTCGCCCGGCCGCAGCACCGTGGTCGGGAAGTTCGGGTGATTCGGGGAATCCGGGAAATGCTGCGTCTCGAGGCACAACGCTCCATACGGCCCGTACGCCTGCCCGCCGCGGCCGGTGACGCCGCTGAGTCCATTGGCGGTGTAGAGTTGCACGCCCGGTTGGGTCGTCCGCACGCGCATCGTGCGCCCGCTCGCGGGGTCGCGGACCTCGGCGGCGAGCGACAGCGTGCCGGGTTTGGCGTCGATTACGAAGTTGTGATCGTAGCCGCCCGGCAGGCCTTCGCCTTTCAAGGCCGCGATGTCGCGCCCCAGCGGTTTCGCGGTGGTGAAATCGAGGGGCGTCCCCGCGACCGCCTGATACTCACCGGTGGGAATCAGCCCCGGATCCACCGCCGTGACGTGCGCCGCGTTCAGCCGCAACTCGTGTCCGAGCACGTCGCCGGAGCCGGCGAGATTCCAGTACGTGTGATTCGTGAGATTCAGCACCGTGGCCTTGTCGGTCGTCGCCTCGTACGAAATCGAAAGCCCGTCCGCCGCGGTCAGTTGGTAAGTCACCGCCACCCGGAGCGTGCCGGGGTACCCTTCCTCGCCATCCACCGAGGTGTAAGTCAGGCGCACCGCGTCATCGCCCTGCGGTTCCGCCTTCCAGATCCGTTTGTCGAAGCCGCGGACGCCGCCGTGGAGATGATTGGCGCCGTTATTCTTCGCGAGCGTGTACGTGTGGCCGTCGAGCTCGAAGCGCCCCTGGCCGATGCGGTTCGCGTAGCGCCCCGCGATGCTGCCGAAGAACGGATGCGGCTTGGTATAGCGCTCCAGGTCGTCGAACCCGAGCGTCACGTCCGCGAGCTTGCCGTCGCGATCCGGCGCGGACATCGAGACGAGCGTCGCGCCCCAAGTGAGGACCCGCGCCCGGAGTCCGTGCGCATTCGTGAGCGTGAAGACGTCGACCGGCCCGTCGGCGGTTTGGAAGGCCGCGGCCTTTTCGACCGCGCCGTTGGCGCCGGCGAGCGCGAGGGAAAGAAGTGCGGCAAAGACCGAGAAGCGGGAGATGAGAGTCATGGGGAGAATGGATGATTGTGGGTGCGATCGTGTCGGGAAGCTACTCCTTGCGCCCGAGGCCGAACTCGCTGCTCACGCGGACGACCTTGCCGCCGCGCAGATGGACTTCGATCAGCTTCGAGCTCCCCACCGGCTTGCCCTTCTCGTCCTTCAGCGTGGCGACGAGCTTGCGCGTGTGCGCATCGAAAACGTCCGGCGTATGGCACCACGCATATTTGCCATCGAGGCTGAAGTTGACCCAGCCGTGCCCGCCCATGCTGAGCTCGACCGAACCCGTCGGCTTCGGCGGCATCTGCGTCGCGTCGAAGATGAAGAGCTTCTTGCCGATCTGGTCGCTGATCCAAAGCTCCGACTCATCCGGCGTCAATGCCACGCCGTGCGTGCGATGCTCGATCGGCGCCTCGCCGGCCAGCACGCGATGGATCGGCTTTCCCTCCGCGAGGTCGACCACGTCGAAGCCGACGTGCTTGCCGAGGCAGACGAAAGCGTACCGCTCGCGGCGATCGATCGTGAATGGAAAGACGCCGCTCTCCCCGACATTCGGGATCGTCTTCAAGATCTTCTCGGACTTCGGATCGATGACCGAGAGCGTCGTCGTCGTCCCGAGATAGAGCCGCTCACCGGTGAGACTCATGATGCTGTTGTGCGCGCCCGTGCCGACGGGAATCCGGCGCACTTCCTTGCCCGTCTCACCATCGATGACGACGAAGCCGCCGTTTTCCGACCGCTCCCACCAGCCCGTTGGCGCGAAGATCTTGCTTCCATCGAGCATCGCCGACGAGCGGTCGCAGCCGCCCGTGTATTGCTGCTCCCACACCAGCTTCTCGGTCTCGAGATCGAACCGCCCCATCCGCTGCGTCGTCGTCGAATAGTAGAGACTGTGCGAAGCCAGGCAGCCCGTCAGCCCGCGCACGCCGCCGCTCAGATTCCCCAGCGCCGCCCGCCGCACCAGTTTGAAATCATGATCGAGGTCGAAGATGAGCAACCCCTCCCCCGACGAGCTCTCCATCTGCGCGCCATCCGGCGTGACCGCATAGAGGTACCGATGCAGCTCCTCGTCCGCGAAGGAGCGCGAGCAGAGGACGGCGAACAGGGCAAACAGCGCGGCGAGGAATTTCATGGGAGGAGGGGTTCGTCTCGATAGCGAACCGCCGCGCACTTGTCGATCCCAGCCTTGCGCCGGCGTAGCAAACATAAAAGCCCGCCGGCTTCCATGCACGACCGTGACTCCACGGCTCGGGAGCGAGCGCCCGCTGCAACTCTCCTTTCCCTCGGCCCCCTCTTGCGGCAACCTCGCCCCGTGCGCGTTCTCGTTCTCTCTTTTTGCCTGCTGGCGCTCGGTCTCGGCGGCTGCGCCACGCGAACCCGGCCGGCGTGCCCCACCGCGGCGCCCGGCCGCGCGGCGCGAGTCTACTTTGCCACGGATCGCGAGCGCACGGCCGGCGGCGGGTCGCTGCAGTTCGGGCGCGAACGGACCGAGCCGGCGAGCCTGCATGTCGGGTGGGAAGACGTCGCGCTCGGGCCGAAGCACGGGCTCGGTCAAGTCGACGCGGCGGTGGCGATCACGCCCCGCTTTGCGGAGGAAAGCTCGCGCGGTGGGGAGGGCACTTCGCTCAACCGCTCGGACCGGGAGATCGGCAGCTTCGTCGAAGGGAGCCTGCGCCGGGCCATTCGCGCCTCCGCTCCGCCGGTCGCCGGCCAGCCGCGGCAGGTGCTCGTCTTCATCCACGGTTTCAACAACACGTTCGACGAATCGATCCGCAAAGCCGCGCAACTCGCCGGCGACCTCGAGTTGCTCGACTGCGACGGCCGCTCGCGCGGGGTGGCGATCGCCTATAGCTGGCCCGCCCAGGGGGCGATCCTCTCGTACCTCGCCGACGAGGAAAACGCGGAATGGACGCAGCAGCGGCTCGTCCCGTTTCTCCAGGCGCTCTCGGGTGTCTGCCAGCAGGAGCACGCGGAGTTGCACCTGGTCGCGCACTCGATGGGGAGCCGCGTGCTGGTGCGGTCGCTCGCGGATCTCGCCAATTCCGGGCACTCCCACCCGATCGGGCACGTCATCCTCCTGGCGCCGGACATGGCGAAGAGCCTCTTCGATCAATACCTCCAGCGCGCGCTCCCGCTGGTGCAACACCTCACGATCTACGTCTCGGCCAAGGACCGCGCGCTCTCGATCTCACGCATCGTCCATGGCGGGCACGACCGCGTCGGGCTGATCGAATCGACGCTCTTCACGGCGCTGAGCCTCACGGGCTTGACCGGCCACAGCCACCGCGAGCTCGGGCAGGCGCCGGAATTGGCGGTGAGCGGCAAGGTCGACCTGATCGACGTCTCCAATGGCCTGGCCGGCCAGTTCGGGCACTCGTACGAAGACCCCGCGTTCATCCGCGACCTGCGCGAGCTTATCTATCGCGACACGCCGGCCGGCACGGGCGCGCGCGGCAATCTCGAGAAGCGGACGGCGGCCAAGGATCTCTTTCACAGCCTGAGCGGGGATAAGATCAGCTATTTCCAGCTCCGGCAGTAGGCGGCCGTACACTCCCGGTCGTCCTACATCTCCGGCAGCCGGCGATCGTCCGCAAAAGCGGTGGCTCGCTTGGTGCCCGGCGCGCCGGCCGGGCAGGCGGCCGCGCGCTTCGCCCGCACGA
>DASYIS010000023.1:0-7442 GCA_035997375.1 Chthoniobacteraceae bacterium
CCTGGCAGACGGCCTTGATTTTCGGCACGAGGTCCGACGAAGCCTCGTCAAAGCCCGGCCGCACATAGAAGTAATCGGTCCAGCCCTTCGCCTCGAGATAGCTCTCCACCTCGCGCAATTTCGGGCCGCTCTCCTTGCGCAGTTGGGGAATGCTGCCGAGATAGATCTTGCTCGCGCCGCCGGCCACGAACTTCTGCATCTCCTTTTCAAACGCGGGAAAATCGCCCTTGAGCAACGGCGCCACCATCCCGCTGTCGCACGGCGTCAGGCGATATTTCAAGTGCATGTCGACGATGGCATCGAGCTGCTCCTGGCGGCTGTACGGCGTGCCGTCCGCGTGCCGCGCTTCGCCGAGGCCGGCGCCTTTGAGCGAGCTGGCAAACTCCATCCAGCGGCCGCGCAGCGGCAGGCGAATATTCCAGACGGTCATCTCGACCGGCACCTCGCTGCGCACCGCGCCTTGCGCCAGCGTGACGGTGCCGCGATAGACGCCCGGCGGCGCCTCCGGCGGAACGCGCCACGTGAGGAACAGCGGGTGATTCCCCTCGGGCTTCAGCGTGATCTGCTTCACCGGCAAGAGCGCCTCGGGATAATCGCCCACCGGATAGAGCGCGTTGTAAGACGAGGGCGTTTTCGTCGGCACATAGATGAACTCACGCGCGCCTTCGCTGCTCACCTGCGCGCCGCCGGGGCCGGTGAGCGCGCCGGCTGCGACTTCATAGACAGCGTCGGTTTTTCCCTTCGGCGCGAGCACGAGTTGCAACGACTCGTACTCGCCCGCGCAGGCGCGCAATTGCAGCGGAGCGTCTCCGGTGGAATGATACGTATCCTGGCGGAAACAACGCACCGCCGACGGAAACGCAAACGCCTCGAAACCCGCGGTGGCCAACGCGCGCGGCGCCGGATGCACCTGCGGCACGATCTGCCGGAGGCGGCCCTGTTCCTGGGTTTGCTTCGCGAAAACGACGGGCACCTTTTCGTGCGGGCCGACGACGAGCGGGATGATCACCTGCTGCCGCTCCCTCGACCCGCGGCCGATGAGAAAGGGCTTGCCGTCGCGGCGAAATCTCAGCCGCAGTTGACACGCCGGTTGGTTGGTCAAGTCGACCGCGAGCTTCTGTTGCGCCACCTCGCGCGGCGATAACTTCGCGAGCGTGAAGTCGTATTCCTTTAGCACCCGCTCCGGCTGATCGACCGTGGCGAGTATGGCGTGCACCTCCAGGCCGGTCAGTTCAGTCGTCGCGGCGAAGTCCAGGGTCAGCTCCTTCGTCTCCGGCGCGAGCCAGGTGGGATGCGGCGAGCAGCCGATCACCAGCGCCGCCGAGGCGCCGAGCACTGGCGACGAGACGAACACGATGTTGCGTACGGGCGGCGCGGTGACATAGCTGTAGTCAAAGCGGAAGCTCTCGCCCGGCTTCGCAAAGAACGGCTGCGCGATCACCTCCAGGGTCGAGAAATCCTCGCCGCCGCGATGCCAGTCGTAAACCTTGTACATGTCCTCCGGGCGCGTGATGACGGCGAACGTGTTCGACGGCTCCTCCACCGGCAGCACCACGCGCGAAGACCAGCTCGCGGCGGGGAAATAATGGAGGTCAAACCGGCTCTGCTGATCGCGTTGGCTCGGCAGCGGCTTGCCGGAAAGGTACGCGCCGAATTCGGTCATGTGCGCCTCCTCGGGCTGCGCCGTGTGGCCGCGGAGCAGAAGGTTTTGCACCCACGGGATGAGCCCCAATTCTTCGCGTCCATCGTTGCGAATCTCGAGCGAGATCGCCACGCAGCTCGAGCCCGGCGACAGCACGTAGGTCTTCGTCGCCGTGGCCGCCGCCGGTTTGTCCTCCACGGGCTGCACGCTCGCCGTCGCGACCAGCTTTTGCGAGCCGTCGGGCAGCCGGCTCAGCGCCAGTTCATAGCGGCTCTTGTTGTCGTCGAGATTCAGCGCCTTCCCGTAGCGCACGATGTTCATGCCGCCGAAATACGGCAGATTCTTCACGTCCTCGCGCTCGCGCACCTTGTCGCGCAAGCTCACGATCCGCGCGCCCACCGGCGAGACGGCGATCCGCAACAGGTCGTTCTCCAGGACGATGACTTCCGCGTCCGGCGGCGGAGCCTTTGGGTCCGTCTGGGCAAAGGCCGTCGCGGACAAGACGAGAGCAGCCAGCAAGGTAATGAGGGGGAGCTTCATAACGGAGGCGATGAAATCGCAGGGAGACGCCGTCTCCAAGCTTTGAGTCCATCGATTGAGCCCGCCGGCAAAACGGCGGGGGCGCGGAGCTGCGCGAAGCGCTCCAAAAACATGTGTAGAGGCGGCTCTCTGTTCGCTTTGAGCGAACAGGTGCCGCCTCCAATTCCTTGAGTATCTCCCGTGAAGGCAGCGTTCAAGAAAGTTCACGCGCTGCATTGCTTGAACGCCGATTCCGCGATCAGCGCGCAAGAAATTGGAGGCGGCACCTTTTCGCTCAAGCGAATAGAGAGCCGCCTCTACACACTCGGACGAAAACTGGCGTCCGTTTCACCGCCCACGGGATTCAAGCGCGCCTTCAGGTTTCTTGCCAGCTAGGCGAGCAGCGGCTTCACCACGTGCCCATGCACATCCGTGAGGCGGAAGTTGCGGCCCTGGTATTGAAACGTGAGCCGTTCGTGATCGAGCCCGAGCAGGTGGAGCACGGTCGCGTTGAGATCGTGCACGTGGACGGGATTCTCGGCGACGTTGAAGCCGAAATCGTCGGTCGCGCCGTAGCTCACGCCCGGCTTCACGCCGCCGCCGGCGAGCCACATCGTGAAGGCGTCCTTGTGATGATCGCGTCCGACTTTGGTCGCGGTGCCGTCGCCATTGATTCCCTGCGCCAGCGGCGTGCGGCCGAACTCCGCGCCCCAGATGACCAGCGTGTCGTCGAGCAACCCGCGCTGCTTGAGATCCTTGATCAGCGCGGCGCACGGCTGGTCGGTCTCCTTGCACTTGGTCGAGAGGCGTTTGCCGAGATCGGCGTGATGATCCCAGTCCGAATCGAACAGCTGCACGACGCGTACGCCGCGCTCCACGAGCCGACGCGCGAGCAGGCAGTTGTTGGCAAAGGAGGCCTTGCCCGGTTGCGCGCCGTACATGGCCAGCGTGTCGGGCGATTCCTTGCTAATGTCCATCAGCTCGGGGACGCTCGTCTGCATGCGATACGCCATCTCGTACTGGCTGATCCGCGTGGCGATTTCCGGGTCGCCGACATCCGCGAGCTGTGCCTGGTTGAGCGCGCCGACGGCGTCGAGCACACGGCGCCGGCCCGCGGTCGACTCACCCTCCGGATTGCTGAGGAAAAGCACCGGATCGCCTTTCGAGCGAAACTGAATTCCCTGATAAACACTCGGCAAAAACCCGGTGCTCCACATGCTCGTCCCGGCGCCGCCGGCGGGCCCGGAGAGCATGACGACGTAGGCCGGCAGATCCTGGTTTTCCGTCCCGAGCCCGTACGTCACCCACGAGCCGAAGCTCGGCCGCCCGCCGCGCCCGAAGCCGCAGTGCAGGAACATCTGCGCGGGCGCGTGATTGATCTCCTCCGTGTGCAGCGAACGCACCACCGCGAGGTCATCGGCGACCGTCGCGAGGTGCGGCAGCAACTCGGAGAACTGCTGCCCGCTTTGGCCATGCGGCGCGAATTTGAACTTCGTGCCGGCGAGCTTCAGCTTGCCGCCGATAAACGCGAAGCGTTTGCCCGCCAGCAATTCGTCGGGACAATCCTGGCCGTCGCGCTGCACGAGCGCGGGCTTCTCGTCGAAGAGATCGAGCTGCGACGGCGCGCCGATCATGTGCAAATAGATGACGCGCTTCGCTTTCGGCGCAAAGTGCGGCGGCTGCGGAGCGAGCGGATTCGCCAGCGCCGTCGTCGCGTGGCTCTCGCGCAGCAGCGCGGCCAGCGCCGCCGAGCCAAGCGTGAGGCCCGAGCGGCGGAAGAACTGCCGGCGGCTCTGCGCGGCGAGAATGTGTGGGAGCGAATCCATGGGTCATCCTTTCGTGATCGTTTCGTCGAGATTGAGCAGCGCCGTCGCAACCGCATTCCACGCCGCCCCTTCACCGGCGGCGGCGCGCTCGGCTTCAAAGAGTCCCTGCAGCGTCTGCAGTTCGCCGGCCTTCGGCTCCCGCGCGAGCGCCAGGCGGAAGGCGTGGCGCACGCGAACTGCGACGTCGGCGTCCGGTTGCTCGGCGACGATGCGCTTCGCGAACGCCCGCGCCGCCTCGACGTAAACGGGATCGTTCAGCAGCGTAAGCGCTTGCAGCGGCGTGTTCGAGCGGGAGCGTCGCACCGTGCAAGCCATGCGCGCGCCGGCGTCGAAATTGACGAAGCTCGGGTAGGGCGCGCTGCGCTTGAGCACGACGTACAGGCCGCGCCGGAACTTCTCTTCGCCCGCGCTCACGACGTAATCGTATTTCTCTCCGCCGACCTTGTCCCACAGGCCGTCCGGCTGCGGCGGGCGAATCGGCGGGCCGCCCCGTTTCAGGCTGAGCAGACCCGCGATCGCCAACGCGTTGTCGCGGATCGCCTCGGCTTCGAGGCGCACGCGCGGGCCGCGGGCGAGCAGCTTGTTCTGATCGTCGCGCGCCAGCAGCTCCGGCGTGATGCGCGATGACTGCCGGTACGTCGCGCTCGTCACGATCCGGCGGAGCACGGCTTTCATCGACCAGCCGCTTTCCATGAAATCGACGGCGAGCCAGTCGAGCAATTCCGGGTGCGTCGGCGGCTCGCCCTTGATGCCGAAATCCTCCGGCGTCCCGACGAGGCCGCGGCCGAAAAGTTCCGCCCACCAGCGATTCACCACCACGCGGGCGACGAGCGGATTGTCGCGCGACACGAGCCACCGCGCGAGGTCCAGGCGGGTACGCGGAGCGGCCGCCGCCGGCTCGGCCGATTGCAGAATCGCCGGCGTGCCGGGTTCCACCGCCTCGCCGCGATCGGTGTAAACGCCGCGGTTGAACAGCGCGCTCGGGCGCGCCTGCGGCAGCTCCTGCATCACGAGCGACTGAACCTTTTTCAACTCGCCGAGCCGCTGCTCGACCTTGCGCAACTGCTCGCGCAACGCGGCGTACGCGGGATCGATCGACGCGTAGTGGTCGGCGAGTTTCTTCGCCTGCGCCGGCGTGCGCTTTTCCCGCGGCGCCGCCGAGATTTCCGCGAGGTCCGCGGACGGCGGCGGATTGGATTCGCGCGCGGTCATCTCCGCATTGAGCTTCGTGCGCTCCTCCTCGAGCTTCGCCCGCGCGGCCTCCTTTTCGCTGTCCTTCAGCTCATGATACGGGCCGATGAACTTGATCGAGCCGGGCGTTTTCGGGTTCGCGCGATCGGCTTCCAGCGCGGTGCTGTTGAAGAACGCGAAGAGCCGGTAGTAGTCGCGGCGCGTGAACGGGTCGAACTTGTGGTCGTGGCATTGCGAGCACTCGATCGTGCTCCCGAGCCAGACCGCGCCGAGCGTGTTCACGCGATCGAAAACCTGGTTCACGCGATTCTCTTCGGGCTCGGTGCCGGCCTCGACATTGCACGGCGTGCCGCGATTGAAACCGGTCGCGATGAGTTGCTCCTCGGTGGCGTTCGGCAGCAAATCGCCGGCGAGTTGCTCGATGGTGAAGCGGTCGAACGGCATGTCCCCGTTGAGCGCTTTCACCACCCAATCGCGATACAACCAAAGGTCGTGCAGGTCGTCGCGCTGAAAGCCGTGCGAGTCCGCGTAGCGCGCTAGGTCGAGCCACGGCCGCGCCCACCGCACGCCGAATTGCGGCGACGCGAGCAGGCGATCCGCGAGCCGGCCGATCGCCTCTTGATGACTTTCCGTCCGCCACGCGCGCACGAAGTCATCCACCTCCGCGGGGGCCGGCGGCAGGCCGGTGAGGTCGAGCGTCATCCGGCGCACGATCGTCTCGGGCTCGGCCTCGCGGGATGGAGAGAGCTGCGCGTCCGCGAGCCGCTTCAACACAAAATCGTCGACCGGATTCGCGGCCCAATCGGAGAAGTCGGCGTCCACGGGAGGAGTCGGCGCGCGCGTGGGCGGCTCGTAGGCCCAATGCTTCACGTTGTCCGGCCACTCGGCGCCCTCGTCGATCCAGCGCTTCAAAGTCTCGATTTCGCGTGCACTCAGCCGGTCGCCTTTCGGCGGCATCTGCTCCTCATGATCCGGCGAGCTAAGCCGCACGATCATTTCGCTCTTCGCGCCCTGTCCGGGGATGAACGCCGGCAATTCCGACTTGCCGCCCTTCAGCGCGTTCGCGCGCGAGGTCAGCCGCAAGCCCCCCTTCGGCTTTTGGTCCGCGTGGCAGTCGTAGCACCGCGACGCCAGGATCGGCCGCACGTCGCGGCGAAAATCGACCGCGAACGACGGGAGCGCGCAGGAGAAAAAGAGGAGCGTGGGGAGGAACGCCTTCATCGGAGGAGGGGTGTATAACGCAAACCCCGCACGGGCGCAAACAGCGCACGGAGAGTTGCTTGTGCGGCGCTCCCGGCTAAAGTGGCGCGTTCCGTTTCACCCCATGATTCGACCGTTTACGATATTCGCGCTCGCCGCGCTGCTCCCGATGGCGGCCAAAGCCGCCGGCCCGGCTGACCCGAAGCCGGGGCACAACGGCCCGGCCTGCCAGATGGCCGACGACTACTTTGCCGACGAAGTCTGGACCAAGGTCGCCGTGCGCTCCTGTCTGGAATGCCACAAAGCCGGCGGCGACGCGGAGGACAGCAAGCTCGTCCTGCAAGACCTCGCGAAAGAAACCGCCGCGACACGCGACGCGGCGCTGCAAAGCAATCGCGCGCAGTTCCTGAAACTGGCGTTGATGCGCAAGAACGATCAATCGCGCCTGCTCCTGAAAGCGACCGGAGGCCTCTCGCACGGCGGCGAAGAGGTGTTGAAGCCGGACTCCGTCCCGTACCGCATCCTGGCGGAATTCGTGCGCCGCTCGGGCGGGCTTCCCATGGCCTCCACCGCGAAGCCGCGGCCGGACACCTCGCACTTCTTCGACGGCATCGCGATGATCGAGAACCGCCGCCTGCTGCGCCGCGCCACGCTCTCTCTGGCCGGCCGGCTTCCGACAAGCGAGGAGCTCGACTCCGTCGCGAAGCAAGGGCTGCCGGCCATGCGCCCCGTGCTGCAGGGCGTGATGAACGAGGAGGCGTTTTACGAGCGGATCGCCGAGGCGTTCAACGACATCCTGCTCGTCCGCGGGTTCGATGGCAACGCGGAGCAGGAGATCGTCTCGTACGACAATTTCAGCGAGACGCGCGGCTGGTATTCCAAGTGGGATCTGAGTCACATCGCCGACAAGGGTGAGCGTACCCGCGCCGGTTACAAACTGGCCGACGATTACCGGGAGGGATTCAAGCGCGAGCCGCTCGAGTTAATTAAATATATTGTCCGGAACGACCGGCCGTTTACCGAGATCGTCACCGCGCAATATTCGATGCAGACGCCGTACACCG
>DASYIS010000024.1:0-17541 GCA_035997375.1 Chthoniobacteraceae bacterium
TAAAAGCCAGCGTCGCCGTATTGTTGTTCGTCGTCGCGTTCTTCGCCATCGTCACCAACCCCGTCGTCGCATTGGTCGTCAGCACCAGCGTATTCGCCGGGAAGGTGCCGCCGGTAAACGACATGCCGGGCTTGATCTTGCTGATGTCGGACAGCGTCTGCACCGTGAACTTGTTTTTCCCAGCCTGAACCGCGCCGACGACATTGACGGTGGGCGGCACTGGGTTGATGGGGACGATATTCGCCAGGGCTGAGTAGACGGCATCGCTGAACGCCGAGAACGCGAACGAGAGATTCAGCACCGACACGACCTGCTGATGGCCGTTGATCCCCATGATATAACGGATGGCGTTCTCGACCTTGTCGGTGCCCGAGACGTTGCCATTCGCATCCAGATTGACCGCGCGGATCGACATCATCTTGACGCTGGTCGCGACGCCGCGGCCACCGTGGTCGTTGTCGACGATCGCCCCCACGATGCCGGCGATATGGGTCCCGTGCCCGTTGTTGTCGGTCGGGTTGTTGTTATTGCTGATGAAGTTCCAGCCCCACTGGTCGGTCGGATTCGTCCCCAGCGCACCGGGATTCGACCAGACATTCGCCGCCAGATCGACGTGCGTGTTGTCGAAACCGGTGTCGACGATGCCGACCACATGGCTGTTGAGTTCGGAGAGAGTGGTGCTCCCGCCGAAGGGGTTGGTGATCGCGCCGGTCTTGGTGAGATGCCACTGCTGGGCGGTCAGCGGGTCTGACTGCGGGACGACCACGAAGTTCGGCTCCGCGAACGCGACGAGGTCCAGCGAATTGTAGTAACTGAGCGCCGCCTCGAGGGCGAATTCGTCTTCAGCGTCGGAAGGAAAGCTCCCGCGGCAGAGCGCGGAAAGCGTCGGCTCGAGCGAATAGCCGGGGGCCAGGATGGCTTCCGCCTTCTCCCGCGCGACGTCTGCTTTGCATTGCACGAGCACGTGCCCGGCGAACATCGCGGCCGACCAGAGAAGCGCTCCGCCACCCTCATCCAGCGGGCGCACCGATTCCGGCGTCTCTGTGGGCGAAAGCTCAAAATCGGCCTCCGTGTCCGAGAGCCGATAGATGCGGTCCAGGCGCACCTTGTCTCCGTTGGGAAACCTGAACAGGCCCGTGCGCCTCTCCAGGCGCTCACCCGCGCGCAGGTCGCCGGAACCCGCAAAGCACGGCTCATAGGCCGCGGCCTCGTAAGGTCTCCGAAATTGCGCCAGGAACTTGGCCGGCCCAAAAGTCGCGTCATACATGTCGGCGATTTTTGGGGTGCGGGAAGGCTCGGAGGTGATGGAGGGAAACTCCGTGAACAAGGTGGCAGGCGGTTCAGCGGTCATCATAGGAAGCCGAAGATCGGCGGCACCCAGTTACCAGTATTCCGCGCCCCTAAACAAGACAAAACACCGAGACCATGGTCGGCCTGGCTAGCGGCTGGCCGCGACGGCCGTGGGCGCCGCCTCCATGAAGGCGGCGGTGCGGCCGACCTCCGTCTGCACCCGTTCCCCCTCGATCAGCGAAGCGATCGGACGATCGAGCTCACCGGCGTCCGCCGCGACCTCGATCGTCTTGCCGCCGATGCGGGCAAACGCCACCGCCGAGCGATTGTCCGAGGTTTTCAGCGGCACGGCGACCAGGTTGCCAAGGCGCTTGATCACGTTTTCCGTCGCTTCGCGGCGGATCGTTTCGTTCAACGCGGCGAGCCGTTTCGCCGCCTCCGCGCGATCCGGGAGGCGGGAGATTTCCGCGCGCTCCGCACGGTGGCGGACCTCGACGCGCTGCACCTCCAGGGCGATCAAGCCGTTCAGGCGCTTCGCCACGGAAGACTTCACGAGGGCGCGCTCGGCGGCCTCCAGCGTCTTGTAGCGGCGCAGGATGCGGGCGACTTTTGCAAGGTCCCGCGCGTGGACCACGTCATCGGTCGGTGCCACGATGTACGTGGTGGGGTGGGACGGTCCAAAGATCGGCGCATCGAGGTCCGTCGACGCCGTCTGACGAGTCGCGCAGGAGACGAGGAGCAACCCGAGTGCCGCGCAGCCGGTGAGCTTGCTCGGGAGCCGGCGCGCTGACGGGTGGTGGGAAGGGCGGTTGTTCATCGTTTTGCGAGGTCTCGAACCGGCGCCTCCGGCTTGCGGCCACCGAAATACCGGACCACCCCGGACCACCCCGGCAACCCGCCCGGCGCGAGATAGGCGCGGACTTCCGCCTGCAGCTCGCGGACGGAGGACTGCCGGTCCTCGACTTTCAGCGACAACGCTTTCATGCAGGCTCTCACCAGGTCCCCCGGCGGTCGTCCGACCGGCAAGTGCGGCAGTTTTCGTCCCAACACCGCTTCCTCCGGCGGGGTGATCTGGCCCGTCACCACCCGCTCCAGGATTTCCGCCTGGTCCCGCCCGGTCACTGGAAGCTGCAGCGTCAGGATGTTATAAAGGATCCCCCCGAGTCCATAAACATCGGCCCGCCCATCGACTCGGTAGGAGGAGCCGCTCGCCTGCTCCGGCGACATGAATTGCGGCGTGCCGAGCGCCGTGCCGTCGAGCGTGGTAAACTCGGCGCCCCCCGAGCGGGCGGAGGTCACGAGCGTACGGGGATTATCCGGCGAGGCCGCGCCGTCGATGCGATACGTCAGCGGTTTCGCCAGGCCCCAGTCCATGATCACCGTCTCGCCGAATTCGCCCAGCATGATGTTCTCCGGTTTCATGTCGCGGTGGACCACGCCCTTCGAATGCGCGTAGGCAATGCCGTCGCAAACTTTCAGAAAGATCACCAGCAACTCGCTGAGCGGATACTGGTCGATCGCGCAGGTGCCGTCGAACTCCAGGCGGTGCAGCACCTGCTTGAGCGACTCGCCGCGCACCAGCTTCATCGTGTAAAAAGGGCGGTCCAGCTCGTTCACGTTGACCTCGTAAATGGGCACGATATTCGGGTGCTCCAGTTGCGCGGTGATCTGCGCCTCCTCGATGAAGCGTGCCGTATCTTCCGCGGAGCTGGCCTCCCGGAGCGTCTTCATCGCGACGGAGCGCCGGGTGGCCACATCCTCGGCCTCCAGCACCACCCCCATGCCGCCGGCGGCAATGATTCCCTTCACGCGATATTTGCGTTCCCCGCGCATTTCGCGCGGCAGGTATTGCATCAGCGCGAGCGCCTGCGGCGTCAGCGCATCCCCCGTCTCCTCCATGCGTGGCCGGCGCAGCACCAGGTTCACGTCGCCCACCTGCACCTCCTGCTGCGGGAAAATCTGCGCGCAATCCTTCACCGGCTGCCCACCCACGCGCGTCCCGTTCGCGCTGCCAAAATCCTCGATCAGCCACTCGAAGTAATTCAGTGTGAGCAGCGCGTGGCGGCGTGACACTTTCTCCGAGGGGAGCATGATCCGCGCTTCGGCCGCCCGCCCGATCACATATTCACCGGGCGGCAGCATCTCGCGAAAGACTTCGCGGGAGCCAAGCAGGCCGATAAGCTCGGTGTGAGGGACCAACATGGAGCGGAGGCTAACAAAGGGCGCTCCCACCCGGCAAGGACAAGCGCGGCTGCCTCGACTCAGATCCGTCACGAGGCGTTGAAGCTGAACGCGTTCCGAAGAAAGCTAACCCATTGATCTTCGCGCACGGGGTGGTACAACCAGCACCTCCCATGGACTCCCAAACCGCTCAATCGAACTTTCCGGAAACGCGCTGGACGCTCGTTCGGAGCGTGCGGGAGTCCGTCGATCCCGCAGCCGCCCGCCAGGCGCTGGCCCAGTTGTGCGCCGACTACTGGTACCCGCTCTTCGCGTTTGCGCGCCGGTATGGCCACGGCCCGCACGATGCCCAGGATCTTACCCAGGGCTTTTTTGCTTATCTCCTGGAAAAAAATCTGTTTGCCGTCGCCGATCCACAAGTCGGGAAGCTGCGCACCTTTCTGCTCACCGCTTTTCAACGTCATCTGCGCGACGTGCATGACCGCAATCACGCGCAACGCCGCGGCGGAGGATGCGAGATGATTTCGCTCGATCTGGAACGTGCGGAGAACCGCTATTTGCACGAACCGGTGGAGACGCTGACGCCGGCGAAGATCTTCGAGCGCACCTGGGCGCTGGCGGTGATCGAGAGCTCACTGGAGAAGCTGCGGAGCGAGGAGACGGCGGCCGGCCGGCATGAGCAGTTTGGCGAATTGGAGCCGTTTCTCTCCCTGGAAAATGGACCCGAGGACTCCTATGCGCAGACCGCGCTCCGACTGAAGCTGACGCAAGAAGCGACCCGCCAGGCCGTGAGCCGCCTCCGGCGAAAGTTTCGCACCGTGCTCTCACGCAAGATCGAAGCGACCTTGATCAACCCGACAGAAGACGACGTGGCCGAAGAACTCCTGGCGCTTCGGAACGCGCTCCGGATCTGAGTCCGCGGTCCGTGGAGAAGGTCGCGCGCGGTCGCGGAAAATAGTTGGTCACAAGATCCGCCTTTTTCCCAAAAGGAGAGTGCATGCCCTTCCTTTCTCGAGCTCCCACGCGTCGGCCGCTCCCAGCGGCCGGTCGTCTGCTCGGGAGATGGGCCGCCCGATTTTCGGAGGCAGCAAGCGGATCGCGGCGCTGTGGAGCGAGAGGCCGGGGAAGACTGTCGACCGCTGGGGTGCTTGCACCCAAAGTGTCGACAGTCTTTTCCCATGGCCCTCGCGAGGGTCAGGGGGGCGACTCGACCAGTTCGCACCCTGCTCCAGAGTGACCTCGACCCTCATTCAACAGGCCTCGCGGTGGGCTCTGCCGCGCGAAACCGCCGCCGGCGCGGCGCGCCGCTGTGAGTTCCACGCGCAGCAAATCAATGCGATCTGCGCGATCAACTCTTCCGCGCACATCCTTTCGGTGGCCTGCGGAAGAATGCCCGAAGCATCGCTCTCGTCCGCCGTTCAACATCGCTTTTTCGGGCGGCTGGTGGGAGTGGATCCCGACGAGCAAGCGCTCGCCGAAGTTTCACAAACCCTCGGCCATCTTGGGGTCGAGACGATCCGCGGCTCGGCGCAAACGATTCTGTCCTGGTCTCGGGAGCTGGGACACTTCGACTTCATTTACTCGGATGGGCTTTATGAAGCCTTCGACGAACGTTTCTGCCGCCGGCTGACGAGAATGTTGTTTGAAATGCTCCACCCGGGCGGCCGTCTCCTCGCCGGCAACTTTCTCTCTTTTTCCAAGGGCGGCCATTCGGTGAGCCGGCGCGATGGCTCCGCGGTGTATGGCCGCACCCCTTCGACGATGCAGCGACTGGCGGCTGATATCCCCTCCCACTGGCTGGGCGCCGTGCATGCTTTTGTTGCCCCCTGCCAAACTGCGGTTTACCTCGACCTGCTGCGGCGGTCCTGAAGTGCGATGTTCGCTCGTCGCCCGATCACGCGCGCCGCAGACGCACCGGAAACTTGTCACTCCGCCGGAGGAAGCGCGGCTTCGAACTCGGCCAAACGCCGGAGCGACTCCAGGAATTCCGGAAGAACTTCCAGGGGAAGCATGATCGTGTCCCGCCGGCCCCCCACGTCCTCCGTTATTTTCAGGAAGCGACCGCGTTGATTTTCCTTCAAATCAACAAAGAATATCTTCCGGTCGATTCTTATTTTTTCCGTGGCCAAAGGCGCACTGGGAGGGTTGTAGCTTGGTTCAGGAGCCATGCCGAGCACGATTTCTGGCCGTTCGGCGAACGTCAAGCAGCAATCGAATCCCTGGATCCGCAGAGGGATAAGGGGAGGCGGCTCACTTTCGGCCCGTGGGTCGGTTGAGGATTGCAATTCGTCGGAGCGGGTGCAAACCTTCCCGGACGAATACGAACGATCTTGGACGCGGTAGAACTTTTGGGAGAACTTTCCGCAAAATAGACGCGGTATTCGGTGTAAGTAGCTCACTTTCAGCAGTCCTCGTAGCTCAATGGATAGAGTAAGCGTTTCCTAAACGCTCGATCCGGGTTCGACTCCCGGCGGGGACATTTTTGAATGACGAATGACGAATGACGAATGACGAATGACGAATGACGAATTTCGCGCCTTCACCCCCTTCGTCCTTCGTCCTTCCTTTTCCCGTCCGCATGCTTCGCGCTCCTCTGTTCGCTGTCCTTCTGCTCGTCGCGTCCGCCGCCGGCCGCGACCTCCAGGTCGACCCGAGCGCCGGCAACGACGCCAACGACGGCGTCGCGGGCCCCGTGAAGACGATCGCCCGCGCGCTGAAGTTGGCGCAGGCCGGCGACACCGTCCACCTCGCGCCGGTGCGGTACAAGGAGGTCGCGATCTTTGCCAACAAGGTGGGCGCGCCGGGGCGGCCCATCGTGCTCGACGGCCACGGCGCGACGCTCGACGGCGCGGACGCGCTGAAGCCGGAGGATTGGCAGATGGTGGAGCCTGGGCTTTACCGCAACGATCACCTGCTGCGCATGGACTCGGCGATTCTCATGCGCTGGTTCTTCGTGTTCGACGGCAGGATGAATCACATGGGCCGCACGTCGAAAGGCCCGAGCGCGGAGCTGAAGCAGCCCTCCGATCTGCTGCCGGGCGAGTGGACCTTCGTCCCCGTGGCGCCCATCACGCGCGAGAGCAAGGACGGGAAACCGTGGGACGCGGCGCCGGTCACCGGCGCGTTCTTCATCAAGCTCGAACCGACAAAGTCGCTCGCGGACGCGCAGATCGAGGCGCCGCTGCGTTCGGCGGGCGTGAGCTTCGGCGGCCCGTGCGCGCATCTCGTCGTGCGCAACGTCGTCGCCACGCATGTGTACAATGACGGCTTCAACATTCACGGCGATCAGCGCGACCTGGTCTTCGAGAACATCACCGCGCTGGAGTGCGGCGACGATGGGTTCAGCGCGCACGAGTCCGCCGAGTGCCGGATCGACGGCTTCACCAGCATCGGCAACTCGACCGGGCTCTGCGATGTGGGCACGAGCAGCACGCACTACAGGAACGTCTTCATCCGCGGCTGCCTCGGGTACGACGTTTTCTTCATCAGCCACGGCTCGCACAGCATCGAAAACGCGCTCGTGGAATCGAGCGCCGCGCGGGCGCTGTCCGTCGGACGGGATGGACCGGGGGAGGGGACGTGTACGGTGCGTTTCCAAAATGTCCTGGTGCGGCGTGCGGCCGGGCAACCGCAGGAGCTCCGCATCAGCGCCGGGGCGAAGCTCGAGCTGGAGCGCTGCACGTTCGAGAACCTGGCGGTGCAGGCGACGCCGGGCTCTGACATCACCGTCCGGCACTGCGTCGTGACCGGCGAGCCAAAGCCGGAGCTCATGGTCTGGAAAGACGTGGCCTGGCGGGGCGTCGGCAATGTGTACGATCTGCGCAGCCTGCGCGTCGACCAGGCGACTTTCACCGCGGCGAGCTTTGCGGAATTTCAAAAGCTCCTCGGCAGCGAAAGCACCTCGCGCTGGAGCGCCGCCGAGCCGCGCGCCGAGGGCGTCGGCGCGGAGGCCGGTGCGCTGAGCAAGCTGGCAAAACCTTGATATGAAACCTCTCCTCCCCGCATTTGCGTTTCTTCTCCTGGCCGCCGCTGTACACGCCGGCGATCCGCGGCTGGTGCCGCCGGATCCCGCGAAGCTGCTCATGCTCGACACACGCGTCGTCGAGCATGCGGAGAACGCCCGCCTGCTGGATTGCCTGCCGGAGAAGGAGGCGCGCAATCCGTTGCTGCGGTCGGACCAGCCGTGGGAAAATGCGACGAACAATTACTACCCGAACGTGCTCTGGGATTCGGCGGACCGGACGTGGAAACTCTGGTACAAGGACGTGCTGGCGGACAAGGAAGTCATCGCGCAGATGGACGGGCCGGCGACCGTTCACGACGTCGGCTGGTATTTGCTCTACGCGACTTCGAAGGACGGGCTCGGATGGACGAAGCCGGCGCTCGGGTTGCACAAGTTCGCGGGCAGCGCGGCGAACAACATCGTCACGCGCGACTGCCCGAATGTCGGCGTCTTCAAGGACGAGCACGACCCCGATCGGGCGCGGCGCTTCAAGATGGTGTTCGACGTGGGGCAGGGGAAACCGCGCGCGCGCTTCAGCCCGGACGGCGTGCGTTGGGGCGAGACGATGGAGATGGAGGGCTTTTCCGCGCAGCAAGGCGATACGCACAACAACGCGTTCTTCGACCCGCGCTCGGGCAAGTACCTCTGGTTTACCAAGGTCTCGTTCGGCGAGCGGCTGGTGACGCGCCTGGAGAGCGACGACTTCCAGCACTGGCAGGGGCGGAGCGTCGTGCTGCGCAGCACGCTGGAGGAGGGGCGCGCGCACCAGACGTACGCGCTCACCGTCTTCCCGTATGGCAGCATCTATCTCGGTTACCTGATGATGTACCACGTCGGCACCGACCGCCGGGTCGATTGCGAGCTCGCCTGGAGCCCGGACTCGATCCACTGGGAGCGCGTCGCACCCGGCCGGCCGTTTCTCCCGAATGGCGCGAAGGAGAGCTATGACGGCGGCTGCATTTACGCGCAAGCCGGCCCGCCGGTGGTGCAGGATGGCAAGCTGCTGATCTACTACGGCGGCAGCCCGATCGTGCATCTCGGGTGGAAGCGCTCGGGCGATCTCTGCCTCGCGCGGCTGCGGGAAGACGGCTTTGCCGCATATGAGTCCGCCGATGGGAGCAAGCCGGCCGTGCTCACGACCACGCTCCTCAGATCGACCGCCGAGCCGCTGCGCCTCTCGGCCGATGGCGAGGTGAAGTCGGAGGAATTGCCGGAGGCCGGTGGCGTCCGCCTGCGTCTCACGATTGCGCCGGGCGCGCGGCTCTATGCGATCAATGGCTACACCCTGGTGAACACCGCGCTTCCGCTGAAGCCGCCGGCGCCGCTGCCGCGCGTCGCGGTCAAGCCGCAACCGGTGGTCGTCTCGTTTGACAAAGACGCCCAAGGCTGGAAGGGCGTGGACAAGCTCGAGCATCACGCGGAAGGGTACGTCACGATTTCGCGCGGCAACAATCAGCGCCCCATCGCCTCCGGCACGCCGCTGGAAGGCGACTGGCCGAGGCTGCTCGGGGGCGACGAGTTGACGATTTCCGCCCGTCTCCGCGCGCCCGCCGCGGGCGGCACGGCGCGCCTGGAGATCTTCGCGCGCGACCTCGCGCAGTGGGGCTGTGACAAGCTCCCGGCCTTCGGCACCGACTGGCAAAACGTCTCGACCACCATCCGCTACGACTGGACAGACGAGCAGGCGCGCGCGGCGGGCTGGGTTCCCGCGGCGCCGGCCTTCTCCTGGCGCGAGACGATGCGCCACGCCGGCAAAGTCGTCTTCATGGCCACCCAGCCGACTCAGGCGAGCTTCGAGCTGGACGAGGTGCGGCTGCAGGCGCGGTGAGGTTCATGAGTGCGCCATGAAGCCCAGCGCCTCCGGGACCACTTCAGAACGCGCGTTGCGCGGCCTGGGGTGTCCCTGAATCTGAGTGCGGAGGAGGAGTCTCGGTCAGCATATTTGACGCAAAGGGAATGAACTGCTGATAGGCCGACTGAACCGCGTTCCGCCAAGGCCGAAATTCGCCTTGCCGCAAAAAGGACGCGCAGCTTACATGGTCACTTTCGCCTCCCATCCGTTCATTTACCGACCAAAACACCAGCCAACGAGGCTCAACAAGATGCTAGGCGCGTCACCTGCTAGACCGGAGAAACCCCAAAAAGCGATACGACGTGAACCAACCGTCAGCCTCCAAGTCATGGATGGGGCGCCTAACGGGGCGCTGCAGCGAACCATTACGGGCGTCACACCCTGTGCTAAATCCACCAAACCAGCCTCTTCGGACCCTTGACCGCGGCTACCTCCGAACTTGCGATCGTTAGGTCGTGAAGTTATCGTTTTTATGAACCGCACAAAGGCATTTGTTAGCTACAGTCAGGAAGACGAAAGCTGGAAGCGACAGCTTATTACCCATTTAGCCGTGCTGGAATTTGAAGGACTTCTCCACGTGTGGTCTGATACTCGAATCAACGCCGGGGATGATTGGTTTCAGCGACTCGGCAGTGCAATGGATGACTCTCGAGTGGCCGTGCTTCTCATCTCGCCCAGTTTTCTTGCATCTAACTTTATCCGCACGGAGGAGGTGCCCCGCCTTCTATGTCGTCATGCTGACGACGGAATGCTAATTCTCCCGCTGATTGCTCGACCCTGCGCGTGGCAATTAGTGCCTTGGCTTTCCTGCATTCAGATGAGGCCGAAAAATGGTACGCCATTGTCTTCGGGAAGCCCCGATCAAATAGACATTGATTTGTCGAACTTCACCTACGAGATCGCGGCACTTCTCAGGCGTTTTGAGCCGCCGCCATCCGCAGCCGTTGATTCGGCATGCGCCGCCTTCGACGCTGCGTGTGATGCTATCGGGAATACACGCCGGCCAATAGATGACAAAACGCTGATCTCCTTGCTCGGATTGGCAATTGAGCATGGTGCGCCAGCCTACAATGCTGGCTCACCGATGGACTGTGCCAGCATATATCGCCACGCTGCTGACCGCTTGCTCAGGCTGATTTCCGAAGCGAAGTCCTTGCGAAGACTCGGCGTGACGGCACTGGGCATTCAAGAGGCGGAAATTTTGCTAAGGCCTGTTGCCGCCTCAACCGAGATTAATCACCCGGCAAAGGCGGATGAATTGGCATGGAAACTCCGAAAGGCGTTTGATCGCATCTTGGAGGTATCGCGAAGCGGCCTAACACGGCGTTGCAGCTAACCGCTCACTGCGTCACGGCACCTGTTTCCGCGGCCGTCGTTCCGCCCCTCCATGCAGGTGCCGCGCCAGCTCTCCGCCGGGCGCTAACTAGCCAAGGGCCGCGCCCTTGATATCCCGGAGGTCAAAAACCACGAATGAACACGAATGAACACGAATGGAAAAGCTCCGCTTAGGCAGCGATTCGTGTTCATTCGTGTTCATTCGTGGTTCAACTCCTCAGTCGAGCCAAGCGATCGGAATTCGCGTTTCGCTCTGTATAACGGTCTAAGCTTGGGGCACTGACACGCGTCATGATCTATCAATTTGATCCAAACGCGATTGGACGGCGCTTCCGGATGCGTTTCGCAAAGGCATTCGAGAAACCGACGCTTTGACTCACCCTGCGGGATCCACAGAAGGCGGTCGTCGGCTTTGTGGTGTGGGGCCGGCGGTGGGAACGAGCGTCAGGAGGCTGCCATTGACAGCGATGCCCAGCGTTCGCACGTTGAGCCTGTGACAGCTCCCACGTCATCCAAAAGCGCTCGGCGCCAAAATGTGCGCGACAGGAAATACGGCACGTTTGACATTGCGGTCGCCCTGGCGGCACTTTGGGTGGGCTTTGGTTCGTCCTCCCACGCGGATCCTGCAACCGAATCGCCGGCCGGGGAGCCGGAGGTGCGCACGGCCATCGAGCGCAGCCTGCCGTTCCTGATCAATGGGACGGAAGCGTGGCGGGCGCGGACTTTTGGCGAGAAGAAGGTCCGGTGCATCTCGTGCCATCACGCGCCGTTTGCCGTCTGGACGCAGAATGAAGCGAAGACGCGGGGCTTTGCGATCGATCAGCCGAAGCTCGACGAGATGTCCGGGTGGATGTTCGGGTTCGCGGCGGACAACCAGTACCCGAGTGAGATGGTGGACGGGTTCCTCGACACCCTGCTGCTCGTGCGCGAAGCGGGACCGGCGCCGCGGCTGGAGATCAAGACGCTGGAGCGGTTTCAGCAACTGCTGGCAGAGCAGCAGCGGCCGGACGGTTCGTGGATGCTGTCGGACGGCACCACGCCCAACGAGCCCGGCTTCGATATCGTGCCGCCCGACGCGACGGACAAGGCCGCCGCGAAACGCGAGGCCAATGAAGTCGACACGATGTGGACGCTGCTCGGCCTGGACGCGCTGGGCCGGCTCGGCGATGCGCTTTCGCCGGCGGCGCGTGCAGGGCTCGGCCGGCAACGCGCGCGGGCGCTCGCCTTTCTCCAGGAAGCGCAGGGCGGCTCGCGGAGCGACTGGCTCGCGTTCCGCATGCTGATCGAGCGCGACCTGGGCGACCCGGCGAAGGTCGACGAATGGCGGCGCACGTTGCTCGGCCGGCAAAACGAGGACGGCGGCTGGCCGCTCGTGCGCGGCGGACCGAGCCATCCGCTGACTACCGGCCAGGTGCTCTACGCGCTCGGCACCGTCGGAGTCGGCGCGGACGAAGCCGCCGTCCGGCAGGCGCGGCGCTTCCTCGTGACCACGCAGCGCGCCGACGGCTCCTGGGAGGCGGTCAGCCGGGCGATCGCCGATCACCGCAATTACGTCACGGTGTATTTCGGCACCGGCTGGGCGACGCTCGGGCTGCTGCGGACCTTGCCGGCGCCGGCGGAGGCGGAGCGCGCGGAAGATTGATTCGTTCTGGCGCGATCCGCTGCGTCATGGAAGAATGTCTGTGTGCAAGACGCGCTGAAAACTCGAGTCGTGGGAAGGCGCTCCAAAACGCCGGAGTATGGGCAGGGCGGTCTGGCGGCGGCGGATGGTTTGCTCCAACTGGTGAAGCAAATGCCCGCCGGTCGGCGCCTCGCGCCCTGTGGCGTATATCGGTTCCAATCTCATGAGGAAGCGGACGAATGGCTGATGAAGATGTTAACCCGGCCGAGTCGCGCACGCCGACCTTAGCCGACCTCGTCGAGCTCTGCCGCAACCTGAATACCCAGGGTGCGCGCTACCTGATCGTGGGCGGGTTCGCGGTGATTCAGCACGGCTATTTTCGCTCCACAGGGGACATTGACGTGCTCATCGAGGATTCGCTCGACAACCAGAAGCGGGTCCGGAGGGCACTCGAGTCACTCCCGGAAAAGGCGATTCTCGAATTGGGTGAGGACGAGGATCTGCGGGACTGGATCGTGTTGCGCGTGGCGGACGAAATACTCGTGGATGTCATGACGGCGGCGTGCGGCGTGAGTTACACGGAAGCTGAGCGAAGCATCCAGACCTTCGACCACCAAGGCGTGGCCGTCCCCTTCGCCTCCGTGCGCCTGTTGCTGCGCATGAAGCAAACCCACCGCGCGAAGGACGAAGAGGACCGCGTTTTCTTGCAATGGAAGATTGCGCAGGAGGATAACCCGAAGGCGGATTGATCGTCCCCCCGAGTCGCGTGATTGCGCCGCCGGCGGTCCCTCATTTCACGATGTCCGCGCTCCATACGCTTGGTTTCCTCATCGGCGCGGTTTGGGTCTTTCACGGGCTCTATGGCAAGATCCTCGATCGAATCCCGCGGCACCGACTGATCGTGGCGCGCATCCTTGGGGAGCGGCATGCGGGCCGGCTGACCAAGGTGATTGGCGTCGGCGAAGTGCTGCTGGGCCTTTGGGTTTTCGCCGGCGTGGCGCCGGTGGTGTGCGCGGCGGTGCAGACGCTCGGCTTGGTCGCGATGAATACGCTGGAGATTTGGCGTGCGCGCGATCTCCTGATTTCCGCCTGGGGAATGGTCGCCTTGAATCTGGGCTTGATCATCCTGATCTGGACCTGGGCTCTCTCGGTGGCGCATGGCTGAACTCAGCGCGAAAGAAAGGCCGGCGGCGTCTCCATTTGCGCGAGGCCGCAGGCGGCGAAGAGGAGGGCGAGCGCGGTCCAGACAATCGTGAACCAGAGGTGCATGGCGGTCTCCATGCGTTTGCCCCGCCAGAGATCGGCGCGATCGACGAACCACTGGCAGTACAGCCGGATGGCCCAGAACGCGGCGTACGACCACGACATCCACGCGCCGGCGCGCGACTTTTCCAGGAAGACCAGGGGATCGAGCAGGCAGGGCAGGCCCATGATCACCAGCACCAGGCAGATGAAAAACGTGTGGACGTGGAAGATGGCGGCATTGACCGGCGTGAGCTGCGCCGCGTCTTCGCGCCAGCGGAGGCGGCGGCCGATGGGGAAGTGGAGCACCGAGAGCAGGAGGAGACCCGCGCCGGCGAGGCGCAGCAGGAGGACCAGGGGCAGCGTCATGATGGAGCCAGGGCAAAGATGCGCACCCATGGCGTGACCGGGAATTCATCGATGACGCGGAGCCCCGCGCGCTCCCAACTGCGCTGCCAGCCGGCTCGGGTGTGGAAGTGCCAGAAGCCCGGGCCGAACGCCAGGAAGTTCGCGGCGTCGCGCAGATGCTCGGCGAGGACGACCACCCCGCCGCCGCGCAGAGAGCGCTTCGCCTCGGCGAACCAGCGGCTGCGTTCCTCCTCGCTCCGCAGCTCGTGGATCGCGAGGAAACCGAACACCATGTCGGCGGAGGCGGACGCCACGGGCCAGCGATCGAAGACCGCCGGGACCGTATCGCTCGAAGGCGGAAAGTACCGGCGCGCGCGGCGAATCGAGACCTCGGTCATGGTCACCGGGTCGTAGTGATCGAGGATCGTCCACTCCGCCGGCAGCAGCTCTTTCAGCACCGGCGAGAAGTCGTCGAACCCCGCGTGGCAGAGAATGAGCCGCCGGCGACCGACCCCGGTCAGGAAGATGCGCCCCAGCCAGCCGAAGCGATAAAGCTCCGAGCGATCGTAGACCAGATGCGAAACGACGAGCGAGCCCGCGAGGAACCAGAAGGCGCCGGCGACGGCCGCCGCGCAAACCAGCCAGGTCAACGAGCCGGGCGCCCTCGAAGCCGCCCACAGCGCGCCGGCCAGCACTGCGACCGCCGCCGCATAGTACGGCCAGTTCAGCCGCGCGATCGTCGCCGCGCCCTGCCACTTCCCGCGCGTGCTCAAGCCTCACCTCCCAGGTGCACGATGCGCCCGCGGCGCCAGCGGTACGGGCCGCCCTCCACCGCGAACGCGTTCGCGAGGATCGGCGTCACGCCGCGCAATGGCGTTTCGTCGAAAAAGCTCACGGCCCAGCGCTCCACCTCGATCGGCCGCGGCACCCAATCCTGGCGGCTGCCTTCGATCACGACCATCGTCCGCTCGTCCTCCGCGCTGAAGCTGAAGGGCATCGGCCCCGCGAAGCGGCGCGCGGTTTTCCAGTCGGGAAACGGCGAGCCGGTCGGCAACGCCGCGGACTCGCCGGCGGGCTTGAAGATGAGATCCAGCGTCGGCGCTCCCTCGGTCAAAAACGTCTGCACGCGCGTGGCGGAGTTTTCCTCGGCGATGCGCACGCGGACGTGCCGGTAACGGTATTGGGTGAACACATTGCCGAGCCAGACCATCCGGAGCTTGTCGGTCTCGCTGCGCAGGATTTGCAGGCCGCGCAGCCGGCGCCCGCCGGGTTCGTGCAGCCTCGTGAAAATGCGGTAGCCCGCGAGAAAGAAATCCTGGCCGGCCAAGGCGGGAAACGCCGCCGGCCGCAGCTTGCTCGTCCAAACCATCGAGACCGTGACGAACCCAAAGCCCTCGTAGGTATCGAGCTCCAGCGCCTTCGCCAGCAGCGGCTGGAGCGCGGCCTCGGGAAAGGCGAAGGAGACCGCGACCACGCGGTCAAAAAAGGCGACGGTGGCGAAGGGATGGCGCTTGAGGAATTTCATCGCATTAGCGCGCGTCCAGCCGGCGCAGTGCGTCGAGCGCTCCCAGCGGAATCGGGATGCCGCCGCGCGGCGTGGCGGGCTCCCGTGGGTTGATGCGAATGAGCGTCCGCGCGTAAGTTTCACACTGGCGGCGCACGGTCGGAATCGCCAGCCCAGCGCCGAGCTCGATCGCCACGATGCGCCGGCCCCGCATCCGGTCGAGCCATTCGTCGTAGCGCCCTTCCTGCAGTGCGCTGCGCGAGGCATCCCATTCCCCGTCGCCGAACATGAGGATATTGGGGCGGGCGAGCGCGCCGCAGTCGGGGCACCGTGGCAGGTCGGAAAGGGCGCGCATCGTGGTTTCATCGACCTCCACGGAGACGTCGGTCGCGGGCCAGATCGGCCGCCCGCATTCGCCGAGGCATTGCAGATGATGGATCGAACCGTGGCACTCCAGGAGATCGGTTTCGCCGAAGCCGGCCTTTTGGAACTGGCCGTCGACATTGCTCGTAAAGACGAACGCCGGCCGCTCGCCGCTCCAGCGCCGAAGGACCTGAAAACCTTCGTGGGGTATGGCCGCCCGATAGAGCCCCAGCCGATGGCCGAAGAAACCCCAGGCCAGCGCGGGATCAGTGACGAACCAGTGTGGATTGGAAATCTCGGCAAACTCCTTCCCGCGAAAGGGCGGGTAGGCTTTCCAGAAGCCTTCCGGCCCGCGAAAGTCGGGAAGGCCGGAATCGACGCCCATGCCGGCGCCCGCTCCGATCAGAAGCGCTTCGGCATGGCGGATGGCCTCCGCAGCCGCGGCCAGGTGGGTCTCGAGGCTCGCGTCAGGAGTCATGTTTGGGGGCAAGGGGGGCGGGTCGAGCGGGGGTATGTTTAATTAATTCCACTTCGGTGCCGGCAATGTGCATTGACGAAGTTATATGAAAGTTTAGATCTGCCATCTCTATGTCTAACTCATTTATTTTACCGGGCACTGCGCCAGTCTGCCTGGACAGCCTCGTCACCCAACTGAGCGAGGAGATCTCCGGCCTGCCGGCGGGTGCACCGAAAATGGCGCGATGGAAACCGAGCCTGGCCGTCCAGACCGGCGCCGAAGTGATTCTGGTCGTGGTGCGCGATCACGAAGCGGCCCACTCCTATGAGGAGTGTGATTTGATCCTGACGGTCCTCCAGGGCGGAGGGTTTGTTCAGCTTCCAAACGGACCGGTCGACGTCCCGGCGGGCGCGACCATCATGCTCCCGCGGGGGCTGGGCCACGCTTACTACAATACCGCGGAGTCCGACTCCGTGCTGCTCGTGAGCTTTTGCCCAAAGTTCCTGCCCAGCATTCCGTGCTTTTTGCCTCCAGTAGCCACCGAGTAGACTTCCAAAGAGCCTGGGACCGGCTAAGCCGGAACTAAAAGGCGAACGTGGATGCGTGGGGTGCCGGAACGTACGCCAGTTCTCGTTCGAGTGTGTAGAGGCGGCTCTCCACTGAGCCTGCGGCGAACGGGGGTGCCGCCTCCATTTCCTTGCGTCTTTCCAGCGCGAGAAATGTCGGAAGAAGCAAAGGCGTCCTCGAATTTGGGAGCCGCGAGTGCAAGCGGCGCTCAAGAAATTGGAGGCGGCACCCCCGTTCGCCGCAGGCTCAGGGGAGAGCCGCGCTCTACACATGATTTGGGAGCGCTTCGCGCAGCTCCGCGCCTCAACCAGGGCGGCACTACACATCGTCCTCATCCTCCCGCAGCAGCAGATCGATCATCCGCTCGCGTTGCGCGAGGAAGTCGCGGGTGACGCGGTAGTGCTCGGTCTCCTCGTACTCGATCGGGTGAAGGCCGCGCTCGCTGAACTCGTAAATGCGCGCATGCGGGTAGGCGAGCAGGATGGGGGAATGCGTGGCGATGACGAGCTGGCTGCGATGGCGGATGAGGCGGTGGAGCAGCGTGAGCACCGCGAGCTGGCGCTGCGGCGAAAGCGCGGCCTCGGGTTCGTCAAAGAAATAGAGACCATCGCCGACGAGGCGGTGATTGAGCAACGCGAGGAACGCCTCGCCGTGCGACTGCGCGTGCAACGTCTTGCCCTGGTAAGTCGAGCCGCGCTCCTCGAGGTCGGTCGCCACATTGTAAAAGGTCTCCGCGCGCAGAAACCAGCCGTCGCCGGGATAGCCGCCGCGCGCGAGG
>DASYIS010000025.1:0-7533 GCA_035997375.1 Chthoniobacteraceae bacterium
ACGGGTGTCATGGTGCTGCTCCTCTCGCTGTTCGGCATCATCTCGCTGATGAGCGCCGTCATCCCGCTCGTCGCCATTTCGCCGATCCTGCTCTACATCGGCATGCTCATCGGCGCACAGGCCTTCCAGGAGACGCCGAAGGCGCACGCGCCGGCGATCATCCTCGCGCTCACCCCGCACCTCGCGGCGTGGGGCAAGCTGCTCATCGACAATTCGCTCGGCCTCGCCGGCACCAACGCCGCGGCCATCGGCCTCGACAAGCTGCAGGGCGTCGGCGTCCTCTATCACGGCCTCGAAATCATGGGCGGCGGCGCGATCCTCAGCGGCGTCATCCTCGCCGCGACCGTGGCCTGCATGGCCGACCGCAAGTTCATGAAAGCCTCCGGCTTCGCCGCGATCGGCGGCGTGCTGACCTTCTTCGGCCTGATGCACGGCGAACACATCGGCGTCATGCAAACCCCGCGCGTGGCGTTCAGCTACTTCCTGGTCGCCGCCGTCCTGGTGACGGTCTCGAAACTCGCCACCGGCACCGTCCCGCGCCTCGAGCACGCGGAGGAGCCCGAGCTCGAACTGGCGCCCGAAGGACTGCCCGCCGTGGCGAAATCGATGTAAGACGCGCGTGGTCGGGGCGAGCGCCGCCACGCCAGGTCTCGCCCCCCACCGCCCCTTCGCCGGCTCATCCATGTACTTCGACCGCGGGTCCTGGCGCGGCGGGGGTTCGGCGAGCTGTAAAGTCGGGGTTGTTTCGGCCCTCTAACGCAGCTACTAGTCTGCTGCCATGAGTACCTTGCAGCTCACCCTCCCGGATGAGGTGAAACATTTCGTCGACGAGCAGGTGGCACGCGGCGGGTTTGGCAACGCCGACGAGTGCGCCCTGCTGAGGCGTGAAAAGGAGTCGGCGATTCGAGATCATCTGCGCGGGTTGCTCCAAGCGGGGATCGACTCCGGTGAACCGTTGACGGTGGATGACGCGTTCTGGCGGCAGCGGGAGGCGGCGCTCGACACCGCGATCTCGGGTAAGTGAAACCGCTGCGAATCACGCCGCTGGCGAGTGAGGAAATCGACTCGATCGCGGTCTGGCTTGCCGCGGAGCAGCCGGCCGCAGCACGGCGCTTTCTCGGCGCGGTGCAAAGGGATTGCGACTTGATTCGATCGCAGCCGGAAATGGGTGGATTGCGATGGTCCGATCTGGTGCCAAGCCTTGGGACCGTGCGATTCCTTCCGGTTCGGGATTTCGGAACTGGCTGATTTTCTACGTCGAGACGGATATGGAGATTCTCCTCGTGCGCGTGCTCCACGGCGCGCGAGATATTCCGGCCCTTTTTCATCCATAAATTTTCGACGCATGACATCTCATGCCGGCCGAGATGATCACGCCACCCCTACCGCCCCTTCGCCTGCTCATCCATGTACTTCGACAGCGGATCCTGCCTGGGCGGGGGCTCGGCGAGCTCGTTGGCGGCTTTGAGGTAGCCTTCGAATTTGCCGCTGCGCACGCTCACTTGCGTCGCTTCGAACCAGTTGACGTAGTCGCTAATCGCGGTCATCCGCTTGTGCAGATCGGCGTGGAGCTGGTCGGCCTTGGCGATGCGGCCTTTCAGGCCGAGCGTCTTGCCGCGCTGGAGGAGGCCGACGATCTCCTGGTACTCGGCGACGAGCGGGCGGTAGAAGGCGGTCGCGGTCGTGTTGAGGGAGTTGAGCGCGTTGAGGCTCGTCGTGAGCGCGTCCTTGCTCGCAGGGAGCTTGAGATATTCGCCGAAGTCGGAGAGCGCGTAGGGCTGCGTCGCCGTGCTGCCCTGCTTCGCGATCTGGAGCTGGAGGGCGGCGGTGAGTTGTTTGTCCGTCTCGTCGCTGTTGAGGCCTTTGTAGCGGTCGGCGACGGAGAAGCGCGCGAGGTGGAGCGTCCACCACTTTTGCAGGTTCTGCTCGTTCTTCGCCAGGCCGCCGAACTCGCGCGTGAGGCTCGCGATGGGATCACCGGTCCCCTGCGGCCAGTGGCGCACCAGCGAGGCGAGGCTCGCGCGGCCGCCGGGTTGATCGATCAGGAGTTGCACGAGGCACATCGCGCACGCCTGGTCCATCGTCTCCACCGCGCTGCCGTCGAAATCGCTCGGCTGGCCGGCGAGGAATTTGCCGATGGGCGGCAGGCGGTTCACGTCGACGATGCGCTTGAAGAGATCCGTATCGAGCCCCGTCTCGCGGCGGAGGAAGATTTGCATGACGCCCTCGACGAGCCACCACGGCGCCTCCGCGTAAGGCTGGCCGGGCTTCACGAGCTGCGGCTGGTCGCGGTAGGAAAACTCGAGCAGCAGCGCGCGCACGAGCAGGCGCTGGAGGTTGATCTTGGAAGGATCGGAGCCGAGCGGCACGTCGATCTGGATCTTGAGCCCGGCGTCATACTGGTAGAGCGAGAGCACCCCGGGCGGCTGCCCCTGCGCGGCCGGCACTTTCTGCAGCGTGACGAGGATGGGGTACTTCCAGCGGTCCGGCTCGCCGAGCACCTGGAGGAGGCTCGTCTTGATCTCCTCCGTGTAGCCGGCGACTTGCGAGCGCGCCGCCGGGTCGGTGCAGAAGACGAAAAACTGCTTCGATCCGCTGATGGTGCGGGGCGGGGGCGGCGGCTTGGGGGCTTTGCCGGACGCATCGACGAGCGGCCGCGCCGGCGTGGCGCGCGGCGCCTCGGCCGCGAGCGCAGCGGCGCCCCAGGCCAGGAACAAGAGCAGCACGGCGCCCCCGAGGAGGCGGAAGGGACAAGGGAGGACGCAGGGCGGGCGAGCACGCATCGCGAACACGGCTTACTTTTTGCCCTTGCTCACCAGGTCGACCCGGTCCTTGCGGATGAGGACGGACTGCATCTTGCCGAGGAGCCCGTACTCGCGCTTCAGGGCCTCGGCGAGTGAGCCGAACATGAGCGGCGACACGCGCTCCATGATGAGCGGATGGATCGGCAGGCGGCCGATGCTGCCGCCGATATTGACCGCGACCAGCACGCCGTTGCTCGCCTCCACGCGGTAGAGCGTGGCCATGTAAATGGGATAGCCGTAGAGCGACTTTTCCACGCCGATGCGCGCGGTGCCCGGCTCCAGGTCGATATAGGCGCGCTTGACTTCGACGCCAGGGACGGAGCCCTTCGGGATGACCTTGCTCTTGAGATACGTATTGATCTCGTCCTCGGTGAAGAACCCGGACAGCGGCGTCGCCGAATCGGCGAGATTGCCGAGGTCGCTCGCGACCAGCCGCGGTGGCGCCTCGCTTTTCTTCGGCAGCGTGGCCGGCTCGCGCATGGCCTGCACGATCATCGCGACGACGACGGCGCTGACCACCGTCTTGACGAGCGCACCCAGCTCCCGCCGGAGGACGGAGGCCGCCGGGTTCGTCATTTTCATGATCCGCTTGCGCGCGCGGTCGGGCGACTCGCGGCGGATCTGCTCTTCCTTGGGCAGGACCGAGCGGTCGAGCTTGGCGCCGCAGTTATGGCAATAAACGCGCTCGGGCTCGTTTTGGTAATCGCACTCCTTGCACTTGAGTGTCGGCGTCGGGGGAGGGTTCGTGGCCATCAATCCTTGGACTTTTTGCGGCCGCCCGACTCCTTTTTGGGCGCGGCGGCGGGTTTGCTTTCCTTGGGCGGCGTGGCCGGAGTGCTCGCGCCGGCCGGCGCGGCCGGCGTGGTCGCCGTCTCGGCCTTCGCCGGGGCCGCGGCCGCGGAATCCTTCTGCGCGGCGCTCTTGTACCCTTCGCTGCGGTAGTCGGTAATGTAGAAGCCCGAGCCCTTGAAAATGAGGCCGGCGCCGGTGCCGATCAGGCGTTTCACCTTCCCCTTGCCCCAAGTCTTCATCCGGCATTTTTCCTTCGGGCAGGTTTTCAGGGCGTCATCCTTCATGGATTGGTACGCCTCGAAGCCCTTCCGGCATTTTTCGCACTCGTATTCGTAGGTCGGCATGAAGAAAGGGGGGAGTATAAGAGCAGAGTCTGTGCTCGTCACCTTCTTATCGCAGGGCGGAATGTTCTTGGTTCTTCGTTCCTCGCGTGCAGCGCGCGGATTCCGAAACGAAGAACCAAGAACCAAGAACCAAGAACCAAGAACCAAGAACGAAGAACCAAGAACGCACCCTCCTACCGCCCCGGCAGCGGTCCCCAAATTTCCACCATCATCTTATACACGTCCGGAGCGGCCTCCGCGAGCTCGCCGGCGTTGAAGGGATAGAAGTCGTTCTGCCCGAGATACGACTCGGTCATCTCCGCGAAGAACTCCTTGGCGTTCGTCAGCCCGTAATGCTCGCGCTTCGTGCCGTTGTCCATCAGCACGACTTCATGGCCGCGCATGCCCTCCTTCCATTTCTCCCAGATGGCGGCGATGCGGGCGTTTTCAAAGCCGAGCACGCGATCGTGGTAGCCGTGCGCCAGCTCGTGCAGCAGGACGAAGGGCATGCGGTGATTCTCGTAGCGCGAGAGAAACTGCGCGGCGTTGGGGATATGCACGCACTTCTCGAGCTGCTCGCTGTAGCCGTGCTCCTTCAGCCAGCCGGCGCTCGGGTGGTACTGCGCCACCTTCAAGGCGCCGTGGTTCAGGTCGAGTTGGATGGGGATCTCGCGCAGCTTCGCGAGCGGTTCGGCGGACATCACCAGCCCGATTTCCATGAGTCGCGCGTCGAGCAGCTTGAGCGCGCGCTCGCCCGTGGCGGAGTCCGGACCGGAAAGCAGCCGCTCGTCAACGCGCACGGTCCAGCCTTCCAGCGTGCGCGTTTGGTGGGCGGTCGGCAGCGGTGGCAGCGGCGGGGTTGTCGGCTCGGCGGCGACCCCGGCCAGGGCCAGGGCGAACAGGGGGAGGAGGAGCTTCATGGTCGCGAGACTATGGCAGAAAGGAGGAATGACGAATGACGAATGACGAAATCGGCCGGCCCTTCGTCATTCGTCATTCGTCATTCGTCGCCGCCCGCTACTTCTTCCCCGCGGTAAACCAGCTCTTCGCGAGCGGGTCGCTCGAGAAAAAGTCGAGCAGCAGGTTTGCGACTTTCATCTGGCCGGCGGCGCTGGGATGCGTGCCGTCGCCGCCGAAGTCCTCCTTTTCCCAGGTGAGCTTATCGGTTTTGCGGCCCTTCGTCCCCTCGGCCCAGAGATATGGCCCCCAGAGCAGCAGCGGAGACTTCGCCTCCGCGAGCTCAGGGTCGCCCTTCATCTGCCGCTGGATGAGCCAGCGCACAGGGAAGGCCCCCTCGTAGGCATACGGCTCGGGGTTCAATCCGGTCGACGCATTGCCCGCCCAGATGCGGCTGCCGAGATAGGCGATGCGGAGATTGGGAAACAGAGCGTGGGCGTTGTGCAGGACGGCGAGGGTATCGCTCTCGAGCTTCTTGCCGTGGTCCGAGAGAGAGCCTTCGGGCCGCACGTTGGCGAGCTTGATCCACGCAACCTGCACCTGCGCCGGCGTGACTCCGGCGGCGGCGAGGCGCGCCTTCGCCTCGGTCCAGGGCCGCGCCTCCGGCGGCGCCCATTGCGCCATCGCCTGTCCGCCTTGCGCGCAATCGACGATCGTGAGCAGGCTCCCCTTTTTCGGTGACGGATCGGCGATCCGCTTGAAGGTGGAGAACTCCATCGTCGCGTTCGACATGCTGATCGAGACCAGCACGATCCTGCCCTCGGCCGCCGGTTTGCCCGCGGCATCGAGCGGCTGGATGCGCGCGAGCTGCGCCTCGGCCGCCTGGCGCAGCGCCGGCGGCGGGGTGTTGCTGCCGTCGCCATACAGCCCGCCGTCCTCGCCCTCGTAGCGGTCCTGCGCCGTCATGTCGGTCAGCGGCACGAGATGCTCCGGCACCTTGCGCTGCCGGAGGTCGGGGCGCGCCTGGCTCTGGGCCGCCAGCGCCTTGTCCAGATAGGCCTGCTCCTCGGGCGTCAGCTTCTCGCCCTTCTGCGAGCGCTCACGGAGCGCCTGCGCCTTTTGGAAATCGATCCCGCCCGGGGCGGCGGCCGGCCGTTCGCCGCCCTTCGCGCGCAGCTCCTTGGCGCGGGTGAGGTAGGCCTGCTCTTCGGGGCTCAGCTTCTCGCCGCTCTGTTCGCGCTGATAGAGCTGGCGGGCCTTGTTGAAGTCGATCGGCTCCTCCTTCGTTTGCGCGCAGAGCGTGGCGCACACGAGGGCGAGCGGGAGGAGAAAAGAGGTGAGGCGTTTCATGGGGAGGAGCCCATCGTAACTCAACGGTGGGGAAACTCCAATGCGCAAAACGGCGCTCTGCATCCTGCTCCTGCTCCAGCTCTTGATCGATGAGGATTAGGATCAAGAGCAGGAGCAAGATTACGACAGCCGATCGCCAAAAAGCAAAACGCCGCACTCCTCGCGAAGCACGGCGTTTCGACTGGGGATTTCGCGGTACGCTTACATCCGCTCGATGTCGCTGCGCAGGTCTTCCTTGGTCCGGCCGAGCTTTTGCTGCAGCCGGCCGAGCAGTTCGTCTTCCTTGCCCTCGGCGAACGTCAGGTCGTCGTCGGTGAGTTGCCCGTATTTCTGTTTGAGCTTGCCCTTCACTTCGTTCCAGGTGCCTTTGAGATTTAGTGTTGTCATAACGCATAAGTTTCGGCCCGCCGCCGCCGGGCGGACGTATCCGGCCAAACCCGCCCGCACGCGCGTTTTAACAACAGGAATGACGCAAGCCGCAGCCCCCACTTTCCAAGCACTCGCCACGGATTACGACGGCACGATCGCCACCCACGGCATCGTCGATCCGCCCACGATGGAGGCGCTGGAGCGGCTGCGCGCGGCCGGCCGCAGGGTCATCCTCGTCACCGGCCGCGAGATCGACGACCTGCGCACCATCTTCCCCGAGCTGACGCGCTTCGACCTCATCGTCGGCGAAAACGGCGCGCTCCTCTACTGGCCGGCGACGGGCCGGGAGGAACTGCTCGCCAAGCCGCCGCCGCCGGAGTTTTCGCAAGCGCTGCGGGACGCCCAATGCGAGCGCCTCTCGATCGGCCGCGTCATCGTGGCGACCTTCGAGCCGTACGACCGCGTGGTGTTCGAGACGATCAAGGCGCAGCACCTCGAGCTGCAGGTGATCTTCAACAAAGGCGCCGTCATGGTGCTGCCGACGGGGGTGAACAAGGCGAGCGGGCTGCGCGCCGCGGTCAAGGCGCTGGGGATCACGACCGAGGAAGTCGTCGGCGTCGGCGACGCGGAAAACGACCATGCTTTCCTCGAGATTTGCGGCTTCTCGGTCGCCGTCTCGAATGCGCTCGACGTGCTCAAGCGCAAGGTGCGCATGGTCACACGCGGCGACCATGGGCGCGGGGTCACGGAGATGATCAACCAGTGGTTGAGCGAGGGGCTCCACGCGGAGGTCTCGCGTTATCAACAGAAAAGTAATCAGTAATCAGTAGGGCAGATGTGAGCGCAAAAAGTCTGCGCCGAATTTTGCGGCGGGCGAGGGTGGAATTTGCGATGGAAAAACATGCGCACGCTCAACGCCCCGGCGACCGAAGCGACCCTCTTTGATCTGGAGGCCACCGCGTGGTGGAGCACCCAGCTTTCTCCCAACGCCCTGCGTC
>DASYIS010000026.1:0-8506 GCA_035997375.1 Chthoniobacteraceae bacterium
GTCGCCGTCATCGGGGGCATGACGATGACCGGCATGTGGCAGGAGCTCGCCGCGAAATTCGAGGCGGAGACCGGCTGGAAAACGGAACTGGTCGCGACGGGACCGAAGGCCGTCCTCGCCGAGCCGTTCCAGCGCGGCGAAGTCGATCTGCTCACCATGCACAGCAGCGACCAGACGACCGACTTGGTCGCCAACGGTTTCGGCACGCACCTGCGGCCGTGGGCGCGCAACGAGCACACCATCGTCGGTCCGCCGAGCGACCCGGCGGGCATTCGCGGGATGAACGACGGCGCCGCGGCGCTCAAGAAAATCGCGGCAGCGCACGCGCCCTTCGTCGACTTCTACGGCCCCGGCAGCCGCGAGCTCACGCACAAGCTCTGGCAACGCGCCGGCCTGAAACCCGAGGGCGACTGGGTGCTGAAAGACGAGAGCCCGTCGCCGCAGGAGATCGTCGCCTTCGCGGAGAAAAAGGGCGCCTATGTCGTCGTCGGCCGCATCCCGGTGACCAACGGCAAGATGGCGCTCGGCACCATGGAAGTGCTCGTGCAGGGCGACCCCGAGATGCGCCGGCCGTACGTCGTCATCGAGGCGAACGCGAAGAAGTTTCCTCGCGCGAACGTCGCCGGCGCCCGCGTCCTGGCCGACTGGCTCACCGGCGAAAAAGGCCAGGCCTTTTTGATCGAGTACTGGCGGAAGACGCCGGGCGGAATCCCGCTGTATTATCCGGCAGGTTCATGACGCGAATGACCACGGACCAATTCCCAAAGGCCAAATAAGGACCAAGTGTCCAAGCGCCAATGATCAAACGTTCGCGGCGGCGCGCCACATCGGTTTGGAGCTTTGTTTTTGGCCCTTTGTCTTTCGTTTATTTGGCCCTTGGTCCCTGTGGCTTGGATTTTCCTGCCAGCTAGCCGGCCTCGTCTTTCAGCAACCTCCGAAAGCGCCGCCACGCCGGCCGTGCCGCGGCCTCGCAGGCCTCGCGCATCGTGTGATACTGCGCGAGCACCTTCCGCCCCAGATCGGTCACCTGCGTTCCGCCGCCTTGCTTACCACCGCGCGACAGCGCGACCAGCGGATCGCGGAAATGCGCATTCATCGCCCGCACCAACGCCAACGCCTTCACATAGGACATCTTCATCTCCGTCGCGGTGCGATTGAGGCTCCCGGTTTCCAGCAACGACTCCAGCAACTGCGCCTTCCCCGGCCCGAACGCATCCTCCTCCCCGCAAGTCACCCGGACGCGCAGCTTGATGGCGGGGGAGGCGGAGCGTGTGGAATCTTCGGGCATTTGCGCGTTTCCACCTTACCGATCCGGCGACCGCTTGGCTTTCTCAAAAGGCGACGCTCCAACAAACGAGAGAGCGGCCTGGCGTGCTCCTCCCGTTGTTCCAGTGGCTCGCTTTTGTCTCTGTCTTTGAACCTCAAGTCGTGCAAATGTGCGCGCCGAAAGGTTCCTCGCATGAACATCCCAAGCCCGCTCCAGACCCGCCGTCATTTCCTCCGCACGAGCTCGGTCCTGCTCGCGCTGCCGTGGCTGGAGAGCCTGGCCGGCGCGGCGGAAGCGGCCGCGCCTCCGCGGCGGATGGTCAATGTCTGCACGAGCTTCGGACTCTACGGGCCGTCGTTTTTTCCGGAGAACGCAGGGCGGGATTACGTGCCGAGCGAGTACCTCCAGGGGCTGAGCGCGCTGCGCGACCGGTATACGGTCTTCTCGGGCATCTCGCATCCGGAGATCGGCGGGGACCACGCGTCGGAGGCCTGCTTTCTCACCAGCGCCAAGCGCCCGACCGTCGCCGGCTTTCGCAACACGGTGTCGCTCGATTACCTGGCGGCGAAACAGGTCGGCGCGGCCACACGATTTCCGCTGCTCTCGCTCTCGACGCAGGATGGCGGCACGGCGCTCACGTACACCGCCACCGGCGCGGGCGTCCCGGCACTGAACAAGCCGTCCGATATTTTCGCGCGCCTCTTTCTCGCCGGCAGCGAGAAGGACGTGGCGAAGGAGATGGCGCGGCTCAAGCGCGGCCAGAGCGTACTCGACCGCATGGGCGATCGCTTCGCCACCCTGAAGCCGCGCCTCAGCTCACGCGACCGGCAGCAGGTCACCGACTACGCCGACGCGGTGCGCGACATGGAGCTTCAGCTCCAGGCGAACGAGGCGTGGGTGACGCGGCCGAAGCCGGTCGTCGCCGAGCCCGCGCCGCCCGACAACCTCGAGCGTAGCGACAACGTCGGCCGCGCCCGCCTGCTCTTCAATCTGACCCGGCTCGCCTTGCAGACCGACTCCACCCGTGTGGTCACGATCTTCATCCGCGGCATGGATCTGAAACCGCCGATCGAGGGAGTGACGGAGGATCACCACGGCCTCTCGCACCATGGCCGCAACCCGGCCAAGATCGAGCAATTGCGGAAGATCGAGCTCGCGGAAATGGCGGCGTTTCGCGACTTCCTGGCCTCCCTCCAGGAGACGAAGGAAGCCGCCGGCTCGTTGCTCGACAGCACGCAGGTGCTGCTCGGGAGCAATCTCGGCGACGCCAGCGGCCACGGCACGAGCAACCTGCCGATCCTGCTCGCGGGCGGCGGCTGGAAGCACGGGCGGCACATCGCCGGCGACCCGCAGAGCAACACGCCGCTCGGCAAGCTCTTCGTCAGCATGCTGCAGCGTTTCGGCGTCGAGACCGACCGCTTCGGCTCGGGCGTGGGCACCATCGACGGCCTAGTCTGATTCGCATGAAGCGTAACGATGCAGTTGTAGAGCTGCCGCAGGCAGCCTTGGCCCGGGGAGCACACGCGCCCCGCGTGTACTGCCCGGCGCCCTCGCCGGGCAGCGTTCAACCCGCGGCGCGTGCAAACTCACCAGACCGTTTGCCGCGCACAACGGGATTCGGCGAGGGCGCCGAATCCGGCACGCGGGGCGCGTGCGCTCCCCGGACCGTTCGCGCTGCGCGCTCAACTCAACGTTCCGTATGAAGCGACTCTGTTTCGGCCTCTCTCTCCTCGCGGCCTCCGCGATCGGCCGCGCCCAGGATGCGGCGGCGGTCTTTCAATCCCGCATCCAGCCGCTGCTGAAAACGTACTGCACGGAGTGCCATAGTGGCGCGAAACCGAAGGCGAAGGTCGACCTGAGCGGGGCGCGCACGTTGGAGCAGTTGACGGCGCAGAAGGATCTCTGGTTCCGCGTGCTCGACCAGCTCGAGAGCGGCCGCATGCCGCCGAAGGACGAGGAGCAGCCGGCGAAACCGGAGCGCGCCGCGCTGACTGCCTGGGTGCGTACGGACTTGACGGGCGTCCTGCTGGCGCAACAGCGCGCCGAGGGCCGGAGCAAACTCCGCCGGCTGAGCCGCAGCGAATACGCGAACACGATCAAGGATCTCCTCGGCGTCCTGCCGCCGGTCAATCGGCAGCTCCCCTCCGATGGCCGGGTCGATGGCTACGACAAGGTCGGCGCGGCGCTGCCGCTCTCCGCGGAAGGCGCCATGGGCTACCTAACCCTGGCCGATGCGATCTTGCAGCCGCTGCTGCAACCCGCGCCGCCCAAAGCGCCGGCGCCGCCGAAGTCCGACGGGCTCGACATTCTCGACGATCTGAAACCGGCGGGCGCCGCCCCGCGCGACCCGAAAGCCTTCGACCCGAAGCGAACCGTGCGCGCCATGGCGAAGGAGAGCGAGCAATCGAAAGGACACATCCTCGAGCTGCCCGACCAGGTGACGAAGGTCTCTTTCAACACCGACAACAACTCCGGCCCGCTGCGCGGCTTTGGCGGCGCGCGGAAGCCCGGGATCTATCGGCTGCGCATGTCCGTCTACGGTTACCAGACGGACCAGCCGCTCCCGTTCGGCGTCTACGCGGGACACACCGGCGCCTACCCTCAACTGATCGAGTTGCGGGGCGTCTTCGAGGCGCCGCCCGGTGCGCCGGCGGTGGTCGAGGGCGAGGTCTATCTCAGCTCGTCCGAGCTCAACGATCTCGCTCCGGTCGGTGACAACATCCGCCTCGTTCCTTTCGGGCTCGGCGTCCCGGTGCCGAAGAACACGCAGGCGAGCGGCTGCCGCGGACCGGGCCTCGCCATCCAGTGGGTCGACATCGAGGAGCCGGCGTGGCCGCTCCCGGGCGACCAGTTCTTGCGCGGCGATTTCCGGGAAAAGGCGCCCGCGGGGAGCAAGACGCCCGGCAACATTCTGCGCAAGGTCGCCGAGGAAACATTCAAGCGGGTCGGCGCGCGCTTTTTCCGGCGCGACCTGACCGCCGCCGAGCTCGCCGGACTCACGGATTTCTTCGTGGCCCAGTTCGACGCCAGCGGCTCGCTCGACGAGGCGCTGCGCGAGACGTTCGTCACCCTCATGACGGCGCCGGATTTCCTCTGCGTCATCGAGGAGCCGGGCAAGCTCAACGACTTCGCGCTCGCCTCGCGCCTCTCCTATTTCCTGTGGAATTCCACCCCCGACGAAGCGCTGCTCGAGGTCGCGCGGCAGGGCAGGCTTGGCGACTCCGCCGTGCTCGCGGCGCAGACGGACCGCATGCTGAAGGATCCCAAAGCGAGCCGGCTGGTCGACAATTTCACCGACCAATGGCTCGGCCTGCGTGCGATCGACGACACCTCGCCCGATGGCAAGCTCTACCCGGAATACGCGCGCAACGATCAGCTCAAGCGTTCCAGTGTACTGGAGACGCGCGCCTTCTTCCGGCGCGTGCTCGAGGAGAATCTCAGCGTCCGCGAATTCGTCGTCGCCGACTGGACCTTCGCGAATGAAGCCGTCGCCCGGCACTACGGCATCGCCGGCGTCACCGGCAGCGCCCTCCAAAAAATCAGCCTTCCCGCCGGCTCGCCGTACGGCGGCCTCTGGACCCAGCCGGCAGTGCTGAAGGTCACCGCCAACGGCACCTACACCTCGCCCGTGAAGCGCGGCGTCTGGGTCGCCGAGCGCCTCCTCGGCATCCCCATCCCGCCGCCGCCCGCGGACGTCCCCTCCGTCGAACCCGACACGCGCGGCGCGAAGACCCTCCGCGAGCAGCTCGCCCTGCATCGCAGCCAAGGCTCCTGCACCGCCTGCCACGCCAAATTCGACCCTTACGGTTTCGCGCTGGAGAGCTTCGACGTCACCGGCGCCAACCGCCAAAACTATCGCGTCCTCAAGACCGACAGAACCCCCGGCCAGCCCTGGACCGACGGCCTGCCGGTCGATTGCAGCGGCGAGACCCCCGACGGCAAGCCGTTCAAAGACATCCGCGAGCTCCGCCAACTCCTCGTCCAAAACCCCGCCCAGCTCGCCCGCGGCGTCACCCGCCATCTCGTCACCTACGCCACCGGCGCGCCCGTCACGCGCATCGACCAGCCGGCCATCGATGGAATTGTGCAAAGCGCCGCCAAGGACAACTACGGCCTGCGCTCGCTGGTGCACGGGGCGGTCCAGAGCGAGTTGTTTCGGTGGAAGTGAGCGGCCAAAGCAGCGAGCCAGTCGTACTCGGGCAGGCTGGAAGCTTCCAGCCAGCCCCGCCTCGCTCATCACGCAGAGCGTGGCGGCTACTGTTTCAGCGAAGCCATATCGATCGAGAAGCGGTACTTCACGTCGGACTTCACCATGCGCTCGTAGGCTTCGTTGATCTTCTGAATCGGGATGACTTCGACCTCCGCGGTGAGGTTGTGCCGGCCGCAAAAGTCGAGCATCTCCTGCGTCTCGGCGAGGCCGCCGATGGGCGAGCCGGAGAGGCTGCGGCGCCCGAAGATGAGGGGAAACGCCGCCACGGCCAGCGGCTTCTCCGGCGCGCCGACGAGGGTGATGTTGCCATCGCGCTTCAGCAAATTGATGTAAGCGTTGATGTCGTGATCCGCGGCCACGCAATCGAGGATGAAATCGAAGCTGCGCGCGTGCCGGTTCATCTCATCGGCATTCCGGGAGATGACGACCTCGTCGGCGCCCAACCGCAGCGCATCCTCCTTCTTGCCGGGTGAAGTGGTGAAGACGACCGTATGCGCGCCGAGGGCGTGCGCGAATTTCACTCCCATGTGGCCCAGCCCGCCCAGGCCGACGACGCCCACCTTTTTCCCCTTCGTGGCGCCCCAATGGTGCATCGGCGAATAGGTCGTAATGCCCGCGCACAGCAGCGGCGCGGCGGCCGCGGGATCGAGGTTGGCCGGGATGCGGAGGACGAAACGTTCATCCACCACGATCGTGTCGGAATAGCCGCCGTAGGTGACCGCCGCCGTCTGGTGCCGGTCGGGTGAGCCATAGGTGAGCACCATGTTCGGGCAAAATTGCTCGAGACCGGCCTGGCAGTCCGGGCAGGTGTGATCCGCATCGACCAGGCAGCCGACGCCGACCAGGTCGCCCTGCTTGAATTTGCCGACCGCCGCACCCACCGAGGTCACGCGCCCGACGATCTCATGCCCGGGCACGCAGGGGTAGACCGTCGGGAAGACATCGTGCCACTCGTCGCGGGCGTGATGGAGATCGGAGTGGCAAACGCCGCAGAACAGGATCTCGAGTTGGACATCGCGATCCGTCGGGTCACGGCGCGGAATGGTGGTGGAAGCCAGGGGCGAAGTCTTGCTGGCAGCGGAGAAGGCGCGGGTGTTGTACATGAGTGAGACGGAATCGCGGGTGTGGCCGTCTGCGTCCGCCTGAATTTTGCATCCTAAAACGGGAATCAGGGCCAACGAATGACGCGAATGGAAACGAATGGAGGCAATTGCGCGCGCTGGTCTTTACCCGCCGGGTGCAAGGGGGACCTGGATATAAGCTGCTCCATTCGTTCCAATTCGCTCCATTCGTTGGCATCCCAATCTGGAAGCGAAGGACAAGGCATTTGCGTGTAAACGAAACCGCCAAGCCGGCGATCGCCTTCCGCCGCCGCGAAGCCGCCAAAGCAGCTTTTCCGCGGATAGGATTCGTGATACTCTCGGGCGGCTGTCCTCTTGGTCATCACCCCGCCTCAATCTCGCTCTTTATGAACTATCGCCCGCTCGGTCGCACTGGATGGAACGTCTCGGAAATCAGCTTTGGCGCGTGGGCCGTGGGGGGCGCCTGGGGGACGGTGGATGACGCGCAATCGCTCGCCGCGCTGCGGTGCGCCGTCGACCAGGGGATCAATTTTTTCGACACTGCCGATGTCTACGGCGACGGACGCAGCGAGCGGCTCCTCGCCCAGCTCAAGCAGGAGCGCCGGGAGGAGATCGTCATCGCCACCAAGGTCGGGCGGCGGCTGCCGGAATTCTCGGTGAAAGCGTTCAACCGCGAGAACCTGGGCGCGGCGATCGACCGCTGCCGCGAGAATCTCCAGATGGATTGTCTCGACCTCGTGCAACTACACTGTCCGCCGACCGACCTGTATTACGCGCCCGAGGTCTTCGGCTTGCTCGATGACTTCGTGCAGGCCGGAAAGATCCGCTTCTACGGCGTGAGCGTCGAACGCGTGGAGGAAGCGCTCAAGGCGATCGAGTATCCGGGCGTCCAGACGGTGCAGATCATCTTCAACATGTTGCGCCATCGCCCCGCCGATTTGTTCTTTGCGCAGGCGAAACAAAAGAAGATCGGCATCCTCGCGCGGGTGCCGCTGGCCAGTGGCCTGCTCACCGGCCGGATGAAGCCCGACACGCAATTCGCCGTGGACGATCACCGCCAGTTCAATCGGCATGGGGAATACTTCGACGTCGGCGAGACCTTCTCCGGCGTGGACTACGACGCGGGGTTGCAGGCCGTCGAGGAGCTCCGGGCGCTGGTTCCCGCGGGCGCAACGCTGGCCCAGTTCGCGTTGCGCTGGATTCTCATGTTCGACGCGGTGACTTGCGCCATCCCCGGCGGCAAGACTCCGCAGCAGGTGATGGACAACGCGCGCGCCGCGTCGCTCCCCGCGCTGACTCCGGATCAAATGGCCGGCGTCCGCAGCATCTACGGCCGCTACGCCCGCGGGCGAGTTCACCAGCGGTGGTAAAGCGGCGCCCTTGTCAAGATATGTTGACTGACCCCCAGCTTCGGGAACCCCCAGCTTCCTCGCCCAGCTTCCTCGAGCTCCTCCGCAGCCGCCGCGCCCGGCTGGAGACCTTCGTCCCCAAGGTCGAGGAGTTGTGGGTGAAGATGAACACTGGCGGCTTCTCCAATGCGCTCGATGTCCACGTGCGGCGCTTCAACGGCAACCTTTTCGCCGAGGCCCACGCCCTCCCGCTCGATGCCGACGAGCTGGAGCTCCTCATCGAGGCCGCCGCCCAAGGACTGGCGCGACGTCGAGCCCGCCATCTTCGGCACCCTGCTGGAGCGCGCGCTCGATCCCGTGGAGCGCCACAAGCTCGGCGCCCACTACACCCCGCGCGCCTACGTCGAGCGCCTCGTCATTCCCACCGTCGTCGAGCCGCTCCGCGCCTGGGCAACGCACAGATGGGCAATTGCCTTCGATCTGCTAGAGTCCTGCTGAAATGATCACTCGCCTCCAAATCGACGGCTTCAAAAACCTTCGAAACGTCGACATCCGCCTCGACGCTTTTACCTGCGTCGCCGGCGGCAACGGTGTTGGC
>DASYIS010000027.1:0-11710 GCA_035997375.1 Chthoniobacteraceae bacterium
GGACGCCCCTTCAGGGCTGTTCGCTTCTCGCGGTTTACCCAGGGCGTTGCCCTGGGCTGGCTTGTGGAAGGCCTTCGGCCAGCGGACGGGCGCGCGGCCCGCAAGTCAGTTGCTGCGAGGATTGTTTGGAGGGGCGTGCGCGATGGTTGTGCTCTGCACCTCGGCGTTCTCGGCTGACCCAACTTCCGACGTCCCCAAGCCGCAGGAGGTCTTCAAGACCGCCGCGCCGATCGTCATCGACGGCGCGCTCGACGATCCCGCGTGGGCGAAGGCGACGCCGGTGGCGATTGACTTCGAGAATGGAAAGGTCGGCGTGAAGAGCGACACGCGGCACGGCAGCGTCAAGTACACGTGGGACGACAATTACCTCTACATCGGATACGAGACCTTCGACGCGAATCTCGTCGCATTGCCAAAGGACGAAATGCAAGGGCCGCCGACGAATCGCCGGCAGGGGTGCGAAATCTACGATCCGAAGGGCGTGGTCAAAGTCGACGTGGCGGAGTTCTTCGTCTCGTTTGGCGACGAACATTTCTTTTGGGAGCTGCACCAGAACGCGCTCAATCAGTTCAACGATGTCTGGTGCGTATCGGTCGACCCCGCGTGGCCGATCGCGAAGACGACGATGTCGACTTACGACATCATTTTTCAGCCCAACGAGTGGCTGGCCGATGACGGCGCGAACACCGTCGCGATGGCGGTGAAGTTGAAGCCGAAGGCGGACGGGAAGCCCTCAACGGTGAACGACGAGTCCGATGTCGACACCGGCTACACGGCGGAAATCCGCCTCCCGTGGCGCTCGATCGGCGCGCCGACCGCCGCCGCCACTTGGATCGAAAACAAGCCCGCGCCGCGCACGCCCGGACCGTGGAAAATGGCGGGGCAGACGATGAGCCTGATCGCCGTGGTGCAGGACGGCGACCTCAAGGAACGCTACCATCACTCGAGCCCGACCAAGAAGCCGGGCTGGTTTCACAAGTCGCAGCCGGACTGGCCGCGCTACGTTTTCGTCGCCCCGTGATTTGCCACCCGCCACTCACGCCGGCCTGGTTCCGGCGATGCTTCACGCACCTCGTGGGCGCGTGCATCGCCGTGGCCGTCGCGTGCGCCGGCGAGCGGTCGGACCGTGAGATCATCGAGCAACTCGTTGCCGAGGCGGACGCGGGCCGGCCCACCTCCGAACTGGTCGAGGCGGCGAAGGAGCGCGGCCTCGCGGCGGCGCTGGTCGCCGCGGAATTTCTCGACGAGCAGCAGCCCGCGCGCGCGCAGGCGCTGTATGAAGTCATCGGCCTCACGGCGAACTGCCGGCGTTTGCAGCCGGAGATTCTGCGGCTCTATCAGCCGGCGGCTTACCGCGTTTTCCACACGCCGGAGGGGGCCAACGCGCAGCGGCAACTGGCGAAGGGATTGGACTGGAAGGCGTGGCCGGCCGCGCTGCCCGAGGCCGTGGTGCGCGCCGCGCCTGTGCCGACCGTCGAGTGGTTGCGCAAAGAGGCGACGGACGCGGCGCCTGACTGCGACAAGTTGCGCGCACTGCTGAAGTCGCTCGGCTGGTGGTTCCGCGCGTACAGCGAACGGACGGCGTTGACGGCGTTTCAGGAGGCGCTGTGCGCTTTGTCCGGCAACGCGGCGCTCACGGCCGACGCGCCAACCGACATCGCGCTGCTGCACGCGCTGGCGGACGCGCAGGCGGTGCAGGCGCTCGATTTCGTGCTCATCCAATCGCGCGCGCACGCCGCGGAAGTGCGCGCCGCCGCGGTGGAAGCGATGGGCCGGTTGGTCGCGCCGCCCACGCGCGAGGGCGATCTCGCTCAAACCCTCGACGCGGAACGCGCGCGGGCGTTGCCGGATTTTCTCCGCCTCGCCCGCGATGAGAACGACGCTGCGGTGCTGGGCAAGCTCGCCACTGCCGCCGAGTCGTGGATCGCAGAGCCGCGCGTCGGACAGGCGATGCTGGAGCTATTCAAGCGCGTCGACGACGCCACGACACAGCGCAACCTTCTCTTTGCCGTGAGCAAGACGCGGTGGCCGCAGCGGGGCGCGATCATTCAGCGGGGACTGGTTTCGCCGGGAAACGGCGTGACCGGCGTGGCGCTGGAGGCGGTGACCTTCCATCCGCTGCCGGAGCTCGTGCCGGCGGTCCTTGCGTTGCTGGAGTCGCAGAAGGAGGCGCAGCCGAATCTGATCGACGCGGCGGGCGCGCTCGGCGACGCGCGCGCGCTGCCGGCGCTGCAACGCTGGCTGGCGGGCGAACGGAATCTCGCGGTGCAACTCAAGCTCGCGAGCGCGCTCGAAAACATCCCCGGCGAGACGAGCGCCGCGGCGCTCACCGACCTCCTCAACCGCTCGGCCGAGCCGGTGCTGGTCGAGCAACTTTGCCGCGCGGCGGGCGAGCGCGCGCTGCCGGGCGCCCTCCCGACGCTCTGCGAACTGGCGAAGGATACGACGGCGCCGGTCGGCATTCGCGGACAGGCGGTCTGGGCGCTGGGCGGCTACCGGGAGGACGCGGCGCGCGCGTGCCTGGACCAGCTCGGCCGTACGCCGGAGAAGTACTTCCCCGCCGATGACGCGAGCCTGATACCGGAGTCGATCGAGAAGGCCCGGCTGCTCATTGTCCTGGCGCGCTGGCGGCAGGGCGACGCGGCCATGGATTCCGAGCTGGGCCGGCTGTTTGCCCTCGGCAGTCCGGCGGTGCAGCTCACCTGCCTGAACGCGCTCGCGGAGATCCGGCGCGATCACCCGGTCATCGCAAGCGCGCTCGGGGCGACCGATTTTCCGGTGCTCCTCGGCGGCGTGCGCGCGGCGGGCGCGGCGGCGCCGGCGAAGTATCTGCCGCGGCTCCGCGCGTTGCGCGCGTCGCCGCTCATCGCATCGCTTTCCGCCTCGGGGCTCGACACATGGCGGCTTCCGGTTGCGCTGGAGAATGCCATTCACGCCGGTGAAGCGCCGGAGTCCACGCCATGAAAATGCGCACCCCGGCGGCGATGATCTTCAGCCTGTGGCTCGCGGTGCATGGCCGCGCGCACGAGTCGCCGATCGATCACGTTGAGCGCGAGCTGGAGTTCTCGGTCAAGGACGGGCAACTGCTGCTCGACTATCGCCTGCGTTTCTCCGATCGCGCGCTGCTCATGCAAGTCGGCGAGATGGACACGAACGGCGACGGCCGGCTTTCCGAGCAGGAGACCGCCGCGTACTTCACGGCGCAGGCCGCGAAGCTCGCGGAGTTGCTCAAGCTGCAAATCGACGGACATCCGCTCGCCTTGAAACCGACCGGCGCGGCGCGGCCCGACATCAAGCTGACGCAGGCGTATCAGTTCTGCGCGCCGCTCACCGGGCTGCGCGCGGGGCGGCACGCGGGGCTCTTCGTCGACGGGCACTCGCGCATGTACCCGGGCGGGTATCGCTGGCGGCAGAACGCCGATGCCGATGTGAAGCAGACGCGTGTCGTGCCGCTGACCGAGCCCGATCCCAAGACGACGCAGCACCCGGAATGGCTCGAGCTGAAATTCGAAATCATCGTTCCCGAATAGCGCCCTTTATTCCACAACTCTCCACCCGACGCCCATGACGACCCCCAACACCCAAGTTCCCTCCTCGATCGAAACCGCCCGCCTGGCGCGGGAGAAAGTCCTCGCCGAGCTCCGCAAAGTCATCGTCGGCCAGGAGGACTTGATCGACCAGGTCTTCATCGCGATGTGTGCGGGGGGCCACATCCTGCTCGTCGGCGTCCCCGGTCTGGCGAAGACGCTGCTCGTGAGCACGCTCGCCAAGGCGCTCTCGATGAACTTCAAGCGCATCCAGTTCACCCCGGACATGATGCCGAGCGACATCACCGGCACCGAGATCCTGGAGGAGGATCACACGAGCGGGAAGAAGCAGTTCGTCTTCGTGCAAGGCCCCGTCTTCACCAACCTGCTGCTGGCCGACGAAGTGAACCGCACGCCGCCGAAAACGCAGGCCGCGCTGCTGGAGGCGATGCAGGAAAAGAACGTCACCGTCGGCAAGAAGACGTACAAACTGGAGGAGCCGTTCATGGTCATGGCGACGCAGAATCCGATCGAGCAGGAGGGGACTTATCCGCTGCCCGAGGCACAGCTCGACCGCTTCATGTTCAACCTCTACGTCGACTACCCGAGCGACCTGGAGCTGAAGACGATCATCAAGAACACGACCGCCGGCGTGATGGCCACCCCCGAGCCGGTGTTGACCGGCGCGGACGTCATGGCGCTCCGCGGCGCCGTGCGGCAGGTGCCGATCAGCGACCATGTGCTCGAGTACATCGTGAGAATCGTGAGCGCCACGCATCCGAACAAGCCGGCCTCGCCCGAGATCACGCGCAAATATCTCGCGTGGGGCGCCGGCCCGCGCGCGGGGCAGTACCTCGCGCTCGGCGCGAAGAGCCGCGCGCTGCTCCGCGGCAATTTGCAGGCGACCGTCGAGGATGTGCGCGCCGTCGCGCGCGCCGTGCTGCGGCACCGCATTTACACGAACTTCACCGCGCAGGCGGAGGGGGTCGATGCGGATGCGATGGTGGATCGCTTGCTGAAGCTGGTGCCGGAGAGCTGAAGCCGGCTAGGCGACGCCCGCCTTCGTCTCGACGTACCGCGCGAGCAGCCAGCAGGCGTCCGACAGCCGGTTGAGGAAACGCAGGAGGACGGGGTTCAACTCCGCGCCCGTCTCCGCCAGCGCGAGCACCTCGCGCTCTGCCCGTCGGCAGACCGTGCGCGCCACGTCCAGGAAAGCGCTCTCCACGGTCGCGCCCGGGGTCGCCCAGTGCCGGAAGCTGATGACGTGCCGCTCTTCCAACTCCGCGATGAGGCGGTCCAACTCCTCCACGCTCTTTTCCGCGAGCGGCGTGAATCCCTTCTCCCGATAGCGCGGGCGGTCCTCCGGCAGCACGGCGATCTCGCCCATCGCGTTCACCAGCTCCTTTTGCGCGGCGAGGAGCGGCGCCTGCACGAGTTCCTCGTGCGCGTGGGCCCGTGCCAGGCCGAGCGCGGCGTTGAGCTCATCAAGCGCGCCGTTCGTCGCAATGCGGCGATCGGTTTTCGGTACGCGCCGGCCGAAGAGCAGCGCGGTCGTGCCGTCGTCACCGGTCCTGGTTGCAATGGACATGGGGGAGGAAGTTATCAGTAATCAGTGGGACAGTAATCAGAAATTCGAGAACGACGCTCAATCGGCGCAGTAAATCAGCGGTGCGGCCTCCTGCGGACGCCTCTGGACTGATGACTGCCCACTGCTTACTGATTACTTCCCCCCTCATGAAAACCCCCGCTCTTCTCCTCGCCCTCCTTGCGCTCTCCGTCGCGGCTTCCGCAGAGGAATGGAAGCCGCTCTTCAACGGCACGGATCTCACCGGCTGGGTGCCGGTCAACGTGGCGCCCGATACCTTCACCGTACGCGACGGCATGATCGTCATCTCGGGGACGCCGACGGGCTACATGCGGACGGACAAGATGTACGAGAACTTCATCCTGGAGTGCGACTGGCAGCACATGAAAGTCGGCGGCAACAGCGGCGTCTTTGTGTGGGGCGATGGCGTGCCCGCGGTCGGCACGGGATACACGCGCGGCATCGAGGTGCAGGTGCTCGACAACGGCTATAATGCGAAAGGAAAGAACGAGTGGTACACCACGCACGGCGACCTTTTCCCGATCTGGGGCGCGAAGATGACGCCGACCGGGCGTGTGGCCGGCGACCGCTCTTTTCCGAGTGCGGAGCTGAGCAAGAGCTCGCCGGAGTGGAACCATTACAAGGTCACGGGGAAGGACGGGGAGCTGCGGCTCGAGGTGAACGGGCAGGAGGTGACGGTGGGGAAAAACTGCGTGCCGCGCCGGGGCTACCTCGCGCTGGAGAGCGAGGGGTCGGAGTGTCATTTCAAGAACATTCGCATCCAGGAGCTTCCCTCGAGCAACCCGCCGGCGGAGCAGATTGCGAATCCGTACGAGGGGTTCGTCTCGCTCTTCACCGGCGTCGATTTCACCGGCTGGAAAGTGCCCGAGGGCGACCACGGCCACTGGAAGGCGCAGGGCGGCGTGATCGACTACGACGCCCGGAGCGAGGCCGCCGGCTTGAAGCATCTCTGGACGGAAAAAGAATACGGCAACTACACGCTCATCATCGACTGGCGGCTGAAAGAGGCGCCCTACCAGAACCCGCGCGTTGCCTACATTCTGCAGGACGGCTCCGAGGCGCGCGACATCAAGGGCAAGCCGCTCACGCTCACGCTGCCGGACGCGGACTCCGGGATTCTCAATCGCGGCAGCGACAAGTATCAGTCGAACATCTGGTGCTGGCCCGTCGGCTCCGGCGAGATGTACGGCGTCCGGCGCGACATGGCCATGCCCGCCGCCGTCCGCGCCGCCGTCACGCCGCGCGTGCAGGCCGACAATCCCGTTGGCCAGTGGAACCGCTTCGAGATTACCGTCCGCGGCGAAACCGTGAAGACGGTGCTCAACGGCAAGACCGTGGTGGAAGCGACCATTCCCGGCCTCCCCGCGCGCGGGCCGATCGGCTTGCAACACCACGGCGCGGAGAAGGACGGCGTCTGGACCAGCCCGCCGGCGCTGGTGCAGTTTCGGAATGTGTTCATCAAGGAGCTGCCCGAGTAGGTGGCCAGGGAGGCGGGTGGACAGAACGGCGTTTCTTAACTAACGTGCATCCCATGAGCGCCGCCGAAATCATGACGGAGATCGATCGCTTGCCTGAAACGGAACGTGAAAAGGTGCTTCGTTTTGCGGCTTGCCGCGCAAGAGGACAGCTGACCGGAGACGAGATTGATGAGTTGGTGAGGCAGATGGTGGAATCCGAGGATCCAACGGAGAAGGCGGCACTCAAAGAGCAAATCTTCCGTGGGTTCTACGGAGATGAGCCGCCTCTTCCCGATGAAGGAGTGGTAATCCCAACGTGGTGAGTCCGGGCTGACTTCAACCTGCATGGACAACCGCAAGTTTGTTGCTTAGACTGCACCACATGAGCGCCACCGAGATCATGACCGAGATCGATAGCCTGCCCGAAACGGAGCGGGAAAAGGTCCTGCGGTTCGCGGAGTGTCGCGCCCAGGGACGGCTCACGACTGAGGAGTTGATGGAATTGGCGAAAAAGATGGTCGAATCCAACAATCCGGCGGAGCAAGGCGTCCTTGAAGACGAGATCGTTCGTGGCTTCTACGGAAATCTAACGCCACTTCCGAATGAGGGAGTGGTGATCCCAACGTGGTGAGACGGACTCGGTTGCGCCGATGCCAAGGATTCTTCTCCAAGGTCTGCCATCGGCCTTGTACCGCCATTTGGTCGCGCGGGTGAGGCAGCGGGAAATCACCCTGGAGCAACTTGAACTGCTCTCCCGGTGGCTGGAGCTTCCGACCATTGTCCCCGAAGGAAAATGGTTCAAACGTTTCCCTGCACTGATCGTGTGCGGGGAGGGCGAGCTGATCAAAACCTTCCTGCGGCCGGGCCAGGTGCCCACGGGCGAAGAGGTTTTTGAACTCTGTTCGCGAGCTAACGAATGGTGCGCATTCGGACTTAACTACCCGCCCCCATGCGCACACTCATTGTCTGCTGTCTCCTCACCGCTGCCGCTGCTCACGCCCAGACCAGCGTCGAAAAACCCACCCAACAACCCGACGCCTACAATACCTGGAAGCTCGCGCTGAACGCCGGCGCGGCGACGGACCCGCGCACGATCGAGGTACCGCCGGGGTTCAAGATCGAGCTGCTGCGCTCGGCGACTCCGGAGGAGGATTCGTGGGTCTCGATGACCTTCGATCCGCAAGGGCGGATCACGATTGGTTGTGAAAAGAAGGGGCTGCTGCGGATGACCCTCGGCACCGCGGACATCAGCCACGTCGAACGGATCAACGATTCGCTGCTCGAATGCCGCGGCCTGCTTTACGCGTACGGTGCGCTTTATGCCGTGGCGAACAACACGAAAGCGCTCGTGCGGCTGCGGAGCTCGAAGGGCGACGATCAGTTCGACGAAATCACGGAGCTGATGCACACGGAAGGCGGCGTCGGGCATGGCCGCAATCACGTGAAGCTCGGGCCGGACGGCCTCCTCTATGTCGCGCATGGGAACAACGTCGTCCCCCCGCCGGTCGCGCCCGACTCGCCGCTGCGGCCGATGGTCGACGACCGGCTCATTCCGTGTCCGTGGGATCCGCAGATGTTCGATGGCGACGTGAAGCTGCCGGCCGGCGCCGTGTACGCCCTCACGCCGGATGGCAAAACCGCGAAGATCGTCGCCGGCGGATTTCGCAACGAGCTCGACGTCGCCTTCAATGAGGAGGGCGAGATGTTCACCTTCGATGCCGACATGGAGTGGGACACCGGCACGCCGTGGTATCGGCCGACGCGCGTCAACCACGTGCTGAGCGGCGCGGACTACGGCTGGCGGCGCGGCACGAGCAAATGGCCCGAGTTTTTCCCCGACAGTGGTCCGACCGCGGTGAACATCGGGCTCTCGTCGCCGACCGGCGTCCTCTTCGGCACGGGCAGCACGTTTCCCCAGAAATGGCGGCGCGCTTTCTTCATCTGCGACTGGGCGTATGGGCGCATCCTCGCGGTGCAGCTCCGGCCCAAAGGCGCCACCTACACGGGCACCGTCGAGCCGTTCGTCACCGGCAAGCCGCTGAACGTGACCGACGCCGCCATCGGCCCGGACGGCGCGCTTTACTTCGTGACCGGCGGGCGCCGCACGCAGTCCGGGCTCTATCGCGTGAGCTACGCGGGGCCGCTCGCGATGGAGCCCGCCAAGACGCCCGCGGAGGCGGCGGAGGAACGCCAGGCGCGGGAAGCGCGGGCCGTGCGCCACCGGCTGGAGAGCTTCCACGGGCACCCGCAACCGGCGGCGCTCGACGAGATCTGGCCGGCGCTCGGCAGCGCCGATCCGGCGATCCGCCAGGCCGCGCGCATCGCACTCGAGTGGCAGGAGGTCCGCCTCTGGCGCGACCGCGCGCTGGCGGAAAAGGAGCCGGTCACGAGCCTGACGGCCCTGATGGCGCTCGCGCATTGTGGATCGACGGACGCGCTCGCACCGATGCTCGCCCGCCTCGCCGCGCTGCCGATCGAGACGCTGAAACCCGAGGACCAGCTCCTCGGGCTGCGCGACTATCAGCTCGCCTTCAGCCGCCTCGGCCTGGCGGATGAACCGACCATGGCCGCCGTGACGCGCCGGCTCGATGCGCTCTATCCCGCCGCCGACTGGCGCGCCAACCACCTGCTCTGTGAGCTGCTCGTCTTTCTGAAGTCGCCCAGCGCGCTGCCGAAAACCGTCGCGCTGCTCGAGAAGGCGACCCGGTCGGAAGACCTGCTGCATTACCTCATGTTCCTCCGCAACCTCACGGACGGCTGGACGCTCGAGTCGCGGCGCGTCTGTTTCACCGCGCTCAACCGCGCCGACACACTCGAAGGCGCGCGCGACTACCAGCGCTCGCTGCGCTGGATTCGCGCCGAGATGTCCGCCGGCCTCACCGCCGCCGAGCGCGAGAAGCTCGGCGCGCTCGTCGAGGGCGCCGTCGTTCCCGCGACGCTGCCGAACAGCGGTCCGCAACTCGTGGTGCAGGAGTGGAAGGAAGCCGACCTCGTCCCGCGTCTCGATCGCGTGTCGCAAGGCCGCTCCTTCGAAAAAGGCCGGCTCGCCTTCGCCGCCGCGCAGTGCGCCGTCTGCCACCGCATGGGCAACGCCGGCGGCGTCCTCGGCCCCGACCTCACCGCCGTGGCGAGCCGGTTCAACCGCAAGGACCTGCTCATCTCCGTCCTCGATCCTTCCAAGGTCATCGACGAAAAGTATCGCAACACCACCTTCACGCTCAAGGACGGCACCAGCATCACCGGCACCATCGATCGCGAAGACGCCGCCGGCGTCTTCGTGCGCCCCAGCCTCGCCCTGCCCGCCACGACCACGCTCCGTCCCGCCGACATCGTGCGCCGCGAAGTCTCCCCCGTCTCCCCCATGCCGCCCGGCCTGCTCAACGTGCTGAGCGAATCCCAGATCCTCGACCTGCTGGCGTATCTGGAATCCGGCGGCAATCCGGCGCATGCGGACTTCAAGCCGTGAGCGAGGAGGCGGGCGGGTCACGGCGCGGCCTTGTCTTCGAGCGAAAATGCCGCATTGTGTCCCACATGAAGCCATACACTCCGCCACTCGAGCGCGTCTGGGCCGAGTGGCATCGCCGCGAGCGTCTGCGAAAAATGCAAGCGGAGCGAGCCGCGCGCGGACTGCCTGAGCCGCTGCCCACGCCGCCGAACAGCACACCCTGGCTGCCGCATCCGCCGCGGAGCCTCGATGATTTGTTCTATATCTCGGCTCAGGTTCGTCAGCATGTCGAAGCATGGAAGTCCGAGTTCTCGCGTACATCCGCGACTTAGCGCGCCGGCATCGCGTTCTGCTGCTCGGCGGCCACGCAATGATTCTTCACGGGCTCGATCGGTCGACGACAGATAGCGACATCTGGTTGGAACCGTTGAGCGATGCATCGGAATGGTCTCGCCAGCTCGATTCACTCCTCCAGCAGTACCCTGCTGCATACTTCTGGGATCTTGCGTCCCGCAGGCGGTGTCAACCCTCGGAGGTTGCGGAAGTGGTAGACAATTTCGGGGTCATCCGCATCGGTGGCCTGGAGGAGGCGCTCGACATTTTCCGGCGTCCTAACAATTTCAGTGAAACGCAATTCGATGAAGCGTGGGCGCTCGCTGCCTCACTGCCGGAGGAAGAAGTGCGTGTCTTGTCTGCGATCGACCTCCTGGCGAGTAAGGCGGACACGGATCGGCAAAAGGACCTCTCCGATATCGTCTTTCTGGAGGGGAAAATCCGCAGCGACTACGCACGGATTCTCCAGACCTGCAGCGCCGACGAGGCTCGGCAGCGTTTCGCCAGGTACTCCGATCACCAGACCTGTCGAGCGGCCTTGAGCAACCCTGACCCCGCCGTCCGCGACTTTGCCATCGAGACCCTGCGCGAGCTCGCGGCCGGCGAAAACCCCTTCGCCCGCGAACTGCTCTTGGAGATCGAGCGGGACGCGCGCTGAGTAGTGGCGCCCAGCCGGGCACAAAGAAACCGCCGCCTCCGGGGTTTTCTTCTTAATGGGCGCGGTCCAACTCGCGCGCTCGCCTTTCGCGCGTATTTCTCTCAACTTCGTCCCCATGGCTCACTCCCCGGCCACGACCACCGCATGAAGCTCTTCCGTTACGGGTGGCTCTTGCTCGCGGTCTCGATTGGGCTCGCGGGCTCGTCGTTAGCCGCGGCCGGCGAGACGGTCGATTTTGCGCATGACGTGCTGCCGGTGCTCAGCCGGTTTGGCTGCAACGCCTCGGCGTGCCATGGGAAGGCGGAGGGGCAGAACGGGTTCAAGCTTTCGGTCTTCGGCACGGATCCCAAGGCCGACCGCGAGGCGATCGCCACGCATTCGCGCGGGCGGCGCATCATGCCGGCTGCGCCGGAGGAGAGCCTGTTTTTGCGCAAGGCCTCGGCGTCGGTGCCGCATGCCGGCGGGCCGCGCATCAAGTTGGGGACGCCCGCGTACGCAGTGCTGCGCGCGTGGATTTCCGAGGGCGCGCCGTACACGCTCCCCGAGCGGAGCGACGTGACGGCGGTGCGCGTGGAGCCGGCGGAGCGGGTGATGGGGTTTCAGCAATCCCAGCCGCTCAAGGTGCTCGCGATCTTCGCCGACGGGACCGAGCGCGACGTGACCTGGCTCGCCACCTTCCAATCG